>JBGTAT010000447.1:0-4971 GCA_041749755.1 Terrimicrobiaceae bacterium | reverse complement strand
GTCGGCTTCGGTATCGAGGGCGATCTGGTTCGATCCGGCCAGCTTGCCCACAAGCTCCGCCAGCCTATCCGGGTCGGCGATCAAGGTTCCTCAATAAATTTGTCCGAGCTGGGGAGGTCTCCCGCATGGCGCGCGCGCGGTTCGCGCACCTGGGTGGTGCCATCGGTCGGCACGGTTACGAAGGGCCCGCCTGCGAGCGGGGCGACGTCGCTGAAAGCGAGCTCGGCGACCTCGCTGCGCTTGCCCTCTAAAGGGAAGTCCTTGCGCAGCGGGTGGTACGGATACCCCTCCCACATGAGGATGCGGCGCAGGTCGGGGTGATCTTTGAAGCGGATCCCCATCATATCAAAAACCTCGCGCTCATGCCAGTTGGCCGTCGGCCAGATGTCGCTCACGGTCGGGGCCTCGCAGGAATCCTCGCTCACGGAAATCTTGAGCCGCAGGTGCACGCCATCTGCCATCGAATAAAGCTCGTAAACAACCTCGAAACGCGGCTCGTCGCCAAAATGGTCCACGCTCGAAACGTCGATCAGATAGTCAAACCCCAGGACGTCCTTCGCATGATGGCAGAGGTCGCGCAGCGACTCCGCCCGCACGGTCAGCGAGTACTCGCCGCGAAATTCCTTCTCCCCCAAAATGGCCGCGGGAAATTTTTGCGAGAGGCTTTGAGCGGCGTCGGCAGCGATCATAGGGCCTCCAGAAGGGCTTTCTTTTGTTCGGTCACCGAATGCTCGCCCATGATCTTTTTCTGGAGCTGCATGAGCCCGTCGAGGAGGGCTTCCGGCCGCGGCGGACATCCAGAGATGTAGACGTCCACCGGGATCAGGTGGTCGATCCCTTGGAGCACGGCGTAGCTGCGGTACATCCCGCCCGACGAGGCGCACGCCCCCATCGCGATGCACCACTTCGGCTCCGGCATCTGGTCCCAGATCCGCTTCACCGAAAGCGCCATCTTGTATGTCACCGTGCCGGCCACGATCATCACGTCGCTCTGGCGGGGAGAAAAACGCATCACCTCGGCCCCGAACCGCGAGATGTCATAGCGGGCGGAGGAGGCGGCCATCAGCTCGATCGCGCAGCAGGCGAGCCCCATCGGCATCGGCCATAAGGAATGGCTCCTCATCCAATTAATCGCAGCGTCCAGCTGCGTAAAAATGATGTTGCCCTCGATCTTCGAATCGTAGGCGATTGGCCCCTGGTCGCTCATAAGTGCTTTTCAAGGTATTTTGCCAATCCCCTGCGGCAAGCGGAAAAACCGGATTTGTTCGCGAACAGCTGGAAAAAAATCTAAAAAATCGTGGGGGGACTTGATGTCCGTCAATGAAGTTTTACGGCAAAATATACAATATGTCGCCCCCAACGGGAGATTGACCCACAACATATAGGTATCCTCCCTCACCCTAGAGCCCGCTCATTTTTCCATGTCCAACCCAAATTCCACGACGATTGATCCGGCCTCGGTGCTGGAAGAATACCTTCAGCGCACCGACTGGCGGGTGAACGCGAATGCAAACCAGGGCTACTCGTTGGGGGGGATGGTCCTGAATACGGCGGGCAAGCTGACGGCGAACTATTGGCTGGATCATATCTATCCGCCGCTGGTCGGGCAGGCGCACCGGCATGCGGATATCCACATCCACGATCTCGACATGTTTTCCGGGTACTGTGCGGGGTGGTCGCTCCGGCAGCTCCTGACGGAAGGTTTCAACGGGGTTTCAAACAAGATCGAGTCCGGGCCGCCGCACCACTACCGGACGGCGCTCGGGCAGATGGTCAACTTTTTGGGGACGCTGCAGAACGAATGGGCGGGCGCGCAGGCGTTCAGCTCGGTCGATACGTACCTGGCCCCGTACGTCCGGCACGACCGGCTCAGCGATGAGGAGGTCGAGCAGGGGATGCAGGAATTTGTTTTTAACCTGAACGTGCCCTCGCGCTGGGGGACGCAGACGCCGTTTACAAACCTCACGTTCGACTGGGTGTGCCCGGAGGACCTGCGCGACACCCCGGCGCTGATCGGCGGCCGCGAGTCCGGGATGTGCTACGGCGAGCTTCAGGAGGAGATGGATATGATCAACCGGGCGTTCCTGCGCGTGATGGCGCGCGGGGATGCGCTCGGACGGGTTTTTACGTTTCCGATCCCGACGTACAACATCACCGAGGAGTTCCCCTGGGAGAGCGAGACCGCACAGCTCCTCTTTGAGGTCACCGCAAAATACGGGCTGCCGTATTTTCAGAATTTTCTCAACTCCGAGCTCCGCCCGAACATGGTGCGCTCGATGTGCTGCCGCCTGCAGCTCGACCTCCGCGAGTTGCTGAAGCGTGGCAACGGGCTCTTCGGGTCGGCCGAGCAGACCGGCTCGATCGGGGTGGTGACGATCAATGCGGCGCGCCTGGGCTTCCTCTTTGCCGGGGACGAGGAGGGCCTTCTGGGCCGCCTCGACCACCTCCTCGACCTCTCCTGCGAGTGCCTCGAAATCAAGCGGCGGGTGATCCAGGAAAACATGGATCGCGGCCTGTATCCGTTTACCAAGCGCTACCTCGGCACCCTCCGGAACCACTTCTCGACGGTCGGGATCAATGGGGTCAACGAGTGCATTCGGAATTTTACGAAGGATGCCGAGACGATCGGCACCCCGTTTGGCCGGCTGTTTGCGCTCCGCCTCCTCGACCGCATGCGCGAGCGCATGGTCGAGTTCCAGGAAAAGACCGGGCACCTCTACAACCTCGAGGCGACCCCGGCCGAGGGCACGACGTACCGGTTCGCGCGGATGGACCAGAAAAACCTGGCAGGCATCATCCAGGCCGGGACCCCCGAGGCCCCGTACTACACGAACTCGACCCAGCTCCCGGTCGGCTGGACCGACGACCCGTTTGAGGCGCTGCAGCACCAGGATGACCTGCAGAAGCGCTACACCGGAGGCACCGTCCTCCACCTCTACATGAACGAGCGCATGTCGTCCCCCCGCGCTTGCGGCGAGCTCATCAAGCGGGTGTTCACGAACTTCCGGCTCCCGTACCTCACGATCACCCCGACGTTCTCGATCTGCCCGAAACACGGCTACCTCGCCGGCGAACACGAGTTCTGCCCGGTCTGCGATGAGGCCCTGCTCAAAAAACAAAGCCAGGCCGCTTAGAACCAACTCTTCCAATTTATGAAAACCACCCTGCCTGAAAACGAAAGAACCCGCTGTGAGATCTGGACCCGCGTGATGGGCTACCACCGCCCCGTCTCGCAATTTAATGCCGGCAAGCAGAGCGAGCACCGCGAGCGCACGCCGTTCCGCGAAGAGCGCGCCGCCGAGCGCCGCGCCGCATGAGGAACGCGGAGCGCGCGCATGAATGCCGCCAGCCTCAATGCTCTTTGCTTAACTGGCATCGGCATCCTGCCGATGCGTTTTTAAGATCTGAGGCAAGATGCCTCAGCGACGATTTCCCATGAGCCTGCTAAAAATTGGCGGATTTATCCCGTTCACGACCGTCGACTACCCCGGGCACTTGGCGGCGGTTGTTTTCTGCCAAGGCTGCAGCTGGCGTTGCCGGTATTGTCACAACCCGCACCTTCAGTCGTTCTGCCAGGGAACCCTCTCGTGGAAAAGTGTCCTGGCCCAGCTCCACGAGCGCAAAAAGTTTTTGGAGGCGGTGGTCTTCAGCGGCGGCGAACCGACCGCGCAGGCCGGGTTGCCCGACGCGATCCGGGCGGTGCGCGAGATGGGGTACAAAGTCGGCCTGCATACAGCCGGCCTCATGCCCGGGCGGCTGGCCGACGTCCTCCCGCTGGTGGACTGGGTTGGCCTGGATATGAAGGCCCCGTTTGACGAGCGGTACGACAGGATCACCGGGAGGGACCATTCCTTCGCGGCCCCGGCCGAGTCCCTGCGCTGCCTGCTGGCATCCGGGGTGCCCTACGAGCTGAGGACCACGGTCCATCCGACACTGCTCCGCGACGCCGACTTGGAGGAGATGGGCCAGACCCTGCAGTCGCTCGGAGCCAGCGCGACAAAAATCCAGGAGTTTCGCAGGCAGGGTTGCACTGACATTGAGCTGCTTTGTCCCGGGTAGGCCTGCTACGCTCCAGCGGGAAGGTGGCGGATATCTTCCGCGCTCACGGCAAAAACCGTATCCTCGGCGATGCTTGTCGCTTGGTCGCCGATCCGCTCGAGGAACCGCGCGATGAAGATCAGCTCGAGGTACTCCTCGATCTGGCCGTGATTTTTTTGCATCAGCTCGGTGAGTTTTTCGACGTACTCGCGGTTCATCGCATCGAGCTCGCGGTCGCGCGATTTGATCGTGAGCGCGAGGTCGGACTCCTGATCGGCAAACGCCTTGATGGCGTCCATCACCATCGCGTCGGCGTGCTGGAACATCGGCTCGATCTCTGCCACCTCGGGGACGCGGGGTTTCAGGTTGAGCTTGCGCGCTCGGCGGGCGATCCCTACCGCCTGGTCGGAGATCCGCTCCAGGTTCGCGCTGAACTTCATCGTCGCAATCACCTGCCGCAAATCGGAGGCCACGGGCTGGAAGCGGAGGAGCAGCCCGATCCCCTCCTGGTCGATCTGCACCTCCAAAACGTCGATCTCCTCGTCGTCGGCAATCACCGTGTTGCAGGCCCCCCCGTCGCGCTCCATGACACCCTTCCATGCGCGAGAGATGCTCCGCCGGGTCAGGCTGCCCATCATCAGAGCATTTTTGCGGAACTCCATGAGGCGGGCTTCGAATCCAGAAAGAATGTGTGGCAAGGAATTGGCCATGCGCGGGAACTTAGCGAAATCCCAACCGACCACAAAACAAAATCCTGCAAATCTGGCGCGCCAGCCCTCAGCGGTGGACGGCCAGCACTCCGACGACCTGGCCGGACGGGTTCTCCACGACGATGGGGGCTCCCGGGACTGCGGAGCTCAGGAAGGCGTCCAGCGACGAGCTTGCCTGCACGCGCATCGGCTGGCTCACGAGGGTAGCGACCGCCACCTCCCC
>JBGTAT010000446.1:0-3365 GCA_041749755.1 Terrimicrobiaceae bacterium | reverse complement strand
GCCCCCGCCGCGCGCCCCGCGGGCGCTCCGGCAGCAGCAGCCCCGCGGATTGAAGTCACATCGACGGATGCCGACAAGCGGATCCCGCTCTCCGGAATGCGGCGGACGATTGCCGAGCGCCTGCTCGCCAGCAAGACCCAGATCCCGCACTTCTACCTCTCGGTCGAAATCGACGCCGCCCCGCTGGCCCGGCTCCGCAAAGACATCAATGCGGCGTCGGAAGCGTCCGGCGGGCCGAAGGTCACCGTCAACGACTTCATCCTGCTCGCGACCGCCCGCGCGGCGGCGCTGCATCCAAAAATCAATTCCGCATTTGCCGGCGATGCGGTCGTCGAGTACGCCTCGGTAAACCTATCTGTCGCGATCGCGGTGGACGACGGCCTGATCACCCCGGTGATCCGGAATGCCCAGACCCTCTCGCTGCGCGAGATCAGCGCGTCTGTGAAGGACCTCGCCACCAGGGCGCGCGGGAAGAAGCTCAAGCCGGAAGAATACCAGGGCGGAACGCTCACGGTCTCGAACCTCGGCGCCTTTGGCGTGGAGACGTTCTACGCGATCATCAACCCGCCGCAGGCAGCGATCCTGGCGGTTGGAGCGATCCTCAAAAAGCCGGTGGTGAACGCGCAGGACCAGATCGTGGTCGGGCAGCGGATGGCGCTCGGGCTCAGCGGCGACCACCGGGTTGTCGACGGGGCCGCCGGCGCGGAGTTCCTCGCCACCCTCAAGAAGAGCCTCGAGTCGCCCGCGACCCTGCTTTTTTAATTCGGCCTCAGACCAGTTCTTGGAAATAATCGGGCTTTGCAGCGACAATGGAGAACGGGCGTCCCGCCCGTTTGGGCACTGACGCTGCAAGCGCAGGCCAGCGTCTTTCACAGGCGAGACGCCTGTGCTCCTGTCTCTGCCCGCCTATCGTCGCTTTTTTCAAAGACCTGATAATCAGACCACCTGGCGGAGCTGGATCGAGTCGAAGCGCTCGTTCCCGGCCATCACGTCGCTGAGAATGATCAGCTGATCGCCTTTTTTGATCAGGCCACGGCGCTCGAGCTCGGCCTCAGCGTCGGCGATCGTGTGTTCGGGATTGATCCCAAACGTCATCTGGATCGGGTGCGTGTTCCAGTGGAGCGCCAGGCGGCGGACGACGTCCAGCGACGGAGAAAACGCGTAGATCGGCGCGTTTTCCGGCCGCAGGTGGCTGGCGTGTTCGGCCATGTATCCCCGGCGCGTGAAGACGACGATGTGTGCGTTGGGAAACGAGTTGGCCAGTGATACCGCCGAGCGCACCGTCTTGAGCCGCGTCGTGTCCACCACCGCTTCCTTCGCGTAGCCGGCCCCCCCGCTCTGCGCGATCCGCCGCGCGACGCGGTCGAGGATCTTCACGCACTCGACCGGATATTTTCCGACCGTCGTCTCGCCGCTGAGCATGATCGCATCCGCCTGCTCGAAAACCGCGTTTGCGACGTCGGTGATCTCAGCGCGCGTGGGCAGCGGGTTTTCGATCATGCTTTCGAGCATATGTGTGGCGACGATGACCGGCCGGCCGATCTGCACGCATTTTTTAATAATCCGGCGCTGGATGATCGGGAGCTCCTCCATCGCGCACTCGATCCCGAGGTCGCCGCGTGCGATCATCACGGCATCCGAGGCCCGGATGATGTCGTTCACGTACTTGACCGCGTTTTGGTCCTCGATCTTGGCGACCGTGTGGGCCTGGCTGCCATGCTCGCGCAGCACGCGCTTGAGCTCGAGGATATCGGCCGCCTCGCGGCAGAAGCTGAGCGCGACAAAATCGACCCCGACCGCCGCCCCGAGCTCGACGTCGGCGAGATCCTTTTCCGTGAGCGGGGGCAGGTTGACCTTCACCCCGGGAAGGTTGATATGGCGGCGCGAGCCAAGGGTGCCGGCCGTGAGCACCTCGCAGCGGATCCGGTTGGCATTTTTGGCGAGCACCTTCATGTGCATCACCCCGTTGTCCACGAGAACCGTATCGCCCACCGAGATGTCGTCCACCAGCCCGTCGTAGTTTACATCGGTCGAATAAAGCTCCTCGCTGCGCGAGCCACGGACCGTGAACTCAAAAATATCGCCGGGCTTGAGGTTGAGTTTGCTCTTGAGGTCGCCGGTCCGGATCGCCGGGCCCTGGGTGTCCATCAGGATCGCGGTGACGGAATTCATCTCGGTCGAAACCTTGCGGATCCGCTTCACGATCTCGCGCACCCAGTCGTGGGTGGCATGGCTCATGTTGAGCCGGAAGATGTCGGCCCCGGCCGCGATGAGTTCCCTCAGTTTTTCCGGCGATTCCGTAGCCGGCCCCAGCGTGCAGATGATTTTCGTCTTGCGCATCCGCACCAGAAACGATGCGGGCGGGGAAATTGCAAGTCCTCAGAATCCGAGGCCCTCAAACCGGTTGACCCGAAAGGGATTTTTGTTGCCCGCCGGGCTCTTTGCCGGGGCGGGCTTGGGCGAGCCAGCCTTCCGGAGCTCCGCCTCGTCGGCCGGCTCGGCCGTCCGGTTTCCCGTCTGATACGTGTTTATCACGATCATCGTGCTGCGCCCGCCGCCGGGAAGCTTCCGCCTCGCGGCGATGAACGAACCCGGCCGGTAGTAGTTGGTAAAGTTGCGCGCAAACGCGGACCGGTTGATCCCGATGTGCAGGTTTTTGCGGATCTCGAAATGCAGGTGCGCGACATACATCCCGCGGTTTGTTCCGACCGTTCCGACCTGCTGCCCGCGGGTCACCTGCTGGCCCTCGCGAACCATGATCCGGTCGAGGTGGGCGTACATCGAATCGACCGTCGAAAGCCGTCCGCTCTCCATGAACGCGTGGCGGATCAGGACGACATTCCCCCACCCCATCCTGGCATCCCGGGCGAAGGTGACGTACCCATTTCCGATCGCATACACGGGCGCCCCGATATCGCTGTTCCCCCCGCCCAGCCCGTTCCAGTCCTCCCCCGGATGGTAGGATAAAAACCCGCGCGACATGTAGTAGCCGTCGGCATCCGGCTTGCCGACCGGCTGGTCAAAACCGTCGGCCACCCGGGTCCGCACTTGGTCCACCTGGGGAGCCGCGGCCAGTCCCGCCAAAAGCCCAAAGAGGGCGATCCAAAAAAACCTGCGTCGCATGGACCCTAAGCCTAACCCCATCCCGCCGCGGAGGCAACCTTCAGGAATCCTCCGCTTCGGCAGGTTGGGTGGCGAGCCATTCGGCGGTGGCTTTTTCCAGGGCCTCTGCCACGCCGGCAAGCTGGCGGTTGATCTCCATCGCGAGGGACGGGTTGTCGTAGGTGGCGGGATCTTCGAGCTGGGCGGCCAGTTCGTGCTGGGACGCCTCCAGTCGGGCGATCTCGGCCTCCAGCTCGACGGCG
>JBGTAT010000445.1:0-1998 GCA_041749755.1 Terrimicrobiaceae bacterium | reverse complement strand
GACGAGCCGTTCACCGGGCTCGACCGGAATGCCTCCGCCTCGTTCTCCGCCGCCCTCCACCGGCTCCGGGACGCGGGCAAGCTTCTCATCGCTTCGCACCATGACCTCAAAAATGTGGCGGAGCTCTTTGACCATGTGCTCCTCTTGAATGGCGAGCTCGTCGCCTTCGGCACGACCGCGGAGACGTTTACAACCGACAACCTCGACCGCGCGTACCAGACGCACGTTTTCAGCGGACACCCATGAGCTGGCTCGCCGAACCCTTCCAGTACGAGTTCATGCAGCGCGCGCTCGTCGCCTGCCTCCTCATCGGCTTCACAAACGGGTTTCTCGGCTCGTTTGTCGTGATCCGCCGTCTCGCGCTCATGGCGGATGCGCTGTCCCACTCGCTCCTGCCCGGGCTGGCTGTCGCCGCGATCTTCTTCGGGCTTTCGCCCGGCGGCCTCCTCTTCGGCGGTCTCCTCGCCGCGATCTTTGTCGCGCTCGGCGGGCACCTCATCGCCCAGAGCTCGCGCATCAAGGACGAGACCGCGATCGCCTCGCTCTACATCGTCGCGTTTGCCCTCGGCATCGCGATCATCAAATACGCCGGCGTGAAGGTCAGCCTCGACCATTTCCTGTTTGGAAACATTTTGGGCGTTGGGGATAGCGACCTGTGGACGACGTATGCGATCAGCTGTCTCACGCTCCTCCTGCTTGTCGGGTTCCAGCGCCCGCTGCTCCTGGCCATGTTTGAGGCGTCGGTCGCCCGCACCCAGGGGGTTCGGGTCGGCCTGCTGCTCGGCCTGCTCGTCGTGCTGATCGTTCTTGCGATGGTCTCATCGCTTCAGGCGATCGGCGTGCTGCTCGCCCTCGGCCTTCTGATCCTGCCGGCGGCGACGATGTACCTTCTCAGCGATTCCTATGCGGTGATGGGTTGGGGCGGGGCGATCCTCGGCACGCTCGGGGCCATGGCCGGCCTGCTCCTCTCGTTTTGGGCAAACATTCCTTCCGGACCGGCCATCGTGCTCGTCCTCGGCGTGACGTTCCTTGCCGCCTACCTCTTCAGCCCGAAATACGGGGTCCTCTCCCGCCGGTTCCGCAGGAGGCACCTGCATGAGGAATCTCTCGAGCGCTGGAAGCATTGATTTGCTTGCCGGAAGACTCGTCAGAGGCGAAAAGAAGCCCATGCGCCGGCTCCTCATTTTCCTTGCCCTCGTCCTTGTCCCCATCTCCTCCCGCGCGGAGCTTCCGCCGTCTGCCTATGAATCGATGCAGAAGGCGGCCCGCGAGGTCCTCCAAATCGAAGTGCTCCGCGTCGAAATCGAGCCGGGGGACGCGCCCGGGCGCCAGAACCTCCACATCATGGCGCTGGTCAACGGAGTCACCCGCTCGGCTTCCGGAACCACCGCCGGTGAGCTCGTCAACATTACCTATACCGTCACCGACCGTGAAAAAGGTTGGACCGGCCCGGGCGAGATCCCAATCCTCCAGGAAAAAGAAAAGACCGTGGCCTACCTCGCCAAGGATCCCTCCACCGGAGAATTCCACCCCGCCGCCGGGGCGATGAGCTTCCGCAACTTCTGACCATGGCCTCGATCGCTGAGCGCTCCGCCCGCGGGCGACAGGTCCTCGTCGTCGGCGTGATCGTCAACGCCGGCCTCGCCTGCCTCAAGCTCGCTGCGGGCTGGCTCGGCCACTCGGACGCGCTCATCGCCGACGGCCTGGAGTCCGGTCTCGACGTGCTCAGCTCGGCGATGATCTGGGGAGCGCTCAAGTATGCCGAGCGTCCGCCCGACTACGACCATCCGTACGGCCACGGAAAAATGGAATCCCTGGCCGGGGTTGGCGGGGCCATGCTCCTTCTGCTGGCCGGCGTGCTGGTGGCGGTCAACAGCGTTCGAGAAATTCTGACCGGGGCTCCGGACCGTCCGCTCCCGGCGGTGTGGACGCTGGGCGTCCTGATCCTGATCGTGCTCACCAAGGAGGGGATGTTCCAGCTCGCGAGCCGGCGCGGGC
>JBGTAT010000444.1:0-2568 GCA_041749755.1 Terrimicrobiaceae bacterium | reverse complement strand
GCCGGTGGCGAGCCACGCGGCCACCTGCGGAAGATCGCTCCGCAGCAAGGCGGCCAGCATGCACAGCGCCCCGAATCCCAGGATCCGCAGCACCCATGCCAACGCGCTCGGCGCGTAGCTGGACGCCCCGAACAGCCCGGTTGCAAGGACCAAAAACAGGAGCGAATGTCCGGGGACCGAACCGACCGCAGCTGCCAGATGGCGGAAGGCCTTCCTCATGCGAGGATTTCCGCCCCACGCGCGAACCCCCTGCTCGTTTGCGGCCGGGTTGCCATGGCCATCAGAACCCCGGAATTTTCAACTTCGGCAGGTCGCGGTTTGTCGAGCGGTACCAGAGCAGGAAAAACCCGATGCCCAAAAAAAAGATGAGCGGCGCCCAGGCGGCGAAGGTCGGCGGGATCCGCGAACCCTTGCCCAGAGCGACGAAGAGGCTGCTGATAAAAAACAGCAGGAAGAACAGCCCGATCGCGATGGCCACGCCGCCGAGGATGCCCCGCCGCGAGTAGACGATCCCCATCGGGGCCGCCAAAAAAACCACGACCAGGCACACGAGCGGCAGCGACCACCGGTAGTGCCAGTGCGTCACATACGGGACGAGCCGCTTCGCAGGAAAGTCGCTATTAAACTCGAGGTAGTTATTCAGCTCCGGGACCGAGAGGAACTCGGGATTCATGACCGAGCTCGAGATCCGCCACGGCGTCTCCGACCATCCGTCGATCACCATCACCGACCGCCCCTCCGAGGCGACGACCTCGCCCTCCGCATCCATCTCCACCACCCGCGCGTTGCCCAGTGTCCAACGCTTCAGCGCGGGATCATAAACCGCCTCGCGCGCATACCACTTTTTCAGGATGTCCCCCTGCTCGTTCTGCTGGATGATCTGCACCTCGCTGAGGACGCCCTTCTCGACCACGAAGCTGTTCACGTACCACGTCCGCAGGTCCTCCCGGTTCCGAAAAAGGTGTCCCTTGATTTTAAAGTCCCGCTTTTCCCCGCGCTTGATCTCGGTGAGCATCTGCTTGCGGACGGCGGCCGCGTGCGGGGCGGAGTCGAAGTTGAAGTAGGCGCTCACCGCCGAGAGGGCGATCCCGACCCATATCAGCGGGGTGATGATCCGGATCAGGCTCAGGCCGGCGCCCATCATCGAGATGATCTCGTTCGAGCGCGACATCGCAGTCAGCGAGTAGAGGAGCGCAAGGAGGAGCACGATCGGCAGGCTCAGCACGATGATCTGCGGCACCTGGGAAGCGTAGTACGCAAGCAGCACGTCGAACGTCGCCTTCCCCTGCATGAAATCCTGCAGGTTGTCGCTCAGGTCAAAAATAAACCAGATCCCCAAAAATCCGAGCAGGCAGTACACGAACGGCGTCAAAAATTTCTGGAGCAGGTATCGGTCGAGGATGGTCATCGGCAATCGCGCCAAGTTCGCCATTTTTTGCGCGCGAGTCAATCGCGGCAGCATCCCGATCGCAGCTCAGGGCGCCCGAAAGTTGAAACCGAAGCGATAGGACCCCAGGGAGCATGGGCGATGCTTCACTTCGTTTCGGTTGTGCTCCCTGCACCAAACATTCGTCTTTCCCACTTTACGAAGCGCTATCGCGCTGGTTTTCCGCCCGTGTGGACGTTGGTTTGGCAGCGAAAGCCAGTCTCCAAACAGGCGAGACGCCTGTTCTCCCTGCTCTTTGCACTTATCGGGCACGCGCCTGCGGCTCAGCGATATCCGGGCAGGAACTTCGCCTCTGCGGCAAACATCTCGAGCGTCATCTTTTTGATTTCTGCCGGGGACAGGACCGCCGAGGTGAGGGGGTCGAGCAGGAGCGCATGGATGGCGACCTCCTTGCTGCGCTCCACGGCGGCCTGGGCGGCGATCGTGATGGTCGCCATGTTCGATGCGGAGATCGCCGCCATCTGCGGCGGCAGGGCGCCGAAGCGCGTGGGGCGGATCCCGCCGGAGTCCACCATGCAGGAGACCTCGACGCAGCCATCAAGCGGCAGGTTGGAAATGAGGGGCCCGGCACCCCCGCGGCAGTTCATGACGTTCCCGTGGATCCGGGTCGGGCAGTCCTTTTCGCGGGCCTCGATGATCCAGCTCGCGTACTCCCAGCTCCGCTCCCAGCCGAGCTCGCCCTTGCCCCGGAGCATGGCCGCGCGCACCTTGTCGCTCTCGGCCCGCCACTGCGGCCAGTTGGTCGCGTAAAATGCAGATCCCCCATCGTAGCCGTCGCGGCAGTATTTTTTTATCAGGTCGCTGCGCTTCCGGTAGTACGGCAGGTATTCCGAGAGGTGCCCGCTCGACTCGGTGATGAAGGCCCCGAAGTGGAGCATCATGTCCTTCCGCACGAGGTCCTTTGCGTCCTCAGGGTCGCCCGGCTTGCCCGCGAGGTCGGCGCGGGCCATTTTCATGAGGCCCGGATAAAGGTCGCGCCCCTGGTGGCGGAGCCTGACGAACCAGGCCAGGTGGTTGATGCCCGCGCACTCCCATTCCATTTCGTTGTAGGGGACTCCCGCGCGCTTCGCGAGCAGGTGGCCGGTCCCCTGCACCGAGTGGCACAGGCCCACCACGGCAAG
>JBGTAT010000443.1:0-3165 GCA_041749755.1 Terrimicrobiaceae bacterium | reverse complement strand
GGGCGGCCGCGCAGGATCGCCAGAAGCCCGGCCGGCTTCTTCGCCGCCACCGCCTGCATCCGCTCCAGCCCGGCCTCGGTCACCAGGTGGATATTTCGGGTGTGGCTGTAGTAGTCGCGCATGAACGCCTCGACCTTCCTTAAAATATTTTTTTGCTGGTAGTCGAACGCGACGGCGACCCGGCCCTGGAGCTGGAGGGTAAGCGTGTCGACCGCGCGGTAGTTGAGGTAGTGCATCTGGGTGCGGGTGCGCAGCAGAAAGTCGTACCCTTTTTCCAGGAGCCTCCGCTCGGTCTCGCGGAGGACCTTCGCCTCGACGAGCTTGGCGGTCGTCATCATGCCCAGCTTAAAATGCGAGATCCACAGGAGGCTCTGGTAGTCGCGCAGGCCGCCGATCCCGTTTTTGACGTTTGGCTCCTGGAGGAAGACGCTCGGGCCGTGCTTCTGCCGGAGCTCGGCCTGGTTGGCGAGCCTCCACGAGATGTACTCGTCCTCGCAGCCGACCACGCACTCGTCCTGGAAGCGCTCTTTGAACCGGCTGAAGATATCGCGCTCGCCGGACAGGAACCGGGACTCGAGCATCGAGGTCTTCGTGATCATGTCCTCGTTCGCCTTCTTGACCGCCTGGGAGATCGAGCGCGTGGCATGGCCGACCTTGAACACGATGTCCCAGAGGAGGACGAGCGTCTGCCGGATGATCTCCTCGATCTCTTTGTCCTGCTTCCTTGCACTGTCCTGAAGAAAGAGGATGTCGATGTCGCTGAAGGGGGTCAGCTCGCGGCGCCCGTAGCCGCCAAACGCCGCCACGCAAAGCCTTCCGCCGAGGCCCTTGGGCGCAACCGAGGTGACGACCCCCTGGAACAGCTCGCGAAAAAGGATGTCGACAAGGTCCGAGCGCTGGCGGGCAACCTCGCGTCCGCCGCCGCCCGCATTGTGCCACATCTTGAGCCGCTGCTCCTCGACCTTCCGGAATCCCTGGAAGATCGTGATCGGGTTGTCGGGCTTCCGTCGGGTCCGCTCCGAGAGCGCGGCCGCCGTCTGTTCGAGCTTGCGTTCGCCGGGTGAGATCATGGCTGGCTGGCGGACTGGATGACGATTTCGACCCGTCGGTTGATCTGCTGCTCCTCGATCGTTCCGGTGGCGGGAGCGATGAGGCGCGACTTTCCAAAGCCGACCGTCCGGATCGCGGAGTCCGGCAGGCCCATGACCCCGGTGAGCCACGCCTTAACCGAGTCCGCCCGCCTGCGGCTGAGCTCGAGGTTGTATTCGTCCGAGCCGAACGAGTCCGAGTGCCCCTCGATAACGAACCGCGCTCCCGGGTTTCGCTGGATGAGGACGCCGAGCTTTTGGAGGCTGGCGACCGCCTGGTCGCGAAGGTTAGGCGCATCGTAGTCGAAGAGGAGGTCGGTGGGCATCAGGATCGGCGCTGTCTCCGGCGTGAGCGGCCCAGTCTGCGCGAGCAGATCGTCGAGGTTGCTGAACCCGCGCCCGGGCCCCTCCCCGCCTGATTCTTTCGACCCGCTTTTCCAGCCCGGCTTGGGAAGGGCAAGCGCCGAAGTCCCGGACACGACCGGTTTTTCGGAGAGGAGCTCCTCGGTCAGCAGGTCGGACTTCGGGAAGGCTGCATCCTTCGCCTCCAGGGTTTTCAGCGTGTTTTGGAGCGTCGGCATCAGGACGTCCGGGGTCTCGGCCAAGATCGCGCTATCGAGCTTCGGCATCGGCGGGAGGGCCGGGTTCTGGCCACCGGACTTTTCGAGGGCCACATTTTCGTCTGGAAGCTTCACCGCAACCGGGGAGACCGCCGGGCGCTGGACCTCCGCAGGAGCGGGGTTCAAGAGCCGCGGGTCGAGATCCACGCTGTCCAGCTGAAACCGCCTGGGCGGGGTCGGATCATAATCCACGCCCCGCAGCGGGTTGATCAAAACCTGGTGGCAAAGCATCCAAATCGCCCAGTGCAGGAAGAGGGAAATCAGCAGCGCCGGAACAATCCATTTTCCGATCCCCGTGCTCAACGAGCCTGGATCAATCGTGCGCGCCCTCCGGTTCATCTGCCTCACGTTACAGGGGGCTCGCGAAATTTTCCAGAGCGAGCTCAAAAAATCCTCTACCGCTCCGCAGCCGGCAAATACTCGGGCGCATTTTCCACGCCCAGCGGGGGCTGGGCAGGGGCGGTAGAAGGGTCCGGTTGCCCGGTCGGTTTTACCCGGCGCAGCCTCGTTACCAATCGAAAAAGCATGACCATGAGGATCGTGCCCACGATCGACGCAGCATCTTTGATTTTTGCCATGTTGGGCATCACGGACCCGGATCGGCTAAGATCGCGGTTGTTTTCTGAGCGGCTGAAGGCGAAGCGCGCGGCGATGGCTCCTGGCCGATGACGCAGATGTCGGCCGCTCCGGCCCGGAAAAAGATTTCCTTGGCGCTGGTGATTTGCGGGGAGTTTTCGGTGTGGACGGAAACCAGGATTTTGCCTTCCTTAATTTTCCCTTCGTATTGTTTGGCCTCGAGTTCGGGGATTCCAAGCCCGATCAACCCGCCGGCAATTCCGCCGACGGTTGCTCCGATGCCCACCCCGCTCAATGCGGCGATGATCGGGCCGGCTGCGATAAATGGCCCAACTCCCGGAATGGCCAGCGCCCCGATCCCGGCGATCCACCCCAGCGCGCCGCCGACAACCCCTCCGGTCGCGGCGCCTGTGACGGCTCCCTCCGGGGCCTTGGTGTTTTTTTCGTGCGCGAAATCGCGCGTCGTTCCCTTGTCTGGAAACAGAACCGAGATGTCGTTGTTGGAAAAGTTTCCCGCCTTGAGCTGGTAGACGATGCGGTCGGCCTGCTCGTCGGAGGCGGCGATGCAGAATACAGATTTGTTTGGCATGGTTTGTTTGCCGAACTTTACAGGCAGAGCAGCCGGGCCAGCCATGGGGTGAAACCCGAAGAGCAGGTCCCGACGCCTCAGAGGTTCCACCGCGCCGCGACAAGGAGTCCGCGGAGGGTCAGGAGGGGATCGACCGCGTCAAAAAGCTGGAGGCCGGACGCAATCAGCTCCGAGTCTCCGCCGGTGGCGACAACTTTCGGCCGGTAGTGGGGGAAGGCCTCGCGGCGGACCTGGCGAATGATTTCCGCGACGAGCCCGCGGTAGCCATGGACGGCGCCCGAGAGCATCGCCC
>JBGTAT010000442.1:0-4172 GCA_041749755.1 Terrimicrobiaceae bacterium | reverse complement strand
TATAGCGACCGGAATTCATCCGGAAGCCTGTCTGGAAAGGCTTCCGAATTCAAATGCGTGACATCACTTTTCATGCGCAAGCCACTCATATTATGAATCTTCCAAAACTTCATCGCTCAGTTAACCGGACACCCGTGATTGTAGGTTTATTGTTGTATGATGTAAGTCGTTATTCGCAATGCCGATTGGCGCTTCGAATGTTTGATTTCTGCCTAACAGTGTTATTGAACCGCGTGCGGCAATTTACCTTCAAATGCCGCGTGCGGTATATGTCCTGCAAATGCCGCACCTAAGTGTACAACATGCCGTTGGCGTTTCATGGGGCGATTTTGCGCTCCATGCGCCACTGCGCAAGAAAAATGAAGCTGACGGGGGAAAGTTTACGGCAGGTCGAGCGGGCTGGGTCCGCCTGAGCCGGGGCGTTTCATGACGTGGAGGTAAATCATGGTGGTGGACACGTCGGTATGGCCGAGGAGGTCCTGGACGGTTCGGATGTCGATGCCGCTTTCGAGGAGGTGGGTGGCGCAGGAGTGGCGAAGAGTGTGGCAGGTGGCTGGTTTGGAGAGATGGGCCTTGCGCACGGCGTCTTTGAACTGGCGTTGCATGGAGGCCTCGTGGACATGGTAGCGCGCGATTCTGCCGGTCCTTGGGTGCGGGCAGAGGGTTGCGGAGGGGAAGAGAAACTGCCAGGGCCATTCGCGGGAGGCGCTGGGGTACTTGCGCAGGAGGGATTCCGGCATGTGAACATCCCCGCACCCGCCTGCCAAGTCGTTGGCATGTTTTTCGCGCTCTTTTGCCAGATGTTCTTTGAGTCTTGGCTCCAGGGCGCGCGGGAGGGGGACGACACGGTGCTTCGCGCCCTTTCCGTCGTTGACGATGATGGTTCCTTGTCCGAAGTCGATGTCCTTGACACGCAGGCGGAGGGCTTCCATGAGGCGGAGGCCGGAGCCATACATGAGCTGGGCGGCGAGTTTCCAGGGGTTTTCCAGATACGCCAGGATCGCTTGGACTTCCTGACGGGACAATACAATGGGCGGGCGGCGCTGGGTATGCCCGGGGACCGGCTTTTCCAAGGTAAACTCGGTTTGGCCGAACACCTTTCGGGCGAGGAAGACCATGGCATTGAGCGCCTGTTTCTGGGTGGAGGCGGAGACCTTGCGTTCCAGGGCAAGGTAGCTGAGGTAACCGGTGATTCCCGGCGCGCCGGCATCCTGCGGAGTTTGTTGGAGCCGCATCAGGCAAAAGCGGCTGAATCGTGCATTCCAATGGACGTAGGTTTGTTCGGTGGCGTAGCTGAGCCCGCCGAGGCGGATGGCGGGGCGGATTTCTTCGGAGATGAGGGCGACTTCCGCAGTCGTTTCGGGCAGCGGGCCGGCGGAGACAGGCGGGGGCGGTGATCCATGCTTTCGCCCAGCGCCAGTAGTGGGGTTTGGCTTTGGCTGGGATATTGCGCTGGTCCAGCAACTGTTCATAGGCCGGAAAAATGGCCGTGGCATTCGGCAAAGTGTTCATACGTACACTATAGTGCGGTCAGGGAGAATCCTGCAAGGGGAAATTGGCATTGGGGGCACATGGTGTTCCAAGTCTCCTCTCAAGTACCTGCCCGAGGGAGCGCGATATTGACTATCCCTGCTCTGGGTAGAAAGTTTGCAGAGGAGCGGTTTTGAGATACTGCCCTTACAGGGCAGGGGCGCTTATTCTCCATGACCCAGGGCGGCGCTAAGGCTTGCCCTGGGCTAGAGGATGAAGCCCCTTTGGGGCTTAACGTAGCGCCATCGCCCTCTAGCTGGCTTGTTCATAAACATCTCATCTTCATGCTTTTCATGATCTTCATGGTGAATCCAACTGCGTTTTTTAGGTTTGTTCGCGTTGAACTCTGATCCGCGGGCGATGTCCGGATCCGGGATAAACTTGCGCCGCACGCCTATTGATCAGGCCGGTCCGGGGAAGCTCTTTACGAATTGGATCTTAAAATCCGGGAACGACGAGACGATCTGGACCTTAAAATCCGGGAACGCATCGACGATCTGCCATTTCCCCGGCTTGTCGGCGAACGCATCGACGATCTCGACCTTCAGGTCGGGGAAGCTGTCGACAACCTCGACTTTGTAGTCCGGGAAGCTGGTCACGAACTGGATTTTTCCAAAGACCTGCTTGGGCGGGTCCTTCGGCTTGTCGGCAAAGGCGGCGGCGGGGGTGGCGGCGAGTGTGGCGAAGAAGGCGCGTCGGTTCATGGGATGGTCTCCGAGTTGTTGATAGCATCGATGAGCAGGCGGATCGAGCCAAAATCTTTTTTCTGTGGGGTGAGCACGATGCGGGGGAGCGAGGAGAGGTGATGGTCGTCGCGTTCCTCCGGCAGCGGGGCGGCCTGCACGATCCGGCCGGACACCAGCAGGGGGGCGAAGCGGACGTTCAGGTCGTCCTCGGCAGCGCGGCTGAGGGGTTTGTGGATCCGGATGACCATCTTCTCCCGCACCCAGCGGTAGGAATGGAAGACCTTGTAGAACTGGGTGATGATCCCGACCGCCTCGTCGACATCGTGCGTGATGTGGAAGAGGTGGAAGTCGCTCGGCGAGACGAGCCCGAGATCAAGGAGGTCGTTCACGATAAACCGGCGCCACGTCTCCCAATAGTACCCGTTCTGCCGGTCGAGCATGATCACCGGAACGATCGGCATCTTGCCGGTCTGCATGAGGGTGAGGATCTCGCACCCCTCGTCGTGGGTTCCAAACCCGCCCGGAAAAAGCGCAAACGCGTGGGTTTCTTTTGCGAAGTTCAGCTTGCGGGTAAAAAAGTAGTTAAAGTTGATGAGCTTCGGGTCGCCGTGGATCGTCTCGTTGGCCCCCTGCTCGAACGGAAGCCGGATATTGAGGCCGAAGCTTTTTTCGGCGCCGGCCCCCTCCTGCGCCGCGCCCATGATCCCGACCCCGCCGCCGGTGATCACCATGAATCCCTTCTCGACCATCTTTGCGGCAAAACTCTTTGCGAGCTTGTACTCCTCCGCCTCCGGCCGGGTCCGCGCGCTTCCGAATACGGCGACCTTGTGGATCCCATGGTACTTCGAAAACACGTGCGAGGCGTAGCGCATCTCGCGCAGCGCGCGGCTCATGAGCTTGAGCTCGGCCATCGAGGCCCCGTCGCGCCCGAGCTTCAGCGCCGTCTCCATCATGTCGGCAATCAGCTCGGCGGACCTTCCCTCCGCCACCCCGCCCGCAAGCTGCCGGATTCTTGAGTCAGTTGTCATCCCCCGCCGACGGTACCCGAAATCATGCGCCCGTCCACCGCGATTCTCGCCCGGCCTGCGAGCCGCACAGTCCATTCACGAAACAGAAGATAAATTTACCATGAAGAGCAGGAAGGGCATGAAGGAGCGGGAGAAATGAGAGCTCTTTTTCTCTCCTTCATGCTTCATGGTTTTTATGAGGGGCTGGCCAAAAAAATGGTCCGTTGTGTTTGCGGTTTCTCCTCTGGTTGCTGCGCGATAGTTGTTTGCAACTTATTGTGAATTGGCCGCATGCGAAGGGCAGGAAAGTTGACTTCGGGGCGGGGGGCGGCGAGAGTGGCAGGCGGGCGAGGCGCTCGCAAAACCGATAAAATCCCCAGCTCACAAAACCATGAAAACATCAAAGATCGGATCGTATCTGGCCACCCGGATCGCGCAGGCCGGGACCCGTGAATTTTTTTCTGTGCCGGGCGATTTTAATTTGGTTTTGCTCGACTGTCTTTTGAAGGATCTGCGGATGATCGGGTGCTGCAACGAGCTCAATGCCGGGTATGCGGCGGACGGTCATGCGCGGGCGACCGGCGGGCTTTCGGTGGTGGTGGTGACGTATATGGTCGGCGGGCTGAGCGTGATCAACGCGGCGGCGGGCGCGTCGTCCGACGACCTCCCGGTCCTGGTCGTTTCCGGCGGTCCGAACTCGAACGATGCTGCGGCGAACCACCTCCTGCACCACACGACCGGCGATCACGACCTGTATGCGGTTGCGCGGTGTTTTGAGCCGGTGGTAGGCGGGGTATTTCAGATCCGCCATGCCGAGGATGCTCCGCGCCTGATCGATGCGGCGATCACGACGTGCCTGGCAAAACGCAAGCCGGTCTATCTCGAGATCGCGTGCAACCTGGCCGGGGCAGAGGTCCCCGCGCCGTCGCCGCTCTCGTTTCCGCCGGCA
>JBGTAT010000441.1:0-6353 GCA_041749755.1 Terrimicrobiaceae bacterium | reverse complement strand
CGGGGCCGGGGAAATCCTTCTCTCCAGCATGGATGCCGACGGCACGTGCGGTGGGTACGACCTCGAGCTGACCCGTGCGGTGGGGGAGGCCGTCGGCATCCCGGTGATCGCCAGCGGCGGAGCCGGCGACCTCGACCACCTCGCCGATGTCCTCGAAAAGGGCCGGGCTGACGCCGTCCTCGCCGCCAGCATTTTTCATTTTGGAAAGTTTACGGTGGATGATGCCAAAGACCACTTGAGCGCGCGAGGGCTGCCTGTGCGCCGGCGATTTGTGACATGAGCGCCTCCCCCGCCGGACAAAAGCCTTTTCGCGTGGAGACCGTCGTGGAGATGCTGAAGCAGGAGGGGCTGCGCATCACCAAGGGGCGCCTGGGAATTCTTCACTGCCTTTTCCACACAGAGACCCCGCTCTCCCTTCAGGAAATTCAGGAGGGGGCGAGCGCCCACGGCGGAGCCAAGCCCGACTACGCCACCGTCTTCCGCACCATCACGCTCATGGAGAAGCTTCACCTCGTGCATAGGGTGAACCTTCAGCGGTCCTGCAGCTACTTCGAGCTCAACGATCCCCGCAAACACTACGACCACCTCATCTGCCGGAAATGCCGACGCGTCGTCCTCCTCGAAATGCCGTGCCCGCTCGGAAATTTTCACCGCGACATTGAAAAGAGGTTCGGCTTCCGCCAAATCAGCCACTCGTTGGAATTTTTCGGGCTCTGCCCGGCCTGCGCGTAGCCGGGCTCAGCCGGGTTGACATGAGCGGCATGTTCTTAAAGAATGCCCCGCGTCGCATGCCAAGGCCCCGAAGCCGGTTTTTTTTGCGCGATCAAAGCCCACCTCATCCATGAACGAATTTTTTGGAAGCCCCCTGCGAAGCCGCGACGATCTTTGCGTGTGGCGGCATGCGAAGGCACTCCTTTTTCCGGCCCTCCGGTCCGTTGTGGTCTTGGCTCTGCTGACGGTCGCAGGGTGCGAAAAGCCAGCGGAGCCCGAGCCCGACATGCCGTTCCCGCCTCCCCCGCCTCCCGCCGAATCCCCCGCCGTCTTTGTTCCGATTCCCGAGGAGTTTCAAACGCCGCCTCAAGGGCCATCTCAAGCGCCACCCGTCCAGGCACCCCCCGCAACCCCCCGCATCCTTTTCATCACGAAGGAATTTCAGATCACCAACAAGTCCGGGATTCAAGGCGTCCAGGTCGGAGAGACGGTCAACCTCCTCCGCGAGACGGATGACGAGTATATCGTCCAGTATGGGGACCTGGAATTTATCAAAGAAAAATCATTTTTTTCTCCGACGTTTGTGGGGAGGGAAGCCGCTTTGCCGGAGGTCCGGGAACCCGTGACCGCAGCTGCCGGCGAGCCCGCAAACCCGCTTCAGGAGGCGACGGCCGCTCCTGAAAAATCGGAACCGGCGCCTGCTCCGGCGAGCGAAGGGGAGGAGATCATTGGACTGGCAGCCCCCGTGCCTGCCGCGGAACCCGCGCTCCCGGACGAGACGCCTTCCTCCGATCCGATGCGCCCACCCCAAATGACCGCCGAAGAGAAGCGGATGGCCGACATCTCGGATGCGATCCGCGGGCTCAACGAAAGCATCCGGGAGGCTCAGCAGAAGGCAGAGGCTCCGGGGAAAAAGCCAAGCCGCGCGGAGCGGCGTGCGCTGGACCAGATGAAGGACGAGCGGGATGAGCTCAGCCGCCAGCTGACCACAATGGGCAAACCATGATCCGGCAGGTTGTGAAATTGTTTGATTCCCCGTCCCGGCTTGAGCATATAAAGGGAATGCGTTCACCCGCGCTTCTCTTTTCCCTCCTGCTTGCTGTCCTGCCAGCCCCGGCGTATTCCCAGACTCCGCCGCCGGCCGCCCCGAAGAACATGCTCAGCAATCCGAGCTTCGAGACCGGGTTCCGTCGCGAGAACCTTTGGGACGGGGTTGACACGACGGGATTTCTGATGGGCGATCGCGGAGCTTTGCCGGTGCTCACTACAAGCGGCACCATCGCGGAGCAGGCGATGCCGGTCTCGGTCTCCGTCGCCGATATGAACGGCGATCAGCTCCAGGATCTCACCGTCATGGATCCGCTTGGATACCTGCGGATCTATTTTAATTCCGGGACACCAAAGGAGCCGAAGTTCAGCATCGGTGAGCTCGCCTCAATCTTCCTGTCGCGAATCGATCCGAAAGACCCGACCCTGCAGGGCGTCACTGCCAAGCACGCCCGCCAGGGGCAGAGGATCCATCTCTCGGATATCACCCGTTCCGGAAAAAAGGATCTGGTGATCGGAAATTATCTGGGGGAGATCATGGTCCTCATGAACGGCTCGGGCGTCCGGCCGGAATTCCGTCAGCCATCGAACATCGCGCAGGTCATCATCCCGACGATGAAGGACTCGCTCAAGAAGTGGGGGAATGTTTTTGCGCCGGCGACGTGGGACTGGAACAAGGACGGCAAAGACGACCTGCTTCTTGGCGAGGGCTCCTACTCGGCGAACAGCATCCACCTGCTCCTGAACCAGGGCTCGGGAGCCAAGCCGGTCTTCGAGGAAAATAACCGCTCGGTCCTTGCCTACGGCATGGGGCTCGAGCAGCTGACCCCGTGCATCGTGGACTACAATGGGGATGGGAATCTGGACCTCCTGGTTACCGAGAGGACGGGCAAGGTGGCCGTTTACCTGAACCCGGGCAAACCCTGGAAGCCCGGCGAGCATCTTCCCTTCCACTCTTTCATCCCCATCGGGGGGGTGAAGCCAGCGGGTGCTGCGCCCGCCGGATCGCTTGATCCGATGGATGCTGCCAAAGGCACGGGCCTGCTCACGGTCGGCGGGATCGCCACGATCGCGTCAGCTGACTTAAACGGGGACGGACTCTTCGACCTTGTCTTTGGAAAAAGCAACGGGCGGGTCGCGCTGTCGCTGAACGGCGGAACCAAAACAGAGCCTAAATTCGGGGCTCCGGTCGAGATCAAAGGCGATGCGGGAACCCTCCCGTTCACGAACCCCTCTGGCTGGGAGGCGGACATCGGCTTGGATCGCGGGAACTTTTATGGATTCGCGACCGTCGTCAAAGAGACCGATGACGCTCAGGCCCAACCTGCTGACGGGAAGGCGTGTCTGAAGCTCGGCTACTTCCCGAGCCCGAACAAAATCATGGCCGTCCCGGCCCAGTTCACTCCGGCATTTGTTGGGTGGAAAGCGGGCACTGGAGAAGCCATCTCCTCGACAATAGGAGCGCCGGCGAGCTATTTCGGCCTATCCCAGGCCGGATCCCGCCCGCTGAAAAACAACATGACGTACTCCTTTTCGATGAAGGTGAAGGGAGCCCGCGTCACCGATGCCGCCGTTGAGATCAGCTTGGCTGGCTCTAAAGCGCTGAGCGCCGCCAAGCTGGAACGGGGAGAGCGTGACTCCGTCGTCAAAAAAGAGAACCTGGCTAAAGAAGATATAAAAAAGGTCTTCCGCTTCAACCCCGGCCCTCAGTGGAGCGAGGTCAAAGGCGAGTTTGCCGTTAAGTTTTCGGACAAGGATCTGGCCTCGGCAGCGCTCGACGGGAAAGATGGCTCGCTGAAATGGGACGTCTCGATTGTTGCAAATTTAGCTCCGGGAGCCGGCACCCTTTACCTGGACGATCTGAAGATCATCGAAAAGTAGGCATGGGTTTCCTCTTCTGCGCGCTGGTGATCTTTGCAGGCTTGGCCGTCGCGGCCGTCGCAACGCGGGTTGTATTTCAAATTACGGACCGGATTTCGCAGGCCCCTTGGCTGGATATTTTTGTAAGCCTGTTTACATGGCTGCCCTGGGTGGCGGGGGCTGTTTTGTGCGGATGGGTGGGGGTGGCGGCTGCGGTTCTTGCCCAATTGGTTTTTCTCCACGCCTTCTGTCTTGTCCACCGCGCCCTGCGCGGCCGGAAGGGCCGCACGCTCACCGATGCCCAAGCCAAGCTGCTCGGTCCGGCCCGCAACCAGATCTGCCTCATGGTCCAGACCCCGGCGATCCTTGTCTTTGTCCAGGTTCGCATCGCGGAAATTTTTTTGTATCCGCCGATCGCGTGGCTTGGAAAGCTTCCGACCTACCGGGCCTCCGAGTGGGTGAACCTTTCCCGCCACAAATATGACGGGCTCATCGGCTACGACCTGCTCTGGTGCTGGTACTGCGACTGGATGACCGGCGTCTGGGCGCTGGGCAGTGAGATGCTCCGGAACGTCGAGTCCTTCTGGTGTCCGATCCGCTTTCGCAGCGACACAAAAAACCGGAATATCGCCACCGACTTTCCCGACGTGAAGGAATGGGCTCCGGCAGACGGAACCATGGAGGACGCCGTGCGTGCTTTCGAGGCCCACTACGACGGGGTCCACAAAAATAGCTGGTGGGGGCATCCCGATCGTCGCGAAAAACCGTGACCTTCCACCGCGCGGAACCCAACGGCCATTACCGGGCGTTGAGGATGCTCAGCGCGGAGGGCAAATGGGAGATCGGGCTCAATCCGTACAAGGAAGGCATCCGCCTCAGGATGGGGCTGGCCGGCAGGCCGCCATCCGTCATGGATTTTTGCCTTGGGAAAAACCCTGGCCTCCTAAGCCCGGCTCTCCTAGCCGTCCTTCACGTGCTGGCCGCGGTCCCCGAAGGGGCGGAAGCGCAGGAGATTGACCGGCAGTTCCCGTGGGCGGGAACCCGCCCGGACCCAGCAAGGCACCTCAACTCCCTCCTGGAGAAGACGGGCGGTTCTTAGCGCTGGAGCTGAGTATCCAGGAGGCAGACGGCGCTGCGGGTCTTTTCGTCCTCCTCAATCCGTCTCTTGACCAGCTTGCAAGCGTGCATGACGGTCCCGTGATCTTTTCCCCCGAAGGCTTCCCCGATGTCGTTGAGAGACGCTTTGGTGAGCTCGCGGGAGAGGTACATGGCAACCTGCCGCGGAAACGCGATGTTTGCCGGGCGGCGCTTGCTGGTCATGTCCGCCAGGCGGACGTCAAAATGTTCTGCCACGCGGCGCTGGATCTGGTCGATCGTGACCGACTTGCGGGCCTGCTCCTGAAAGATGTCGCGGAGGAGGTTTTCGATGACATCGCGCGTGATCGGGCGGTCGCTGAGGGATTTGTAGGAGGCGACGCGCATCAGCGCGCCCTCGAGGCGGCGGACGTTGTTGCGGATCTTGTCGGCCAGGAACTCGATCACCCACGGCTCGAGCTGGATGTTCAACCCGGCGGCCTTGCTGCGCAGGATCGCGATCCGCGTCTCGGCATCCGGGGGCTGGATCTCGGCGGTCATCCCCCACTCGAAACGCGACACGAGCCGCTGCTCGAGCTTGTCGATCTCGCTCGCCGGCCGGTCGCTGGAGAGCACGACCTGCTTGTGGCCGTCGGGCAGGGCGTTGAAGGTGTGGAAAAATTCTTCCTGCGAGCGTTCCTTGCCGGCGAAGAACTGGATATCGTCGATCATGAGGACGTCCGCATTCCGGTATTTTTTCCGGAATTTGACCAGCGTGCCATGCTGGATCGCATCGATGAACTCGTTGGTGAACTGCTCGCTGGAGAGGTAGGCGACCTTGGCAGATTTATTCCCTGCCAGGATGTGATGCCCGATCGCCTGGAGAAGGTGGGTCTTTCCAAGCCCGCTCACCCCGTAGATGAAGAGCGGGTTGTAGGTGCGGGCGGGGGCCTTGGCCACGGCCAGGGCTGCGGAATGGGCAAACTGGTTGTTCGAACCGACGACAAACGCCTCGAAGGTATTCCGGGAATTCATCCCGCTGACCGCGGCCGGGGAGGCCTTTTCGCGAGGTGCCTTGGCTGGCAGCGCCGCCGGCTTGAGGGCGGCCTCGGGCTCGGAGGTGGAGGTTGAAAAGTGGATGGATTGAACCGCCGGGAGGACCTCGCGAACCGACTGCTCGAGGATCGGAAGGTAATTGCTCTCGATGAAAAACTGGTGGATCGGATTGGGCACGCAAAGGGTGATCGATTCGCTCCCTTGGACGCTGGCAGTGACTCCGGAGAACCAGCGCTCATAACCGTCCGCACTCACGCGCTCCCGCAGCCGCGTCGAAACTCCCTCCCAAACTTCCTCTGTTTCCATGATCATGACAATTCCTGTTGTTGCTCCCCCCCAGGTGACACGTCGTCCCAGTTTGTGTTCCAAGGGGTGGTCAAGATTTCAGAAATCTTTGGCGAAGAAAAGGACGGATTTTGGCGCCTGACGACGAACGTAGATAAGTTGCTCGTTTCGAGACTATTGAAAACGGAATTTTTCTTTCAGCAAAACTTTGGGGGGGACCCCTGCCTGCTGGGCACATCTGCGAAAGTTGCACGCCTCTCTGGCGGAGGGCATCCGGGTTCGGAGTTCCGCCTTCAGGCGGCTGCCCAAAAAGCGCCGCC
>JBGTAT010000440.1:0-8203 GCA_041749755.1 Terrimicrobiaceae bacterium | reverse complement strand
CGCCGTCGAGGGATCGAGGATCGGGTAATTTGTGGTTGTGCCCACAATCACCGGGGCGTTGAGGTCGGTCCAGGACGCGGTGTCGTCCGCCCACGTGGCCGGGGGCACGTCGGCGGCAAGGCTCGCTGTGAAGGTGGCCTGCTGCGGGATGAGATCGGCAGCGGAATAAAGTTTGTAGGCCCGGACAAACGTTCCGGCGTCATCAAAATTCCGGATCATCCCCGGCTGGGACGTCCATGCCACCTCGGTCCCCTGGGTGGTGGCATCACGGATGCTCCCCTGCACGAGCTGCACCGCGGTGTCGGCCAGCTGGCGGGTGGTCGCAGACGCGGCGAAGTTGGCCGAGGCGGCCCGCTCGACCGTGGTGCGGTTCAGAAATGTGACCGCGAGCCCGAAGACGATGACCAGCATCGCGAGGATGATGATCAGCGCCGCGCCGGATTGATACGAGTTCTTGGAAATCATCGGACTTTGCAGCGACAATGGAGAACGGGCGTCCCGCCTGTTTGGGCACTGACTTTGCAAGCGCAGGTTAGCGTCTTTCACAGGCGAGACGCCCAATGCTGTCAGTATAAGGGGCAACGACATTCCTGTCGCTGGAGGCTGGCGTGCCATGGACAGGGATGCTCCTCGGATGCTCGTGCGACCGCGATTTTCCGTAAAACTGACAGCATTGGGCGAGACGCCTGTGCTCCTGTTTTGCGCTACCCGCCGATCGTTGATTTTTTTCAAAGAACTGGTATGCGAAGTGCGGGGGATCATGGGCGGTGGATGGTGACTCGTCCGGTGGCCGGGCTGAGGCGCACGGTGTAGTAATTGACGGGAGGGTTTGCGTTGTCCGTCAGCGCGCGCACGGTAAGAAAGTTGTTGGTGGTCGTGATCCCGGGATCGGGCAGCCCGCCGGCGCGAATCCGAAGCGACACATAGGAACAGCTTCCCAGGCTGCCGAAATTTGTTGTGCCTGCCAGGCCGGCGTTGGCCTGCAGCATCGGCGAGAGCTGGCTGTCGGACGAAATCAGCGCGCCCTCCGGAAGCGGCGTGACTTTTCCCAGCGGCACCATCGCGCCGCGATCATCGGCCATCCAGGTTTGAAACGCCCGGTAGTCGGGGGGATTTCCGGTGGCAATCACGCGCACCTCGATGTTCCGGTTCCGGCTGGACGCTTCCTGACGGGCCGAGATGATCGCATCGCTGAGGGCTTGGCCGCCGCGATTGACGCTGCTCGCGCGCTGGATGCTCCCCAGCGCTGGCAAGGACAGCGCCGCAAGAATTCCGATAATGGCGACGACAACGAGAAGCTCGATCAAAGAAAATGCCCAGCGGTTCGATTTCATACCGGATCTTGGAAATAAAGAGACGATAAGGCGGCCAGTGCAAAACAGGGAGCACAGGCGTCCCGCCTGTGAAGATGCACGCTTGCGCTTGCAAAGTCAGTGCCCAAACGGGCGAGACGCCCATTCTCCCTGATCAATCCCAAAGTCCGGTTAATCTCAAGAGTTGGTATCATTCCATCTTGGATTCCCGGATCGGCACGGTCACCGCGAACGTGCGGAAATTGATTTTGTTGTCAGCGAGGCGGCCCTCGAGCGTGACGAGGTCCGCCGCATAGTTGGCTGCGGTCTCGAAAAGCCCGTTCATGGCACCGGTGATTTCGGCCGGCGGTGAGGACGACCTGCAGAACCTGGCCGCCGAGGTTTCATCCATGGCGACGATCGTCAGCTGCACGGTTGGCGGAAGCTGGTTCGCGGTCCCGGGCTGCGGAATGTTCAGGGCGTTGTCCCGCGAGTCATACGCAAAGTTGGAAGCTAGGGTGAGGCCGTCCGGGTCGTCTTCCGGCGAGCGGCGCGGCCAGATGATCAGGCAAATCACGTTGTCCGCAATCGGGGTCGCGGAACCCGCCACATCCGCAATCCATGCCGTGCCGGTCGTGTTGTTGTAAACGTTCAGGTTTTCGGTTGGCTGGACGGCCTGCATGAGACGGAACCGGTAGACCGGAGTTGGCGGAGAAAACGGGGCCGGAAGATTATCCTGATCCCGGTAGTCAACAAAGTATCCCATCGCATTGAGCAAGGTCTCGAGGCCCCCATAGCTGGCCGGGTCTCCGGTGACCCCGGAGGGCGCTTGAAAAAACATGGCCTGGCCGGTTCCGGGGGTCCCGGGAAATGGCGGGTCGCCGGCATTGCCAAGCAGGAAATGCAGCTCGGATTTCCGCAGGTACCGGGTCGGCGACGGGATCTGGTCGTAGTCCCAATACGCGTTGAGCGTCGCTTGGCTCACATTCCGGGCCATCAGGTCAAACGCCGCCCGGGCACCCTGAAACGCGGAGATCTTGTTCGATGCCGACTTCGTGACCGAACTCGTCTGCGAAATCACCCCCAACAACATCGACAGGATCAACGCAAACACCGCCGCCGAAACCATCGCCTCCAGAAGAGTGAACGCCCGGACCGATCGCCTGTTGAGGGGCCGCGCGATCACGGGCTATTTCCCCGAGTTCGCAATCTGGATGCTGAAATAATTCGTGCGCCCGGCAGCTGCCGGATTCGGACGCGCCACGAGGTTCACCTTCACGTTCTTCAGCGAATCGTCCAGGGCCACGGCATTCGCACAGCCAGGAAATGTCGCCGGCCCCGGCGCCAGGCTCGCCGTGTAATAGGCAGCCCCCGCACTCGTGACGGGCAGGCCCTCATCGTCAAAATACAGCGTGTTCGCAGAAATGTTCGTAAAGCTCGAAATCACCGCCCGGCTCGCAATCGATTGCAAGATCTGCGCCTCCACAGTCTGGCTCATCGACGCCCGCAACGTCGTCAGCCCGGTCGGCAACAGCCCGAGCATCGCAACCAACGCAAAACTCACCAGACCCAGGCTCAGGGTGACTTCCACGAGCGAAAAGCCTTTCGACGACCGATGGATTGGGTTGTTCATAGTTGGGTTTTTGGGGGAGTTGTTGGACTATGTAGATTTATGGTCATCACATTGTCATTCTGCTTTGGCAAAAAAAGACCGTGGACTATGAATCTCGATTATTTTCCTACTCTCGACTAACGGCAGAGGTTTCTGCCGCCGGCGGATGTGTGCGCTTTTACTCTGCGGACCGATCAGCTGCTGCGACGGCGGCGGAAGACGACCATCGTCGTCATGCCGAGTGCCAGGAGTGCCCAGGTGGAAGGTTCGGGGATGACGCTCAGCGAACCATTGACAGCAAGGTTGGACGTATCCCAGCTCAAGCCACCACCAAGGTCAGTCCCAGTGAAGCTAGCAAAAGATCCAGAGATCGCGTTCCAGTTCGAAAACACAGTGATGGTATCGCCAAGTGTTGCAACATAACCGGTATTGTTGAATGCAAGCGTACCGCCGAGGCTTAAAGTGTTGGTGTTGTCACCGAGGAGGCGGTCAAAAGAGCCACCCGTAATGCCTGTAATTTCGAGGGTCAGAGTTGAGGTCCCGCCGAGTGTGAGGGCATCGTTGAAGGTAAGGTCGCCAGGGCTGTTACCAGGGTTCAGGTTGCCGTCAACCGTCACCGCACCGATGATTGTTCCAGTGCCGCCAAGGGTTTTACCACTGCCGATGGTCAACCCGCTCGCAGAGGCGTCCAGTGAAGCCCCGGTTGACACTTGGATGTTCGTACTGGCCAACGTGACACCTGAGGCAAGGAGCAGCGTGCCTGCACTGACGGTGGTTCCTCCCGTGTAGGTTTGATTGCTAGTAAGGGTCATTGTCCCGATGCCGGCTTTGTTGAGGCTGCCGCCCGTGCCGCCAATCACACCGCCAAAGCTCGTGCTCGCGTTGTTGCCACCAGTGGTGATGGTGTTGGCTCCCAAGTTTATTGCACCATCCGTTCCGGACGAGGCGATCGAACCGACGGTTTCGTTCGTCGAGTTGAAGACAAGCGTAGCACCAGCTCCCGCGAATGTGACGGCAGAGCTGTCACCGATGGCGTTTCCGCTGGCGCTGAGGATGTTGAGGACGGCCCCGGTACCGATGGACGTAGCACCTGTGTAGGTGTTGTTTCCAGTCAGGCGTGTGAAATTTGGGTTGCCAGACTCCGTGATGCTCAAGCCACCGACACCAGATATGTTGCCATTCAGGATCATGTTTTTGTCTGTAAAAAACAGACCATTATGCACATTAAGATCACCTTCAAGCGTGATCGTGCCATTAAGTGTGTATGTGTGGTCACTTCCTCCCCGGATCGTGCGGAAGCCACCGGAACGAACGATAATGTCATTGTTAATGAATTGAGCGCCGCCGCCAGCCGATGCGGCGAGCTGCAAGCCAGCCCCGAAAGAATTGCTGGTTTCGCCAAGGATGATTTTTCCAGTGCCAACATTAGTTTGAACGCCACTGCCGAGCGTGGAGTTACCAAAAACGTTGGCCGTGCCTTCGCTGATAACGAAGTTGCCAGACCATCCAGTATTGTTGCCACTCAGCGCGACACGACCGAGGCCATAATCCGTCGTGCTGCTGGTCACGTTATTGTAAGTCTTGACTATCAGGTCGCCCGAGCCTGTTATGCTGCGATTGATCACAATTGGACTCTGGATCGTCGCATTGCTAGAAATATTTTGGACCGTGAGATTTGCATTCACTGCCATCGTTCCCGTGTTTAGAACGAGGGATTGGGACGTATTGGTTGTATTGTTGTAGGCCAGCGTGCTGGCAGATGATACAGTGATATTTTGAGACAAGGTTTTACCAAACCCACCAGAGGTTTGCATCTCTAGCGTGCCTCCTCCCAGCGTTATGTTCACAGCCGCAACGAGGTCAGCAGTGGCATTCTGGGTGTTTGCTAAAATGACTCTTCCTCCGTTGACATTAAGGGGACCCGTGAAGCTGTTAGCGTTGAAACCGGTGAACAAGACAGTACCGACACCAGTTTTTGTGATTCCACCCGCTCCTGCAGTTTGACGGTTAAAGGATAGAAGACCCGAACCGCTGTGGTTGATCTCGAGCTGAGAGGTTAAGCTTTGGGATCCGGTGAATCCCGTTCCACCGTTGAAAGCAATATTGCCGCTTGAACCAGAGGTTATATTGATCGATGCATTGCCCGATGCGGCTGAGAAAGTCAGCACCGAGGCGGATGTCATATTAGTTGTCCATGTGCTAACGATATTATCTCCGAAGGTGATCGAACGAACTGTTCGGCCAAATCCGATTTCGTTGTCGGTGGCCCGGGTCATGGTATTGAAAATAAGATCGGCGGTATTGTTAAACGTGGGCGTCGTGTCCCAGTTTCCTGAGGTTGGGCCCCAAGTGCCACTCGTGGCATTCCCACCGGTCCAAGTAAAATTGGCGGCGTTAAGTGGTGAGATCATGGCCAAAACAGACGCAGCAACTACTGCGGAGAATCGACGGAGGAGGGATGGTGTTTTCATGAGGAGGGATGTTCTGGAATTCTGGTTGGGATTCATGCTGGGGGTGATTGCTTCTGGTGGGATTGGTCTGGGGTGTGGATCTGGTGTTTGAGAGGAGATTGTCGCAACTTCATGAAGTTGTCAACAAAAATTGTTTGAATTTTGTCTGGATAGATTTTTCGGGTGGGGTGAGAGTCTTGGCGGCCCCGGGGAAACCCTTCTTTTTGCCGCCATGAAGCCTGCTCATACATCCAATACGACGTCCGAAGTCCGCCAGGATGCCTATTTACCGAACCGGATGCCTGCCCGCACGCCAGCCAAGCAATTGGAACCACGAAAAACACGAAACACACGAAAACCAGAAAAAGCAAAAATCCGGATCTTTCCTCCTCCCCTTTCGTGTATTTCGTGTTTTTCGTGGTTCCTTCCCCTCCTGCCTAGGTCGACGGCCAGAAAGCAATTTGATCCACGAAACACACGAAACACACGAAAGCCAGAGCTGCCAGAAAACCCGATCTTTCCTCCTCCCCTTTCGTGTCTTTCGTGCCTTTCGTGGTTCCCTCCCCTCCTCCTGCCTCGTCCGATTGACACAAAACCACGAATCATGAAACCAGCCCCGAGCCTCCTCCTCCCCCTACCTGTCCTTCATGCCCTTCGTGGTGCATTCCGTAGCGACGGACCCCACCATGAAGAAAAGGCAGGGGAACCACGAAAAACACGAAATACACGAAAATCAGAGCTGCAAAAAATCCGCTCTTTCCTCCTCCCCTTTCGTGTATTTCGTGTTTTTAGTGGTTCATTCCCCTCCTCCTGCTCCGTCAGATTCCAGGAAAGCAACTCGATCCGCAAAACATACGAAAACCAGACCTGCCGCGGAACCTTTCTCCCCCTTTCGTGTATTTCGTGCCTTTCGTGGTTCCTTCTCCTTATGACATCACTCCCTCTAGCCGCCCAAGCGAACGAGTCCCCGTACACGGTGGGTCAGGTCGATGCGAAGACGATCCGGGAGAAAGACGGGAACTGGATGGCGCACACGCGGTTCGGGATGTTCATCCATTTTGGGCTGTATTCGATCCCGGCCGGCGTGTGGCGGGGCGAGGAGATGGGGCGGAACCACTATGCCGAGTGGATCCGGACCCAGTGGCGCTGGCCGCAGCCGGACGGCGGAATTCCCAAGAAGGATTACGACACCCTGCTGGAGCAGTTCAATCCGGCCCGGTTCGATGCCGACGAGTGGATCCGCCTGGCATCCGAGGCCGGCATGCGGTACTTCGTCATCACCAGCAAGCACCATGATGGGTTTGCCCTGTGGGACTCGGCGGTTTCCACCTACGACATCGCCGCGACGCCATTCGGGGCGGGCGGACGCGATCCGCTGGGCGAGCTGGCGAAGGCGTGCCGCAAGTACGGCGTGAAGCTCGGGTTCTACTACTCGCACTGGCAGGACTGGGAACATCCGGGCGGAGCCTTCCCGCCGTGGCCGGAAGTTAAGGGCGACCCGCCGCTCAAGCAGCCGACAGACAAAGAGTTCGGCGAATACTGGGAAGGGAAATGCCTGCCGCAGGTCGCCGAGCTCATCGAGCGCTACCAGCCGGATATGTTTTGGTTCGATTCGTGGGGTCAGGGAGCCAAAAACCAGGTGACCGCGCCCCGCCGGGACCAGCTGATCCAGCTCATCCGCGAGAAGGCGCCGAGCTGCATGATCAACGGCCGGATCGCCGCGCACGATCCGACCGGCGCGGACTTTATCTCGATGGGGGACAACCAATTTCCCGACGCCAGCAACGCGCCAAAAGTTCCCTGGGAAACCCCCGGGACGATGAACCACGCGTGGGGATACCACCGGCTCGACTTCCAGTGGCGGTCGTTTGACAAGCTGCTCGACACCCTGATCACGAACGCGCACCACGGCGGAGCGATCACGCTGAACGTCGGCCCCCTGCCGGACGGATCGTTCCAGCAAGCCGCCCGGCGCAGGCTCAAGGAATTTGCCGCGTGGATGGAGATCAACGAGTCGGCGCTCCAGCCGAGTGCCCGCAGTCCGTTTGCCAAAGACGCCCTGCCGGAAAATGTCCGGGCCACGATGGGCACCGACCCGGCCAAGCCACACTTTAACCTCTTTGTGCTCACGCCGCTGCCCGCCGGCGACCTCACGATCCCGCAGCCGCTCAAGCTGGAGGAACCCACCACCGAATTCCGGGCCCAGGTCCTCGAGACGCACCAGTTCCTCGAGGTGAAGCTGGATCCCAAAGGCAACTTGGTCATTGGCATCCCGAAGGAACTGGCCGGCATCGACCACCCGGTGATCCGGGTCGGCCCGGCCAGCTCGATCCCGGCGCTCTACGAAGATGGCACGCCAGTGAAACCGATAAAACCCGGGACATTCCAAAAGTAGCGGAGCTGCGACTCTTGGCCCGCGCGGCGCGGGCGATGCCGTCCGATCAAGGGCAGGAATGCCCTTGCCCCTTATGGCCCCCGCGCGACGCTGCAGCGTAAGGAGCAGGGTCATTCTTGGCCCTGGCCGAAAACATACTGCGGCGCAGCCGCGACTCTTGGCCCGCGCAGCGTGGGCGGATCCCTCCAAACAAGGGCAGGAATGCCCTTGCCCCTTATGGCCCCCGGGCGACGCTGCAGCGTAAGGAGCAGGGTCATTCTTGGCCCTGGCCGAAATGCGTACTGCGGCGCAGCCGCGACTTTTGGCCCGCGCAGCGCGGGCAGATCCCTCCGATCAAGGGCAGGAATGCCCTTGCCCCTTATGGCCCCGCGCGACGCTGCAGTGTAAGGAGCAGGGTCATTCTTGGCCCTGGCCGAAATGCGTACTGCGGCGCAGCCGCGACTTTTGGCCCGCG
>JBGTAT010000439.1:0-3131 GCA_041749755.1 Terrimicrobiaceae bacterium | reverse complement strand
AGAGCAGCTCGCGCTGGATCTCCGCGGCGATCGCCAGATCGCGGTCCATGCGGTCCTGCGCCCGCATCCGCTCGGCCGCGCGCAGCTTTTCAATCGCGGTCGCGATCAGGTTGGCGTACGCGCAGAACCCTTCGAGGTCCTCCTGCTCAAAGGACTCCTTTTCGCGCGGGTTCAGGATCTGGAGCACTCCGATGAGCTCGCTGCCGCGCTTCAGCGGCCCGCAGAGGATCGACCGGGTTTTGAACCCGGTCATCCGGTCGGCATCCTTAAAAAACCGCTCGTCCTGGTAAGCATCCGGGATCACGAGCGGCTCGCCGTGCTCGAGGACCCATCCCGCAATCCCCCGCCCGCGGGGGACCGAGAGCTTGGGCTCCACATAGCCGGTTTCGCCCCGGGTCGCAATCGCCAGGACCAGATCGCCGGTGGCCGCATCCACCAGAAAGAGCGTGCCGGCCTCCGCGCGGAAGACGCGCCGCGCAACATCCAGGATCGCGCGCAGCAACTCGCCGTATTCGGTGATCGAGTTGATCAGCCCGCTGACCTCAACAAGGCCTTTGTAGATCTGGAGGGACTTTCTGATCGAGCTCTCGGACATGGGCGGAACTCTGGCACACCGAAAGGGAATTTTCCAGCGCCGTCAATTTTTCCAGGGTTCGTCCGGGGCATCGGAGAGGAGGTGAAGCATCGGGCTGACCTGCCGTAGCACGGATTTCCAAATCGCCTCGGGCCGGGGCATCTCGATGATTTCCCGGGTGGGCGGGACAACAACCCAGGTCTCCTCTTGGATTTCCCGCTCCAGCTGGCCCTCGCTCCATCCGGCAAATCCGGCAAACGCGCGGAGGCCGGGGATCCATTCATCTTCGACGGCCTCGCTGCCGAGGCGGCCGGAAAACGCCCGGAATGCGACAACTGTCGGGTCGACCCGCCACTGGAGGCTAGCAAGCACGACCGACTCGGTCGCGACCGGACCTCCGGAAAAAACCGGGATCTCCGACAGGCCGGGCACCGTTGTGATGACCTCGCTGAGGGGGCGGTTGAGGACGATCCCGGTCGCGCCCTCGTCGGCGACGTGCTGGGAAATAAAAAGGACGGTCTTCCGGAAGTTCGGATCCACGAGCGCCGGGTGCGCGACGAGGATCGACCCGGTCAGGTTGTCGTCAGACTGCATGGGCTCCCTTTCTCACCAGGTTAAACGCGGGCGTGGCCATGAGTGTGGTGACGATGGCCATGAAGACGAGCATCGTAAAAAGCGTCGGGGTGATGACCCCGCGCTCGAGGCCGATGTTGAGGATGATGAGCTCCATGAGACCGCGGGCGTTCATGAGGGTCCCGATCGCGAGGGCCTCGCGCAGGGGCTCGCCATGCCACCAGGCCGCAGCGGCGCACGCCAGCCCCTTGCCGGCAATCGCCAGAAAAAGGAGCAGAAGCGTCACCCCGAAAAGCTCCGGCGCGATGATCAGGTCCATGCGGGTGTTGAGCCCGGAATACACAAAAAACAGCGGGAGAAGGAACGCGGTCGTCATCTTTTCCAAATGTTTGTGAAGCGCCTCCGCAAAAAATCCTTTCGGGACTGCAACGCCGAGGATGAACGCCCCGAAGACGGCATAGATTCCGACGGCGTCGGTAAACCAAGCCCCGAGCATGACCAGCGAGAGCGTCGTTCCGAGCATCGCATGGGTCATCCCGCCACGCTCCTCGGTTCGCCGGGCCATGTGCCGGAGCAACGGCCGGCCGGCCAGCCAGACGACTGCGACATACGCGAGGCCACCGCCGATGGCGATGATCGCAATCGACGGGTCGCCCGCAAAACTGGCCAGCACGATCGCGAGCACGCACCAGGCGGCCGCGTCGTCGATCGAGCCGGCTGCCAGTGCCAGCGTGCCGAGCGAGGTCCCGGTGAGACCCCGCTCGTAGATGATCCGGGCCAGCATCGGGAAGGCGGTGATCGACATCGCCGCCCCCATGAAAAGCATCCCCTCCCCCATGCTGGTGTTGGGGGAAAAGATCGGGTACTTCGGCGCCAGCCACCAGGCCGCCGCCGCTCCCAAGGCAAACGGGGCCAGGATCCCGGACAGCGAGACCGCTGCCGCGCTTCGAAGCCGTTGGCGAATCAGCCCGACATCAAACTCAACCCCGACCAGGAACATGTAGACCGACAGCCCGACCTGGCAGACAGCAAAGAGGACGGATTTGCTTTCCGGAGGAAATAGGGAGGCCTGCATCCCGGGAGCCAGGGCACCGAAAACCGACGGCCCCATCACAACCCCCGCGATCATCTCGCCCACGACCTGAGGCTGCCCGCACCGGGCCGCCAGCCAGCCGACCGCCCGGCACACGCCGAGGATCACCGCCAGCTGAAGAAAAAAGAGGACCGAAATCTGAAATGACGTCACAGCCGCGCATGCTGGGACACCGGATTTTTTATGTCAAACTTGCTATTTCCCGCCGGTCGCGCGGTGCACGACCTCGATCTCGTGGCGGATAACCAGCCCGCCGACCAGGTTTTCCGTCAGGAATGGGACCAGCATCTCAAGCCGATCGCGCGTGTCCACGATGTCGATCACAATCGGCAGGGCGGTCGAAAGGTTCAGGATTTTTGAGGTCTTGAGGACGCTCGTCTGCCCGAACCCCATCGGGCTGCGGTAGACGGTCGCCCCGGCGAGCTCGAGCTCGCGGGCTTTCATGATAATCGCCTCATAGAGCGGCTTGTGTCCGAAGCGGTCGGATTCGTCGAGGTAGATGCGGAGGAGCTGGTTCATCGGAGGGACAGGTTGTTGAGTGCGAGCGCCACCGTGTGCCCGGCCCAGACGGCTGCCAGGCAGAGGATGACGCTGAAAAGAATGTTGCCGCCTGCCGCCAGAAATTCCCCGTCCTGAACGAGGCTGAGCGTCTGCAGGCTGAACGAGGAAAATGTGGTGAAACCGCCGAAGATCCCGACCATCACAAACATGCGCAGCACGGGCGGAGCCAGGATCATCCCGCCGTCGGTGGTCAGCCCGGCAAAGATCCCGATGCCGAACGAGCCGAACACATTCACCAGGAGCGTCCCCCAGGGGAACGTGTCCCCGAAGCGGACGGCGACCCAGGCCGCGATGAGGTGCCGGAGCAGGCTGCCCAGCGCGCCGCCGGCC
>JBGTAT010000438.1:0-1979 GCA_041749755.1 Terrimicrobiaceae bacterium | reverse complement strand
GCGGCGCCGCGGGCCGGGGGGCTCCCGGCCCGCGTCCCGGTCGTCCAGGATCGCATCGCCATCGCGGCGACCGAGCGCACGCGCCTCGCGGAGGCCGTGGAAAATGCGCTGCGCCTGGGCGGGGACAAGCTCACGATCGTCGATCCCGAGACCGGCGAAGGGCAGCCGTTTTCCTCCGGCTGGCACTGTGCGCATTGCGACGAGGGAATCCGTCCGCCAAGCCCGGGCCTGTTCAGCTTCAACAACCCGCTCGGGGCCTGCCCGGCCTGCCGCGGGTTCGGGAGGATCATCGGGATCGACTACCAGCGGGTCCTGCCGGACCGCTCTCTCTCGATCTCCCAGGGCGTCGTCAAACCTTTCCAAAGCGGGCAGTCGCGCGAGTGCCAGGACGACCTGATGAAGCACGCGCTGCGCGGCGAGATCGACGTCCGCACCCCGTTTGAGGACCTGCCGAAGTCGGACCAGGACTGGGTGATCAACGGGGAGGGGGATGGGAACGATCTGTGGGAGAGCGGGCGCTGGTATGGCGTGAAGGGATATTTCGGATGGCTCGAATCGAAGACGTATAAGATGCATGTGCGGGTCCTTCTGAGCCGCTACCGCAGCTACCAGCCGTGCCCGGATTGCCGGGGCGGGCGGTTCCAGCCGGAGACGATGAACTACCGGATCGGGGGCCTGACGATCGCCGACCTCGCGCGGCGGCCGGTCAGCGAGCTCGACAAGATTTTTTGCGAGATGGATCTTCCGGAGGCGGACTCGAGTGCCAGCCTCGTGCACGGCCAGATTTCGGCGCGCTTGCATTACCTGGGCGAGGTCGGGTTGGGGTACCTGACCCTCGACCGGCCGACGCGTTCGCTCTCGGGCGGCGAGCTCCAGCGTGTCAACCTGACGACGTGCCTGGGAGCCTCGCTGGTCAACACGCTCTTTGTTCTCGACGAGCCAAGCGTCGGACTGCATCCGCGCGACACCGGGCGCCTGCTCCACGTGCTCTGCGGGCTTCGCGATAAGGGCAACACGCTCCTGGTCGTCGAGCATGAGGAGGCGGTGATCCGGACGGCCGACCACATCGTCGACATCGGCCCCGGCCGCGGGGCCGAGGGTGGCGAGCTTCTCTACTGCGGGCCTGCCAAAAACTTCGGGAAGGCGAAGTCGCTGACCGCCGATTACCTGGAGGGCCGCAAATCGATTCCGGTGCCGAAAAAGCGGACCAAGCCGCAAAACTTTATCGAGCTGCGCGGGGTCCGCCACCACAACCTGCGCGGGATGGATGTCAAGATCCCGACCGGCGTGCTCTGCGCTGTGACCGGGGTTTCCGGCTCCGGGAAGACGTCGCTCGTCCGTGACGTCCTCCACCGCCACCTGGCGGGGGACGAACCCGGCGAGGACGAGGCGGCGGGCTTTGTGAAATCGATCCGGGGAGATGAGGACATCGACGAGGTCGTGATGGTCGACCAGTCGCCGCTCGCCCGCAGCCCGCGCTCGACGCCGGCCGTCTACCTCGGGGCCTACGACGGGATCCGCGAAATCTTCGGGACGACAAAGGAGGCTCTGGCAGCCGGGTTTTCTCCGGGAACATTTTCGTTCAACTCCGGGCAGGGACGCTGCGAGCGCTGCGGCGGGCTCGGCTTTGAAAAGGTGGAGATGCAGTTTCTGAGCGATCTGTACCTGCGCTGCCCCGAGTGCGAAGGCCGGCGCTTCCGGGACCCCGTCCTCGACATCCGGGTGAAGGGGAAATCGATCCACGAGGTCCTCGAGATGACCGCAGGCGAGGCAGTTGCATTTTTTGATCCGGTCGACCGGCGCGGGTCGATCACCCGTCCGCTGCGGCTGCTGGCCGAGGTCGGCCTCGACTACCTGAGGCTCGGGCAGCCGGTGAATGCGCTCAGCGGCGGCGAGTCGCAGCGTCTCAAGCTCGTCCACCACCTCGTCCAGAAGCGAGACGAGAGCGCCCTCCTGATTTTCGATGAGCCGACCACCGG
>JBGTAT010000437.1:0-2571 GCA_041749755.1 Terrimicrobiaceae bacterium | reverse complement strand
ATCCGCCATCGCTTCACAAAATCCCCGGACGTCGCGCAGGTCGCGCTCGGCGGCCTCCGCCCCGGCCCCCGCAAACAGAGCCGCAGACTCGGCCGCATCCAGCCTCCTCGCGCGCCAGCGCTTGCCATCCAGCCCGAAGGTCCCGTTGTGAAGAAATTCCCCTTCGACCTCAACGCAGGCTCCGTACTCCAGTTCCTCGCACGCGTCAAACGCGGCCGTGTCGCTCCAGGCGCGGAGCGTCATCATGTCGCCCGCATCGCGCAGCTTCATCTCCCAAAACGGCTTTCCGTTCGCCGAGTCTTTCCGGTTCAGCTCCTCGATCTGCCCGGAAACTTTCGCATGAACCGCCCCGGCCCGGCAGGCCACCCTCAGCTGCGCAATCGTGTGGTCGGTTCCCATCCACCCACCATGTCCGATGCTCCCCAGCCTGTCGAGCATCAGGCCACCAGCACGAAAAGTCGGACGACACGGAGGTCGTCCCTCCACGCTGGTGCGCTCGTTCCTGTATGGAGGGCTCTGCTCCGTCGGAGCCCACTTGTCGGCTTGCGGGGCATAAAAGTCGGACGACAACGGAGGTCGTCCCTCCAATGCGTGGCGCAGGAGCGTTCCCCGCACGTGAGAAAATCCGGTCGCGATTACCGGCCGGCGACAGCGGGCGTGACCGGGAGGAGGGAGGCCGTGGCGGCAGAGGCGACCTTGCCGGCGTACCACTTGTCGTAATCCTCCTGCGAGACGATCCGGATTTTTGCCTTCATGTTGTAGTGGCCGGTCCCGCAAAGCTGGCTGCAGGCGAGCTCGAAGTCGCCGGTGCGGGTCGTCTGGAACCACACCCACTTGATCGTGCGCCCGGGAACGGCATCTTGGTAAAGCCGGAATTGGGGGACATAAAATGAGTGGATCACGTCGCGCGAACGCAGGAACACGTGGACCGACTTGCCGACCGGGATCACCAGCTCGGTGGACACAAAATCGTCCTTGGCGGCCGCGTCGTCCGGGTCGAGCCCGAACTTGTTGTCGAGGCTGATCCGGGTCACGTCCGCGCGTCCGAGCTGACCGTCTGCCCCGGCGTATCTCATATCCCAGCCGAACTGGTAGCTGACGATATCAACGGTGACCGAGTCCGCCGGCGGGGTTGATTTGGTGAGGTCGAACCAGACCCGGTTGCTCCAGACCGCGAGGGTAAGGAAGATCGCCGTGGGGATGATCGTCCACCAAAACTCCATCGTGTTGTTCCCGTGGCTGTAGTGGGCTTTGTGGCCCGGACGCCGGCGGTACCGGATGAGATAAAAAATATAGACCGCTTGGGTCAGGATGAATGCGGCCAGCGTCAGGAGAAAAATAAAATTGAGGAGGGTATCAATTTTTTCTCCGCCCGTGGTGACCGTGGGCGGCGCCCAGAACAGGTTTCCGGCCCGCTCCTCCGCGAAAGCGGAGGCCGCAGAACCAAAAATCAAAACCACCAAAGCCCGGGGAAGCGTCATCACGCAGAGGATAAAGGCCTATTTTTTGATTCAGATCACGAAAAAAATCATTGGGGATCTGGATCGGCGACCGGGAGGCACGAGCAGAAGATATTGCGGTCGCCAAAAACGTTGTCGATGCGGGCGACCGACGGCCAGAATTTGTGATTACGGAGCCAGGGTGCCGGCCAGGCGGCCAGCGTCCGGCTGTAGGGGCGGTCCCAGAGATCCGCAGTGACGGCGGCCGCGGTATGAGGGGCATTTTTCAGCGGATTGTTCGAGCGGTCCAGCTCTCCGCGCTCGATGGCCGTGAGCTCGTGATGGATGGCGATCATCGCGTCGCAGAAGCGGTCGAGCTCGGCCTGCGATTCGCTTTCTGTGGGCTCGACCATGAGGGTGCCCGGAACCGGCCAGCTCATGGTCGGGGCATGAAACCCGAAATCCATGAGCCGCTTGGCGACGTCCTCGACCTCGACGCCCGCGCGCTGCTTCCACTCGCGGAGGTCGAGGATGCACTCGTGCGCGACCCGGCCGCGGGTTCCCCGGAACAGGATCGGAAAAAATTTTTCGAGGCGGGCGGCGATGTAGTTGGCGTTGAGGATGGCAACCTCGGTTGCGAGCCGGAGCCCGTGCGGTCCCATCATGGCGATGTACATCCAGGAGATGACGAGAATGCTGGCGCTGCCGAGCGGGGCCTGGGAGACCGGCCCGACGGTCGGGTTTGGATCGAGCGGATGGCCGGGAAGAAACGGCGCGAGGTGGGCGGCGACGCCGATCGGGCCGACGCCCGGCCCGCCTCCTCCGTGCGGGATGCAGAACGTTTTGTGCAGGTTCAGGTGGCAGACATCCGCACCCATATCGCCCGGCCGGCAGAGGCCGACCTGGGCATTCATGTTTGCGCCATCCATGTAGACCTGCCCGCCCGCCGCATGTACGACCTCGCAGATTTCGCGGATCCCTTCCTCGAAGACCCCGTGGGTCGAGGGGTAGGTGACCATGACTGCCGCGAGAGATTCCCGGTGGGCATCGGCCTTGGCGCGGAGGTCCGCGATGTCGATATTTCCGGCGTCGTCGCAGGCGACCGGGACGACCCGCATGCCGGCCATGACCG
>JBGTAT010000436.1:0-10310 GCA_041749755.1 Terrimicrobiaceae bacterium | reverse complement strand
GCGGCAGTTGTTGGCGGGGCACCGCAAAACCCAGCCTCACCGGATGCAGCCCAACCGACAGCGAGCGCCCGCTCTCCACGCCCCGTCTACGCCCGGATCCCATGGGCGATCGCCAAAATGGTGGGGGCCTGGATAGTGCTCACCATTATCATCAAAGGGTCGAACAGCGCGTTCGACTATGAGGTAATGTTCGAGATCGGAAAAGGGAATATGGTGACCAGCCTCAACGCCCTGTCGCAGAGCTTTTTTGGATTTTTGAAAGTCATCCCCTGGGCATTCACGTATTTTTCGACGTGGCCGCTCCACGTGGCCGTGGGGGTATTGATGGCATGGCAGGACATCATCATCCTGCTTGTCGGCCTGGCCACCATGCTCGACGACGGGTTAAACAACCAAAAGTAGGCTTTCCCCGCTTGCGAAACCGCCTGACCGAGGGATACCCTCACAGGCATGCCCGCCCGCAAAGAGAAGACGCCCGATTTCAACAGGCTCTTTGCCGCGCAGGTATCGTCAAGACGACAGTCAGTGCGGTATTCCAAAATCGGCAGCGAACGGCTAAATATTCGATCCTCACCATGAATTCGTATCACCGTCTGCTGATAGTGCTCTCAGTCATTCTCGCCGCGCCCCTCACCGGAAAGGCCCAGGTCAAACCCGGGGAATGGAACACACGAGGAGGATCCCCCAACGTCAGTATCACGCTTTACGAAAACGGAGAGGCTGCGCTCAGCTACTCGTCGGAGGGTTCGGACGTGGAAGCACAAGGGAAGTGGAAAACGATTACCGAGGGAACATATGCGGGGTATGCCCGGCTGGTTCTCACCGTGGAATACGTGAATACGAAGGGAAAAATGTATGGCGAGGGCACAGTTCTCGCCCCGCTCTACATCCGGCAATCGGGCAGCGAAGCTTTCCTCGTCAACTCCACCGAAGCAGGCGGAGTCGCAATCGGCACATCTCTTGCGCTCCGGCACACCGGCCACCGCTTCAAGGCACCGCCCGAAGGCAACCAATGATCCCCCATCACGCGCCGTCCGCCAGCAATATCCGATTCGCGCTTGCAGCTAGATCCGGCACGTATTGCACCACCCAATACCGCAGGGACACATCGTCCTGCCCGGTCGCCGTCAGCTCGCCCAGACTCTCCAATTGCATGACGCTTCTGTGGCCGCGGCCGGATCCCGGCTCGGGGGACGTCAACCCATTCTTGAACACCTGCAAATTCGGCGGGCTGTCGGGATAAAACGTGATCGATCGTATGGCCGACGGAAAGACAGTCGTGCCCCCAACTTGAAGAGGAGGCGTCCCTGCAGGCACGGGCGGGCCTCCAATTCCGAACTCAAAAGCGGCCGTGGCCGACGCGCCCCGGTAGATGATTTCCGGCTGTGGTTTATCTGCTCGCGCAAAAAAATACATCGCCAGGAACCCCAGGAACAAGCCGACGGGCCAGAACAGGATGAGGAACAACCCGGCGGCAAGCGTCAGTACCACACCCATAACGGCAGCAACGATTCGTTCAAACGTCTCCATATCCGCGGATTCTGGCATGGCTACCCGGTCAAATACCGTCCTACACCCGGGAATATTTTAAAGCCCCGAGTCCTCGATAGCCCCGGTCTGGGTGTCCGTCAGGACAGGAAGTCCCGGCTCGGGCAGGTCGCTCTCAGCCTGGGTGTCCGGTCCAACGAAGCGCCTCTGTTGAGCCTCCTCATCCGTCATGCCGCTCTGCTGGCTTTCTTCGAGCGCCCCGATGATATCTTCCGAATGGATTTCACGGGCATCCCCGCGCTCGTAGCGCGGCTCACCCGTGCTCACTTCCATCCGCCACACGGTCTCGGTGTCGCGCGCCATGGATTTGGCGGCGCTTGCACTCATAAAGCCGAGATAGCCTCCACCCGACTTCCTTGCAATTTCACGAAAAAACCCGTCTGGGTTGGCCCCGAGCGATATAAAAAAAATGGGTAGCCCGTAGGAAAGAAGCTTCTCCTTGACCATCTTCTGCTCTTCACGGGAGGACCCTTTTGCCATCCATTGGAACTCGCTTCCAATCACGATAGCAGTATTCTTCCTGCCTGCGTAGCGGGGGAGAATACCAGAGCATGCATCGTATAGGTCAGCGTAATCCCAATTAACAAAATGACCAGTCCTAGCATTTGACATGCTAGGGAAAAAGTTGTCATCACAGCTCGACTTGGCCTCCAATATTGTGTTTTTTTGGGATAATACATTAGGGAGAAGTGCAGCGTTTACTTTAATGGGACACGAATACTTTCCACCTGTTCCGAAATCACCGACACTTTTGACGCCAGTGAATCCACCGCCATCCCCAACGGCAGCGGAATGATCCACAATGACCACGAGATCCCACCCCGCCAGAGATCGAAACGATCCAGTGCCGGCACGCGTCGCACCCGCCCCGCTGCCGGAGCCACTGCCAGATCCACTGCCAGACCCGCTTCCTGTCCCCGTCCCGTCGCCAGTTCCCATCCCATTCCCGCTTCCAGAGCCATTCCCCACTGCCGCCAGACTTGCAGTCCCGGCTCCTTTTGAGAGGTTTGATGGAAGGCCCGCAACACTCGATCCCGCAGGCACAGAAAAGCGCGGGATTGCAGCCGTAGATGTCAAAAATGCATTTATATCCACCTGTGCGGACGGAGTAGAGGATTGCATACGTGGCGTGGCCGCAGCCCCCACATTACTGCCGCCACCGGGTGGATGCCCGGACGCTGGCGCAACAAAACCATCGAGCGAGACCTCCATGGAGTCGCCTCTGATGAACTCCTCGCGGAGTGTAATGCCGCCAAGCAAGACGATAAAGAGGAGGTTGGCGGTGATAGCGATACCGGCGGGGGCATGCTCCTGAACCCCCACCTCTATCCGCTTGGCGAAGGCCGCGGCACGCGCCCTCCTCTGCTCGTAGGGGCCGGGGACGAGCATGCCAAGCGCGTAAGCGGAGCGGTAAATCAAGCCGCTCACCGCACTCACTATTCGTGGCATCGACATCACGTTCCCGTGGATTGTATCGCGCCAAAAAGCTCAAAGCGACCCGCGATTTTCGAATATTACAGCCTCAGAAATGGCCTTTTCCACTCCGGTCAGTCGTCCATTTCAGGGCACACACAGATTCACCAAAAGCGGAGGGCGAACAGCAGAGGACACCCACGCGAAGATCGGCCGCGGCAGGCTCCCAATCCATCGGAAAACCGGCCTCAAACCCGGCGCACGAGGACCGACAGACAGCGTTCCTCGCAGATCAAAATCACGGCAACCCGGTCGTCTGGGATCGCCCCAATCGGCTTCGCGTTCGGCCAACCGTGGGCGAGAAGCGCGTTAGCATCCTTCACCGGGAGCGCGAGAGTGAAGGCCGGATATGCGCCGGACTCCTTGATGGCATCCCGCTTCTCCGCGCAGTTCGCCTGGTAGTGTGAGGCAATCTCGAACCCGGCGGAATCCTCCAAATCGAGGATCACGAACACCGGGGCCTTCGGGCTTGTCCCGAACGAGGCGACGTCCTGGTGGTAGTTGAGGATGGCAAGCTGCCGGGGTGTCATACCCGGAAATCATACCGGCCACCCAGAGCGTCCGCCACCCAAAACCGTAAGCAGCCGCGGCAAGAAAGCATCCGTATTGCAATCCAACCGGGGCACGATACGATCCCCTGCATGCGGACAATCCGACTCATGCTGGCGGTCTTCCTCATCGCAGTCTGCCCGGCCCACGCGGAGGAATTGCAGTTTTGGTTGAACCGCTTCGGGGGGATATTCCTCGATACGACAACCCCTCATGTCCGCATCTTTCAGGGAAACAAGACGAGTGAAACCACGATCTTTGAGGCCGATCTGAAACAGACCGCACCCGGGGTCTTCCGCTCGCAGGGGGGCACAATCTTCACGGTCGAGCGACTCAAAGAACCGGTTGTGAACGACGCAAACCGCAGAATCAACAGCGGGGGCTGGCACCTGAACATGGCCGGCTCCAAAGAGTTTAAGGCCCTTGTCCCGAAGCTACCGTTCACCACATTTGGGGATCCCAAATCCGGATGGTATGGTGGCAAGGTGGACTAAACCACCCGGCCGCGCATCACCATTTCTCATGACCAACAAGCCCAACCGAAGCACCCCGCCAGTCCCGGATTACAAAACTGCCGACCTCTCCGCATGGGGTTTCGAGCCTGGCTCAGACAAAGACAAGTATGGCGTTCTCTACTCCAAAGCTCGCAGAACTCTATTCAACGCACGCGAGGTGAAAGGGCGGTATGAGATTGCGCCGACGGTTACAAAAATCTCAGTAAACGCGTTCTATGGGGCGAAGCTCCATACTTTAATTATCCCGCCAGGAGTGAAAATTATCCCCCGCTATATGTGCGTAGCGTGCAGCAAGCTGGAACACATCGAAATACCCAACAGCGTCACTGAAATCGGATGCGCTGCATTTCATGGGTGCGATTCGCTCACCCACATCGACATACCAGCGAGCGTAACGTTGATTCACAACAGCGCCTTTCTGCGGTGCTACGCGATCAAAGAAGTCATCATCCCCAATGGATGCGTGGTTGGCAAATACGCGTTTCCCGAAACCTGCAAAGTGATGAATCCGAAAGAGGCGTTGAAGTGGCGGGCACAGCAGGCGATAGAAAAATATGGCAACCCGGAGTTGGAAACGGTGGGAATGGCACGACAAGGCAACGCATAATTTGCCCCTCTCGCACACGGGAAAATGAGCACCAATGGCTCGATTCCCAGCCGCGGCCGGCGGTCAATCCGCCCCTCCCTCACGCCTGGCGAGGATCGTTCCGCCGCCGAATTGCCGGGTCAAAAAGCGCCCAATAGTCGCGGCAATCCGCCATGTTTTCGACGTGCTCCGTGCCTGTCCATAAACCGGACCGGGCAAGCCGACCGGCACATGGATTCCTCCGGCACTCCGCTCACCAGGAGCCTCACGCGTCCGATTCTTCACGGGGCACGCTACGCTACCACCCCCTGCAAGAACAGCCGCGACAGGCTCAGCCCACCCACCACCCATTAAGGTTTTTCATACAGCGGCAGAGCCGACAAACCCGCAGATGCCGCGCACGCGCAGGGGGTCAAGCCGCGGCAGGCCGCCAGCAATTTTCCAGAGCCGTGAGGGGTCCGCAGGCTCAAAGATCGCCAGCGGATCCACTCCTCTCACGGCTCCCGGCCAACAGGCCGTTTCACTCCTCCATTCCGCCTCCACATCCGGTCATTCTTCCCTCCTGTTCCGGCCCATTTCGTCGCGACCCCGCCCATTCGCCTGTGGCACCCAGTGCCAGACAAGCACACCAGCTACGCGGTTGACCGCATCAAAAAAGCGTCCCAGGCACCCACAAAATTGCCTCCCAGCACTTGCACTCCGCTCCAAAAACTGTGGGGAAGAGCCGCTGCGTTGGCGGCGTGCTCAGGAGGAAATTTTGCAGAGGTGAGAGTCCGTGCCTGGCAATACCGCCCCCTGCCGGGGTGGGCTTCGTAAGCCGCTGCCGCGGCATAGTGGGGGTCGCAACGCGGCCAAGCCGCCAGCATTTCGACCGCCTTCCGGGGTCCAGATTTGCGACTCGCAGGCTCCCCGCAATACTGGAACCTGCCCCCTTCCGGCTACCGGCCAGCGTCAATCTCGCCCCTGCATTCGGCCGCGCGCGGCGTCTTCCAGCGCCCAGCCGCGGCTCCATTACGGGCCGACATTGCCGCACGCCGGGCATGCGATAAGCACATTCAAGTCGCGGTTATCCGCCATCAAAGAAGCGACCCAGCCCCCGCAAAAACACCTCCCGGCACTTGCGATTCGCTCCCCTAAATCCCCCAAGAACGAGCGAGTCTGGCCGCGTGCACAGGAGGTATTTTTGCAGCAATCCGACACCCTGGCCGGCATCAACCCCCCTGCCGGGGGAGGCTTCTTTGCGGTGTTCCACCGCGATATGCACAAACAATTCACAGCTTCGCTGCCGCCATAACGACGCTCTCCACGATCCAGATTTGCAGATCGCAAGCTCGCCACAAAACCGGAACCTACCCCCTCCGAGCGTGCGGCCGGCACCGATTTTTCACCTCCACTCCGGCTCATTCCTCGCCGCATTCCGCCTCCAAATCGACGCCCGCCGCTGACGCGAAACGCGCCCGACAAGCACAGCAAAGTCGCGCCTGGACGCACCCACAATTTAGCGGCACCCGCCGCAGCAAGCCCCCGTTCGTATCCTGGTTGGCCCCCTTTTAGAACGCTCAAAAGCAGCGTTCTAACCGCCCCCAGCTCTTTCCTTGCAGGGCGGGGCGGACAGGGGACACAGGGACTTCGACAGGCTACGTCCCGCAGAGCAACCAGGAGTTCACCCCTACTGGGGAGCGGCACGGCAAGCCGTGGTATAGTCGCTCATTCCGCTGTATGAAAACGACGCATATATCCCCTGCCGGGTAATGGTGGTTACTCACAGTCGTCCATCCTCGGCTCCCTCAAAGCAGTGAGCCGCAGCCCCCAGCTCTTCCTATACAGGGCGGGGCTGACCGGATGGATAAGCACTCCGACAGGCTACGTGCTACACGCAGGCGACCATGAATAACCCCCCACAGCATAGTCCTCCAAAGGCCGCTGCCGCGGCATTGGAGACAGTCTTAATCGTCGGCCGCAGACCGGCCGATGGCGTGTTTTTCACAGTCCAAAAACACGCCACTTCGCAGGTTATGCGAAGCGATGCCGCGGCTGGTGGGGGTCAAAGCACCCCCGTTATAGCCGCGGTACAACCGCCAAGAAGAAGACCAGTCAGCCCCCGGTTCAGCAGTTTTCGCCAGTCCAGTTTTCCGCGATTCCATAGTTTCTGCCGCGGCCGATTTTTTGATTCCGAGTCCGATCTGTCTGTCCATATCCAGTCCCATTTGATGGTTCCCGGTGTCCAGCCAGCCCGAATTGTCAGCGCGGAGGTGTCCTCGTAGATGGTGAATCTGGTGTGATGCCACGGTTAAATTTTTTTTAGGACACTATGCCCTCCGCCAGGAGGGTCTATTTTCGCTCCGCTCAATCCGACGGCGACGCTGGCGCTGGCCGTCGAGGACGCGCCTTCGGCTCGTCCGGCTGGCTTCGCCAGCGGTGAAGCAGAGCGGAAACGAAGATCAAGCAGCGAACCGAGCAGAGAGCGAGGCGCGGTCGCGGCGCGTTCTCGACCTCGTCCGAGCGAGAAGAAGAGCGAGGCAGCAGCAACAACGCACGCGGTGTCGCAGTCGTTTGGCTGACATCAACCGGGAGCGCGGGGCGCGAGCCAGTATCTTATGACATGAGCACTCAAATAACCGAACACCGAATCAAAGCCGGAGACTGCATCCCGATGACCGGGAACAAACAAATCAGCCTAATCCGTCGGCTCGCCTGCATGCTGGCGATATCAACCCGGCGGGCAATCAACGGCAGAACTTATCGCTTCGACGAAGACGACCTCACACGGGGGACCATCGCGCTTGGAGATGCGGGATCGGGCAAGACCGTGGCGCTCACAGCCATTGCTCAGACGATGATACAAGACGGATGGGGAGGGCTCGTGTTGAGCGAGCGAGACTGCGATGCGGAGAAGTTCGTGCAGATAGCGAAGCTGGCCGGACGCCTGAGCGACGTAACCATCATCGGAGAATGGAAGCCTGGAATGGGAATGCTGGCGAGGAACGGCGGGCTACTCATAACCACGGGTATCCGGGGAGAACGAGGCATGGAAGTCCAGGAGGCAGTCCTACAAGGGTTTGCCGACGAGATTATCGAGACACGGACCGACAAGCCGGTCTTCGCATTTATCGACGAGGCATTTTCGATCACCTGCCCGTCGGGGTGGGATGAACGGTGCGCGGTGCTCGTAGCGTCGAAAAACTCTGCCGACGCATCCGGGTATGCCAACAAGATCCTTCTGCGCACGACGAACCCGGAATCAATAGCCGCGGCGTCAAGCCTCCTTCATGTCAGCTACGAGATGGCGGCTTGGATGCTCGGGCGGCTCCGCTCGGGAAAGAATCATGCGCAAGCCGTCATACGCACGCACAGCCGCGGCAACGATCACGGGCGCTTCTCCTACACCACATACTGACCCCCAGTATCTTTAACCAACTTTATGAAATCAAAACCCATAAAACAACGGAGCGAAACCGAAATCAAAACAGCAGCGGATATTTTTCGCAAAGCATTCGGCGAGGGAAGCGAGAACATTCCAAGCTCGCTGGCAATCTCCCGGAACCGGACGGGCGGCGATTACCACCCGGTTGAAGTCTTGCGTGCAAGCGAGAAGCCAACGCAGCCCGCTGAGGGCTTGCAGGACGAAGAATGGGGGGACGACCCATACCCGGACACTCCAACCCTGGATGTAGTCAGACAGGGAGCAGAACTTGGAAACGCGGGCGACCAAGTGCACCTCGGGATTGCGTACCTGAACGGTGCGGGCGTTGAGAAAAACCCCACAGAGGCAGCGGCCTGGTTCCTGGCAGCAGCGAAGCAGGGAGAAACAGAGGGGCATTACGCTCTTGGGACCATGCTGCTTAATGGGCAGGGAATTGAGAAAAATGTGAACGAGGCAGTAAGCCACTTTCGCTCGGCGGCGGAGAATGGTCATCCTCACGCCCAATACAACCTGGGCTGGTGTCTGGCCAATGGGGTCGGGGTAAAATCTGTGGATAACGCCGCGGCTGTTCACTGGTTCCGTGAAGCGGCAAATCAGGGCCATGCTTTCGCTCAATTCAATCTCGGCCTTGCGCTCTACAATCGGACCGGAGGGAAAAGCCGAACAGAAGCAAAAAAATGGTTTCGCAAAGCGGCGGCACAAGGGTTCATCCCGGCGAAAAAGATTCTTAACGGCGAAATGCTTCCATAGCGCATGAGAGAACTCCGCAAAATAACAGCCGGACCGCGGCGAGCGACCTCGTATCTTTAACGTAGAATGAAAAATCTTGATTCACTCATCGCTAAGTTTGCTCAGCTGAGCAAAGAAACCGTCGGCCAAAAAGACTGTTGCGCGGCTGAATAATGGCGGAGAATCGGGGTCTTCGAATTCTTCAATAATGACGGGGTTCGGAGTGCGGGGCTCGTTTGGAATGTGGTAAACGATTCGCCCGGGAGGGCGGCGGAGCGAAGGGCTTTGAGCCGTAGGCGAAAAGCCCGCAGCGGAGCCGCCCTCCCGGGCGAGGGCGAGTGGGCGGGGGACTTTGCGGAGCACACGGGAGTGATTACCCTGTGCGCTCTATGCAAGTCCACGAGTCATCCTTAAATGGATCCGAGCGCCCATGCGCGCCGCAGGATTGCGCCAAGTGCGCCGGGCACCAAAAGCTGCACCGTAACGGAACCTACTCCCGGTTCCGGAAAGTCGAGGGCCAGTGGGAATGCCCGATCCAGCGCTTCCGTTGTCCCGGCTGCGGCCGCACATGGAGCGTGATTCCGGCGGACATGTTCCCCCGCCGCAGCATGGAGGTGAGCCGCTTCCAGCAGTTGCTGGACAAGCTCTTCGGATTGGCGGGCGGAGGCGCAAGACCTCCGCCCGCCTCCGAGAAGGAGGAGGGCTGCATCCGGCGGGCGATCAAAACTCTGTCGAAACGCATCCCATTCCTCTGCGGTTTGCTTGGCCAACAGATGCCATTGAAGGCAAGTGCTGACACGGGCTGCTTTTGGCGGGCCTTGCGTGAGCTTGGCTCGACGGGGGAAATCCTCGTCTCTTTGGCCCGCGACTTCAAGACCTCGCTTTTGGCCTGCTACCGCAACCTCGGATTGGCGGCGGGCAGTTGCCCCCGAGTGAGCGCTTGAAGCGCGAGCACCAGCACCCCACACAACGGTTTTGTTGGAACGGCGGCGGAGTAGGGCGAAAACCGCCCCGCTATGCAAATCCAAGCACCAACAACCAAAGAACGCCTCGCGCTTTTGCGCTACGAGGTCATCTGCCACCTCAAAACCCTGCGCCAGGAAGGAATCCCGCTCGCCGCTGGCCTGCGGAGCGCCTCCTTGCGCCCCTGGCCCGGAGAAGACGGGCAGTATTACTCGTATCGGACCCTCGAAACGTGGTGGTATGACCACGCTCGGCATGGGTTCGCTGGCCTGGCGGGAAAAGCCAAGCGCGCGGACGCGGGCAAAAGCCGTGTGATCGATGCCGAAACCGGCCTTTGGATCATCGATGCGATCACCAAGACTCCTGGCACGCCGCTCTCGGTGCTCTACAGGCATTGGCAGGACCACGGGCGGGGCTTGCCCTCGCTCAGTGCCGTGCTGCGGTTCCTAGCCGCCAGCGGCTACGACCGGCGCAGCCTCAAGGCCGGGCGCCTGGAGGGCGGTCCGACCAAAGCCTTCGAAGC
>JBGTAT010000435.1:0-16399 GCA_041749755.1 Terrimicrobiaceae bacterium | reverse complement strand
ATCACTGAGAGGATCCCAATATCCGCCGCGCCGAGCGCCCCGGCAATCTGCGCCAGCACGCCCGGACGGTCCTCGACCCCGAGTCGGAGGTAAAACTTTGAGACCGAATCGGCGACCGGCTTGCACGTTCCGTAGAGGTCGTGGGTCGCAAACCCGCAGCCCTCGCGCGGCGAGCCGAGCTTGATCGCTGCCTCGGCCAAGTCGCCGAGCACCGAGCTCGAGGTCGGATCCTGACCTGCCCCGCGCCCGTAGAAAAGCGCATCGCCAACCACATCCCCGCGCACCGCCACCGCATTAAAAACTCCGTTGACCGAGGCCAGGACGTGCGATTTTGGGATGAGCGTCGGCACCACCCGGACCTCGATCTCGTCCTTCGCATCCGCCTTGATCGTGGCAATCAGCTTGATCCGGTATCCGAGCTCGTCGGCAAACCGGATGTCCGCCGCCGTGACCCGCTCGATCCCTTCAACCAAAACGCGCGACGGTTCGACCCAGAACCCATACGCCAGCGAAGCCAGGATGATCGCCTTGTGCGCCGCATCCCATCCGTTCACGTCGAGCGCGGGATCCGCCTCGGCATAACCGAGCTTCTGCGCCTCCTCGAGCGCGGGCGCAAATTCCAGCCCGGCGTCCGCCATGCGGGACAAAATGTAGTTGCTCGTCCCGTTGAGGATCCCGTGGATCGACTCGAACCGGTTCCCGACAAAGGCCTCGCGGACAGCCTTGATGATCGGGATCCCGCCCGCCACCGCCGCCTCGAAAAACACCGGAACGTTCTTCTCCGCCGCGAGCTCAAAAATCTCTTTACCGTGCTCGGCGAGGAGCGCCTTGTTCCCGGTGATAACCGTCTTCCCGGCTTCGATCGCCCGGCGCACGAAGGCCAGCGGGATGTCGATCCCGCCCATCAGCTCGACCACGATCTGCACCGACGTGTCGGCGATCAGGTCGTTCGGGTCGCTCGTGAACAGGGCAGCCGGGGCCTCGACGTCTCGCGGCTTTTTAAGGTCGCGCACCGCGATCCGGCGGACCGAAAATGCGGCCCCCGTCCGCTGCTCGATCAACGCCCCGTTGCGGGCGAGGTTTTTATAGACCCCCGCCCCCACCGTGCCGAACCCGGCCAGACCAATGCCAATTTCTTTTCTCATCGCGAGCCCGGCACTATCGCCAAGAGTCGATTTCCCTGTAAAGCGCGATCGTCAAAATCTTGTGGAATAATCCCGAAAACGGCGATAGGAGGGGATGAGATGGCGCAAGATGCTGGCCGATAGGGCCTGCGGAGGCGCGAGGCGTATCTCCCCGAGCTTCCCGGGCTCGTGGTTGCCAGCAAGCGGCGCGCAAATTCCCTCTTTCCCAAAGCCCCAACCGCCGATGCCGAGGGGAATATCTATCTCACTGGCAACACCGCGTTCCGACTCCCCACTACGCTCCCTGCCTTCCAGTCGGAGCCGCTTGGCGGCTCCAGCTTCGTGACCGTCTTCGATAAGAACCTGTCCCGCCTGTGGATGAAGCAAGTCGCGGGCTGCGCCAGCCAAACATTTTCGACCGCGGGCGGGATGCCCATGCTCCGTTGTCCCCCCGCAACCCATCCGGCTCGCTCACGATCTTTTACCCATCCGCTCCCTGGAAGGAACAGATCCTATCCGGTCACGCGTCTCGCCTCATCGATTAACGGATGCTCGAAGGCTGACGCATAGGCGTCGAGCGTGGATTTTTTGATGCGGAGTTTTGCGCCGACCTTCCGCCAGTCGGTCACTGCAGCAAGCACCTCGCGGAGCATCGATCTGGCTTCAACTCTGCCGAGACTGAAGCGCCCGGCGGCATCAAGCGCCGCTTCGATCGTGGAGTCCTCCCCGGATTCGGAGATCGGGGTTTTTGGCATTTGCGCGCGGTCGATTTCTGGAACGGGATTCAAATCGTATGCCGGTGAGAGCGCCCAACGACCCGGCTCGCTCATGAGGAATCCATGATTTCGGAGATGGTCGTCGTAGTTGCTTGCCAAAAGCGAAAAGACAAGCCGCCGCCACAGCTCGTGCAAATCGGCCACCGTTTCATGTCCGAACTGGCGGATTCCATCGGCAAGCATTGTGTAGGCGCCGGCATCCCCGGGTAAGAGGCCGAGCAGGCTGTTGGCGGAAAGAAAAGGGATGCGGCGCGACCCATTGCGGTCGAATCGTGTGATGACCGAAACGCCTCGGCCTTTGATGGTGACAAGTCGGTGTCGGGGGACATGGATTCCGGCATTTTGCGCGATGGACAAGGCAAGGATTTCCCCACCGGCGATGTCGCGGGTGTCATCGGGCTTCGGAAACTTTGCGATGGCAAGCCGTCCATCGGGCAGGCTGATGGACGATTTCGGGCGCGCCCCGCCAAGCGGAGAGCCCTGGCCGAGGAGGTATCGCAGGTCGTTGGCCGTCTCCGTTTCGCCATGCACGGCATCGGTGGCATTCAAGAGCGCGGCCAGTTCAACCACGGGTGGGATTTCCCCTGTGCCAGTCCTCACAAATGCCCCATCCACCCGGAATCGAAGCGCCCCGATGCGCGAGAAATCGTCCAAGGCCAGCACGTAATCAAGGTCCTGATACGGCTTGCGATCAAGGATCATTTTTCTGACCGCACGCTCGATCAGCACCCGGCCCCAACGGTCGGGGCCACAGTCCTGGATTGCACCGAAAAGCGTGGGGCTGTGGTGCGGCCCGGCACGAAGCGGAAGCGATGTCGGGTCGATCGCGAACGAGCCACTCCTCCCGAGCCATTCGGACGCGTATTCGAACGAAGCTGCCGAGGTGCGTTCCGAAGTGAAAAGGCGTCCGACGAGTTGCGGCTCACCATCCCGGTCTACGTGAACTTCCACGGTCATGGCCGGGCACGACGGATGCGTTTAGGCACCCGCCGCTCATCGAGGCTCAGCGCCAGCTCATCGGTGGCGGGTGCCGCCAGATTGGCCAGCCGGCCATGAAGCTGGAGAACAAATGTCGCCGTCGCCAATGTGCCGACCGCAACCGCCGGCTCTCCCCGCTCCAGCCGCCAGAGCGTGTCGCGACTCACGAACAGGCGCGCCGCCATGTCGGCCGTGGATATCCCGCGCTTGCGTCTCGCCAACGCCAGGTCGCGCCCGAGCTTTCGCAGGGCATGGACGGCGGGCAGAGGTAGGGAAGAGTTTTGAGACATGAGATTTAATGTCTGATATATTATGCATAACGTCAATAAATGTCTTTCATACAAGACAGTGTTTTCTGAAAAACAGTTTCGTCTGCCATCGTGCGACCAGAGCACATACGTCTCCGCCCATTCCACACAGGTGCCTGGATGGAGCCATCTATTCAGAGCCGGATTCTCGACGAATTCTCCGAAGCCAACGTGCCTCTGCATTACACGGAGTTTTGGGCCGACAATAAACATCTTCTTGCGGCGGGCGTGGATCCCGGCGTGGCTGATGAAATGCGGGCGGAATATGTGGCCAATGTGATGACGGTTGCTTTTGCACATCCTGCCGTGGAGTCCTTCTATTTTTGGGGGGAGCTAACACGCAGCTTCCGGTTCAAAAGCGACCACAACACCGATGGTTTGCCTTCTTCCTCACACACCCCGTCTGCCGTGTATTGGCGCGTTCAGGAATTGCTGCAAAAGGAATGGATGACTCGTGAGACGCTCGTCAGCGATGGTGAGGGCCGGGTTCGCTTCAAGGGCTTTTTTGGTGATTACGCGCTGCGCTATGCGATCAGTTCGCACATGCCGGCCGGCGTTACATTCGTGCTTTCACCTGATACCAGCGGCCTTTCCAGGCATCTGATCATTTAAACAAAACGCAGAGCTGCTCCAGCCTGACCCGGGGCGGCTTTTGTTGCGAACAGGGCTTAGAGTTTGCCGATGATCTCCTCGGCGGCGGATTCCGGGATCAGGTCGCCCTTGATCTCCAACTCAAACGACTGCTTGAAGAACGCGGCTCCGTTGATCCGCATCCCTCCCGGTCTGGCGTCCCGCAAAAGGCGGCTGAGCAGGAAGCGCAGACTGTCTCAACCGATCCCATCGGTTTCGGCTCTCGCCGGTCACACGCAGGATGGCGGCATCGTCGGTCGTGCCGCGGTAGGAATCTGAGAACCCGACGCGCACGAGCTTGTCACCGGCCCTGGCTTCCACGGATGAGGCCACTGCCGTCTGCCCGGCGTGATGGGCGAAATATACCTAGAGTCTGCCTTTGATCAGTCCCAAGGGGAGAGGTTCCGGCTGATGGGGATTGGATTCAATCGGCACATGCTGCCGGAGAGCGGAAGACTTTTCGAAGGCATGCATGACCTCCAGCACATGGTAGGCGAGCGCGCCACTAGTGCGGTGGCGGCGTGTTCCTCCACTTAGGATCGCATAAGCCATGTCGGCCGCACCGATGCTGCGGCTGTTCTCGCTATACGGATAGCTCAGAGCCTGATTGCGCCACTCGCCGGTAGTTGGTGTCCAAACCTCCAACGGACCGCCAAAGGTATTTGGATCCGGCACCTTCAACGAGCCCTCGCTGCCATAAAGTTCGATCGGGCTGTGCCCGTGGCGGTGCACGTCGAATGAGATCGTCACCGTCACCACGGCTCCAGAATGAAAGACGAGCGTGCCCGAGGAATGGGTCGGAACAGAAACGGAGAGCAGCTTTCCGAACTGCTCCTTGCAGGTGGCGATCCGCTCCTCGAAGGCGCGGGTCGTCACACCGCTGACTTCCTTCACCGGTCCCAGCAAATGGACCAATGCCGTGATGTAATACGGTCCCATGTCGAACATGGGGCCGCCGCCGACCTCGTAGAAAAATGCGGGGTTCGGGTGCCAGGATTCCGGTCCGCGCGACATCAGGAATGCCGTGCCGCTGAAAACCTTCCCGATCCATCCGTCGTCCACCATTTTCCGTGCGGTCTGGAGTCCGGCTCCGAGAAAGGTATCCGGCGCACAGCCCACCAGCAGCCCCTTTTCCCCTGCGAGTTCGAGAACTTTCCTAGCATCGTCGAGATGGACCGCCAGCGGTTTTTCGCAATGCACGTGCTTGCCGGCGTTGAGAGCCGCAAGGCTGACCTCGGCGTGGACCGACGGGATGGTGAGGTTGATGACCAGGTCCACGTTCGGATTCGCCAGCAGCTCGTCCACCGTCTGGGCGACGCAGCCGTTTTCCGTGGCCTTGACCCTGGCGGCTTCCGGATTGAGATCGGCGCAGGTGACGACTTCGAGGACCTCGAAAAGTTTGGCCCCGTTGAAGTAGGCCTGGGAAATGTTTCCGCAACCGATAATTCCGACGCGGACTTTGGATTTTTTCGGCATGGCGGATCTTTATTTGTTGCCGCGGGCGATGCCGGTGCTGGTGAGGTAATTGTAGCTTTCCTGCACGGCCATCATCATGTCGCCGGTGTAGCTGTCGAGTTCGACGGCGATGTATTTTGCGTAGGTCGCGGCTTTCGAGGCGGCTTGCAGGTCCACCTGGCCGGTGCCCGCCGGAAGGAAGGGCGAGGAATTGCTGACCATGATCTTGCCGCTCTCCGTCTCTGCCTCGGTGAATGTGTCGGAGGCGCTGATGACCCCATCCTTGAAATGGAGCGCCTTGCCGCGCTCCCCGATCTCTTTGAGGAAGGCGACGGGATCGAGCCCGGCTTTCGCGACCCAAAAGACGTCCGCTTCCCACAGGACGGTATCCGGCGTGTTCTCCAGAAAAATCCGGTAGCCCGGCGCTCCGTCGACGTCGATCAGATCCCAGTCGTGGTTATGATACCCGACCTGCAGGCCATGGGCGGCGGCGTTTGCGGCTGCTTCGCAATAAATTTCCGCGATGGCCTTGACCGCATCGGACGATGCGAAATTCGCTTTAAACCCAGGCGGACAGCCGGTGATGATCGCTTCGTGCCCGAGAAGGAGGGCCTCCTCGATCACCGCGTTCTTTTTTTCTCCCACCGGAAGAGGGCCGTGGCAGGTGGGCGCCTTGAGGCCGAGTTCCTGAAAAAGCTTGGCGGCCTTCGCCGCGGATGAGCCCGGATAACCCGCCGGTTCCACGCAGCCAAATCCCATGGCGGCAATGGCGCGGATCGTGCCTTCGTAGTCGGCGGCGGCCTGCTCGCGGACGCTGTAAAGCTGAACGGTAATTTGTGGAATCATGATAGGATGTGTTGTAGAGAGTTGATGAAAACAGGTCTGCCCTGCTCGAAGACCCTGATAGTAGCAAAATCTGCCTGGAAGAAAATTGACAAAACCTATGATTTATGGTGCGAGAGTGAAGACCGCCTTGGAGAGCGTGGGCCACTACATCAGCGGACCGGGCGGGGCGGAAAGGGCGACGGTTATTCCCAAGAATTTTCTACTGTTCGAGCTGATCACCGAAGGGGCGGTTTATTCGCCTGACGGGAACGATCTCTACGGCGTGGGAGCGGTGTTCGCCCACACCCCCGGCCAGTCCACCGTCAGCCGGACGCCGGGTGAAGGGCACTACGCCTGCATGACCGCTCGCTACCGACTGGACCGGCTGCCGCGGCGGTTTGCCTGGCCCCGCGTGTTCCAATGGGCTGTTGTGAGCGAGGCGCTGAGGTTTTCGGAGGAGATTCTCTTCGCCTTTCACCACACCGATCTCGATCACGGAGTGCTGGGCGACCTGATCTGGAGCCAGTTCCGTTTCCGGCTGGAGGAATTCAGGCGGAGTGCAAAACACCGGTCGATCCCACCGCTCGTGGCGAGCGCGATGAGTCACATGGACCGCCGCTACGCCGAGCCGCTCGGCGTGGAGGATCTGGCCGCCCGCATCGGCCTCAGCGCATCGTATTTGCATGCCCAGTTCCGCGAGCACGTCGGAATGACGCCTCACCAACACCTGATTCTCCAGCGGATGCAGTCTGCACGCCACAAGCTGGTGACCACCAACTCACCCATCAAATCGATCGCGCGGGATGTCGGCTACACAAGCCCGGAAAACTTTTGCCGCGCATTCAAAAAACACTGCGGGCTCACTGCGGCGGCCTACCGACGGAAATTCATCACGTATGACTAGTGTAGGCCGCCCAACAGAATGCCGACTTGCCGGAGGATGCCGCGCCGGAGATCGAAAGCATGCTCGCCCGGCACGCTTCATCGGTCATTTCTTCGGCCCATGGATGGCGCTCAAAAACCTTCTTGCAACCGGCAGGCCAGAGCATCGCTCTTCCAGAATAGTGTCCATGGGCCTCTGTTTTTCTTCCAACGTGACTTGCCCTCATTGTGTTGTTGGACCCGCACTGACACGTTTTCAGAAAGCCCGATGTAGAATCTTCCCTCGGAGTTTTTGATCACGTAGATTTGGTGAGTCACCCCTTTTGGAGCAGCAGAGTGTATGGTGCCGCCCCATCTGAGGGATTTTATCAATGATCCGAGGGAAACCCGGATTCCGGCCGATTTCCCTGCCGCCGCGCTGCAGGGGTAGTGCATAGCGGATTCACCACCTCTGCACAGGGCTTTTATTCAGTAGGCTGGCGGAAGCGCCACGGGCAAGCTTGATCGCCCTGCGGATCAGAATCTTACCTGCCTGATCCACAAATGGCAGGTGGGCACGCTGCGCCTCCTCGCGTAGCCATCCAACGATCTCGTCTAGGTTGCGCTCGCACCATTCGCTGCCATTGACGTCCATGAGGGCAGCTCGCTTGTTGCACAAGCAACCAGGAGAAGGGCGGATTCCGAGATTTCCCAGCATCCGCTTGAGCTGTGAACCTGGCCCGGTTCCAATCGCCAGCCCAATATCCTGGTTATATTTTGCAGCAAGGCGGGCGTAATCCTCGGCCGGGACATGCACCACCCCTCCGAGCACCTTGGAAACAGACATTACATCTTCGAGGTATCCGGGTGGCCTGTTTTTTGCCACCTGCTCCAAAGCAGCCAACAAGACAGGAATGGGTTCACTCATGGAGGAGGGGCCACCGGGTTGAAACAGACATTCACATCATATCCAGTAAATCCACCGTGGTTGTCGCCTGCGGCCATCGTAAATGATGCTCCACCAGCCAGTGAAAAGACGTGGTTTACTGCGTGCGCACCATTGCAAGTGGAGTAAACGCAGCACCCTGCATCGACCGGTGAACCGTTGATGAGTAATTCGTCATCAACGCTGCCGGTGATTTGCACTGTAACCGAGGTGGAAAAGGGATTTGTGATCGTCTGGCTGCAATATGGCGTTGCGGAGCACTCCCCAACGTATCCTCCGCTCGGGTAATCGGAACACTCGTAAGGGTAGCATTCTGGCTCACACGTCGGGAGCGTGATTGTGAAGGAGGCGCTTCCTCCCGGATGATCGAGTTCGGAGAAATTCGCGGTATAAGTGACGGGCCGCCCGGCATATGTGGCCGCGTTGAGAGTGAAGGTGCCGACGACCTCCTCACCTGGTCCCGCAAAACCGGAGCCTGCTGACTTCGTGCCTGGCCCCCGAATGGAAATCATCCATCGATCTCCCGTGATTGCGTCACTTACGCTGGCACGGCATTCGACAATAATATCCACGCCGATGCAATCTGCAGTGGCCGTGAGCGTGAAACCTGTCGGATGAGTCCGGACTGGTGGGCGCGGCGGAGGGTCCGGAGGCGGTGGCGTGGGAGGATTGGGATTCACCGGAGGAGTCACCGGAGGATAATCCGGGGGCCAATATGGAGGGTCCACGATGGGAGGTTCTACCGGAGGGTCCACGATGGGAGGTTCTACCGGAGGTGGGTCAACAATAGGCGGCTCAACCGGAGGATCAACGGGAGGCGGGTCAACAACCGGAGGTTCGACGGGCGGGCAATCCTCACGCTCAGGGGCAATCGACGTCCAATCCCGCGCGAGGAATTCCGTTTTCCCGAAATCCGTGGTCCGCACAACGCGAGCTGCAGTATCGCGAATATGACACCACCACAGGCCGCGCCAATAGGTGATCCATTTATCGGTCCAGGGCAAACGCCGGATCGGCGTTCCTGCCTTGGCAAGATCGCGGGCTGTGAACCAGTTCATGCCGGTGGAATGAATTCCGGAGGCGGCGGGTGCTGCTGGTTGTCTCCCCACTTTCTCAAACCCGAGAGACCGGCCGCCTGGATGGCGTCTGATAGGACTTTCCTCTCGGCTTCCGTTGCCTGCAAATTCGCAAAGCATGGATCGGTCGAGTAGGAGCACGTGGTCCAGTCATGGGCTAAAAAATCGTCCCGCGAAAAATCCGTGGAACGCACAATGCGCGGCACCCCGGATTCACGATACCACCACAGTGAGCGATAGTATTGTATCCACGGCATATTTGTCGGACTCCACCCCATCCGCCGCACCTGCAACCCGGCATGCTTTGCCAGATCCCGCGCATCAAACCAGTCGAGGTTATACAGAGGCATGGCAGATCAGGCGACCTCGCCCATGTCGCGATCAATTTTGAGGCCGAATGTCCGGGACGTGATGCGCATGGTTTCCGGACCTGCCTCCCACGCGGATACTTCCACCCGCTCGATCTCAGCCAAACCAAGGAATGATGTTCCGCTGTCCTCCTCATATCCACTCAATGCGGAGCCCAGTTCTGCCTTGTCTAGCTTGGCATGCAGGATGAAGTAGGTGCTCGTTCCGGAGCCTTGCTTCTCGAACTGATCAGAAACGACCACTTGCCTCTCGGGCTCCAACTCCTTCACCCATAGCGCGAGCTTATCCAGATCAAGGTCGAGAATGACGCCGTTTTTTACAAACCGCACGTAGAGCAGGAGATCATCGCCTTCCTTGGTCGCAAGCAGGGATTTCAATTTCCCATCACCGGCATTCGTGACCGCCGCGCCATTGAGCGTGACTTCGCCTGTCACGACATCCACGAAGACATCAACCCCGGACGTTGGTTGAATAGCTCCGGATTCAATACCGATGGTGATGGTCATTGATCCAGTTCCGTCTGCATTCGTGGCCTTGAGCGCATCAGTCAGTTCATAAACCCCCGGCGCCGTAGCGGCTCCGCTGATCTTGCCGGTTGTCGTATTGATCGCCATGCCAGGCGGAAGTCCAGCGCATGCCCAGGAGGTCGGGCTATTGGTCGCGCCAGGCTCAAATTCCCAGTATTCCCATTGCCGCCAGCCGAGGATTGATGTCGTGAGTGAGATTATAGGTGCTGGCATGGCTTAGAGTTTGCTGATGGTTGCTTTGATTCCTTTGCAGGAGATTTTCACCTGCCCCTCGGGCGGTGCGTTGTTACCGGTGAATGAGGAGAACCCGAGCGCGGCCGTAGGATCTTCGGTGTCAAATTTGTTGAGTTCGCCACGCAGAACAAACTCGGCCGTTGTCGGCGCTGTCGCGTCTGCCCAGGCCAGATAAAGCCGCTGTTCGGCCGTGAATGTTTCACTCGCCGGGCGGCGGACACGGTAGGCAAATGCGTGCTGCGTTTCCGCTTCGCTCAGTAGGATCTGCTTCTCGAAAAGCGCGGTCCCGAAGGTCACGCTCGCGAGGTTCGTTCCCATGCCGCTGCCAGTTGCTGCAGGCGTTCCGAGCTTGAGTGACATCACATACTGCCCACGGCGCGGTCCCAGGAGCTGCGCGAGCAGCGTCCACTGGATCTCGAAATAGGTTCCGACTGAAAGCATGTCGGCCTGGACGGGAATATCGAAGACCTCCCGGTTGAACTCATAAGGATAGTAGGTGCCGTCGAATGCCTCGGCCGCGAACCAATGAGCCCCGTCGCACGCCACAAATGGCGCTGTCTTCCGAGTGAGCAACCCACCCCGCCGCGTGGCAGATCCTGGCACCGTGACTTCCTGGACGCTGCCGGACCACTCCAGCACCACGTTTGCGTGAGCGGAAGGATCAGGCAATGAGCTGCCCACCATGAGCGTCGTGATATCGGCGAGCGCAGAGGGCTTCACCGCACGCAGCAGCGCGCGATAAGTTGCTGCCCTGGTCGCTGAGGTTTTGAGCGGAGGGTATTTCATCGCGAGATCTGGCACGACGATCTTGATCTGCTCCGGCGTATCGCGGTTCGGGATAGCATCGAAAACAATGCTCCCGGTCGCGTCTGCGAGCACGCGGCGGATGGGATCTCCGGTCGCCTGGTCGATTCCCCAATAGACCAGCTCTCCGGTTGTGGAGTCCACGCGCGGAACACCGAGCGGGATCGTGGTGATGTCGAGCTTCCCCTCTGTGTTGAGGATGGGAACCGTGGACGGCAGGCGAGCGGCCGGAATGCTAGTGCCGCCGGCGATGCGATCCCAGGGGATGTTGACCGGAAGTTTCTCGACCGGAATGTTCGGCCAGAAGTCGGTCGGGTTTCCTGCGGCCGTGAGGGAATCAAGGATCTCCTGCAGGCCGATGATTTCGCTGATCGTGTGGTTGTGCCCGAGGAAATAACTCTCCGGTCCGATGCTGGTGATCAAGACCAGATAAGCGTTTTCGTCCGGAGCATCGGGAAAGGTCACCTGGACACGATTGTCATCGAGCGCCTTCGTCTCATAGAGGTTGTCCGGGACGCGGAGATTGGTGCCACCGTTTTCCCATAGGGTCACGTGCAAGCGGGTGGTGCCCAGGTTGTGCTCGTAAACGAACTGCCCGAGCACGCCGTCACCGACGATGGCGACGTAGTGGCGCTCGCCGTGGAAGACCTGGCTGTGATCGTGTTCGAGCCATGCCACCGGATCAAGCTGCTCTTCCAGCCAGGCAGGATCGTTCGCGATTGCCATCGGGTCATCGATCATGTCATTCAGCACCGTGATCGGAGCCTGCACGGGCGTGCCGCTCTCGCCGTCCAGGACAACCTCGATCTCGATGGCCATCGCCACCTCGGGCTTGCCGTCCAGGGCAACCTCGACACCGGGACCAGTGAGCGGGATTTTTCCGACAGGAGTCTCAAGCACCGGCTGGTTCTCCATGTTGATTTCCATGAGGGCCTGCGCTGCGAGCGCCAGCGGTCCGACGAACTCCACATAGTAATACCGCGCGCTCGGCTGCGTGACGCGAAACCTCTCTGCACGGTCCGTGAATAGTTCATTCAGCACGGTTGCAATCTTCGCGGCCGTAAGGTTGCTCACCGGGAGGATGGCCGTTGTGAGGCCGTTCCAGGTAATCGAAAACTCCCCGAGGGCACCGACCGGGATGGAGATCCGTTGCACCTCGTTGCGGGTGCCGGTCCCGGCGCGCACCAGCGCCCGATCCACAGCGGGAGGCATGGGCAGCGAGAACTGGTCGGTGAACGCGACCGGAGCATGGAAGAGTTTGATGAGCGAGACGCGGCCGTAGTCGAGATCCCAGGCAATCACACGAGTGAAGCACTTCGGATAAAGCTTCGCGCCGGTCACCAAAAAGGACGTGGTCTCTGCAGCGTTCACCCATCGGATCGCGTAGATATTAGCGGCCCCGCCCTGGACAACCTTCACGCCTCCGCGTGCGATCACGGTCGAGAGTTTGTTCAGCTCCACTTCGAGCGCCTGCTTGCCGATGTTGTGAGGGAGATCCGGAGTCTCGACGGTGGCCACGCTCACGCGCCACACGCCATCGAGCGGAGAACGATCAATGAACCCGATCCCGCATTTGATCGTGCCAAAGGGAATCGCCGCTTTGCGGTAGTCTCCCGAGTCCAGAAGTTCCATCCCCTGCAGCACCAGGCGCAAGGTGTCGCCCTGCGTGACTGCGGGCAGCGTGAGCGCCCCGCCGTCCGGAGCGATGAGTTGTTTGTTTGCGATGTCGTATCCGATTTTCAGGTCCATGATTCTAAGGTCTCCAAAGGTTGCGCGGGAGCCGTCTCCGGGTCCGCGTCGTCGTCGAGCGTTGTGAACTGCCGCAGCCAATCAAACGGGAACGGGCTCACCTTGTAGGGGAAGGCCCGGAAGGCATTCAGAGGCGCAGGGTTTTCGATGATGACTCTCATACCGTCCAGAACTCCACGCTGTTGGTCTGCCAACCGATCTGCGCGAGCGCCGCGTTGACCTGGTCGGTGATAAAGTCGCCGAAGAAATTGAAGGTGCCGAGGGCCGCATCCGCGAAGCCAAGGCCGATGCCGCCGAAGCTTCCGCCGATGGGCTTGTAGTCCGGGAGCAGCTTCACCGGCTCGACCCCTGCAGCGAACAGATCCCAGAACTCCTCCTGCTTGACGAATGCCTGTTGGTCGGCCGGGTCGCTTCCGCGCAGCACGTAGATCTTCGCGAGTTCGCGGGTGGCCAGCATCGAGGAGGTTGTGCGCGAAGGCATCTTTCCTGCCCACGTGCGATACCTGGACGGAAGGGTGCGGGCCATGAAGATCCCGCGCGGCCGTGCATATAGATATACGCTGGCAACAAAGAGATCCTTCTCCCACGCCTCGGCCGTCCGGAATGCTTGCGGCCGTCCAGCGTCCGCCACAGCAACGAAATCCTCCTCTGTGTCGAGCGAGATGAATGGCGCGGCCTCGCCGCTTTCCCGCCAGCTCCGCTCGCAGACATCCCCGCTGATCCGGGATGTGGGATAATCATCCGGCATCGTCCAGGCGCGCGGATCTCCGGCTTTCAGGTATGCGACCGATGCTTCCACGTCATTCACAAAACCGGCCACCAGCGTCACCTTCCACTTCCCTGCGGTTTCATCGGCCACGACCCGCGTTCTCCACGGGTGCGGATATGGCGCTGCAGCGGACGTGCGCGGTCCCTCCACAAGCGTGCGGCGGCGCAGCTCATTGACCAGGTCGTTATGGTCTGCGGCCGTGACATCGTCTCCGGGGAATCGTGGAAGGAGGCTCATGATATTGACCACCACCATTGACGGAATGCGCCGGAGGGTTTGCGCTCCGAGCTGGAGAATCCAAAGTCGAAGTGGGCGCGAGGGATGATGCGGCCGTCTTCCTGGGCGATGCCGATCAGCTTGCGGGCCGTCCAGGCTTTCCACTCCGGCGACGCGTAAGCTTTCATCTCGGCCTTTTCGATCTGCCAGAAGGAATTCAGCTTCAGCTCCACAAAGAGCAGGCAATCACCGGCATCGTTGTATTCCGGGATCTCCAGCGCTTCGCTGGTGTCGTCCGACATTTTGATTTCTCCGATCACCGGCTCGATGCCATTGACCAGGCCACGCGAGAATCGCACCGCAGGCTTTCCCGATGAGGTGTAGTCGGCCCGTGGTTTCCAGGCGTGCGGGAAAGATGTCACCCCGCCGCCTTCATAACTGACCACCAGGGCAGTATCGAGCTGGCGCGTCCGGACACCGTTGCCAGGCCGGATCGTGCGGCGCTCCATTTCCCGGACGAGCAGGGCGCGATCTTCAGCCAGGATATCGTCACCAGGCGAGCGGAGCAGATGCGATAGCGGGTCGGAGATCATTGAGTTTCTCCACGGTAAACGTCCACGTTGTGACCGCCCCGTCCGGACAGAAGAAAGCGCTCGGTGACCTCGGCCACGCTGCCACGGATGCGGATTCCAGGACCGCGCTTCATCCAGTTCCTGCCCTTTCCGATTTTCGGGATCTTGAATCGCTTCGGCTGCGGGATGGTGTGCACGATGCAGCCGATGTTTGAGAACAGGTCAGCGGGCAGCGTCGTGGTGGAATACGTCTTTGTCCACACGGCACCTACCGACAGGAAACTCTCCAGGCCATAGAGCGGATTCTTCTTCCCGTCACCGTATGCTTCCGCATCCACCTGCGCATCTTTCGGAAGCTTCGCGGGAAAGATCAGGCGGTTGTCTTCGAGATAGCCATAGTATTTTTTCCAGATCCGGATCAGGTCGGGATGGCTGGTGATCGGAACCTCCGCGTCGCTGGTGTCGAGCGCATAAACCGTCTGGTCCTCGTTGTCCTGGTCTTGCTCTTTAGTGAGCGGTCCCTGGCCTTCATAGGTGAGTTCCCATTCCCAGTGACCGGCCTCGCTTTCCTTCCCTTGCGCCCCGGAGAATCCATATCCGCTGATCGTCGGGTAGTTCGTCGGCAGTGGATATTTCAACCCGTCCGTGTCCACGCGCAGAACCATCGGGATCGTGACAGTCAGCACAGCCACGCCCTGGCGTTCCTGGCGGACGCCGGTGATTCTTGGTTCCGGGACTTCTCCGTAGGTGTTACCCATATTTTGCCTTTCCTACTTTTTCTTTGATCACGCTGAGGTGCCGCTCGCTCTTGACCGTCGCATCATTAACCTTGCGCTGTTCGGCGAGCTGCTGCGCGAGCATGGCTCCGATGGTCGCCGCGCCGCTCGTTTCACCGACCGCCATGCCGAGACGCGACATGCTGGAGAAGCTCGCCATCGGAGTCTTCCAATCCGGCACGTTCGACTTTTCCCCGGCCCCGGCATTCGCTCCCCTGGTCGCGTAGGAATATGCGCCGTCCCCCATGCCTGCATCCTTCGCCTCCTTGAGCAGACGATTGTAGTCGATCATCCACTTGAGATTCTTTTCAGCGGCCTTGTTGCCGGTCGCCTGCGCTTCGGAAAGCTGTAGCTGCAGATCGAGGGATGAGCGGCGCTCCGCGTTTTGCTTTTCGAGTTCCTCGCGTTCCTTCTGCGCCTCGGCCGCTTTCGCAATCGCTTCGAGATCCCCGCCCGGACCGTATTCCGGACCGAGGTTGGCGCGGCGCATGGCGGCGATATCGAACGATCCGTTGCGGCCACCTGCAGGAGCTTTCTGTTTGAGGCGAGCATCGCGCTCCAGGGATTCAGATCCGCGATTTTCCAGGTAGCCTGCAAACTGCCGAATCCAGAACCCGCCAGGCATCACGCCATCGAATGCGGCGCGCGCTCCAGCCTTCGCGGTGCCTGCGACCATCCCGCCAATCGTCGCCGGTCCTTGTTGTCCTGGAAGCCTCGGCAGGAGGGCCAGAACCTTTTCCAGATCCCGGGCGAGATCCGAAGCGCCGCGAGCCATGAGGCCCAGCGATTCGCCCGGTCCCGAGAAATCCATTTTATTCAGGGCATCGGCGGCGCTGGCCAGATCGCCCGAGATCCCCTTGGCGAATCCTGCGAAAAACTGAATTTGCTTTGTGTCGAGCGATCCGATGGCGTCGCTAAATTTGTCGAGATCCTCAGCGGCGACACCGATGTTTCCAGCGAGCGCCCCGACCTGTGTGCGAGCGGTATCGATTGAGCTGCTGTCTTTGAGCAGAGCGAGCATGCGGCCACCGCTGCGGCCGAAGAGTTCCATTGCGGCCTTCGACTGATCGGCCGGGGTCCGGAGCTTCGCGATGGCGGCGCTGATCTTTTCGATCTGCTCCGTCGCACGCATGTTTTTCAGCTCGTCAATGGACAGGCCGAGCCGCTTGAAGACTCCGGACGTGGGCTGGCCTTCTTCGTTCACGCCAGCGAGAGCTTTCTGCAGGAGGTTGAGCGATTGCCCGACCATGCCCGAGAGACCGGCGTTCTTGAATGCCTGGCCGAGAATGATTGCATCCTCGGCCGTCTCGCCCGTCTGCGCCGAAAGGTCGCTCATTTCCCCGGCGAAGTCGGCGGCAGCGCGGGTGCCGTCAAGCATTGTCCGGGCGAGCGTGCCGATCACGG
>JBGTAT010000434.1:0-2182 GCA_041749755.1 Terrimicrobiaceae bacterium | reverse complement strand
GGCGGCCGCGGCATGCGGGAGGTGGCTGATCCTGGCAATCGCGGCATCATGGCTGGCTGGCGTCATCTCCCGCATCCGGCAGCCCGCCGCCTCCCACAGCTCGACAACTTTTTGCCGGGCACCCGGGTCCGTCGCTTCGGTGGGGGTCAGGATGCAGAGGGCACCATCAAAGAGGTCCGGGCGGGCGGAGGCGATCCCGCTCTGCTCCGATCCCGCCATCGGATGGGCCCCGACAAATCGTCCGCCCAGCGACTTCTCGAGGGCGGTGACGATCCGGGCCTTGACGCTTCCGGCATCGGTGACCGGGGTTGAAGGGGGCAAGAGGGCGGCCAGGCGCTCTCCGGATTGTTCGATTGCCGAGGGCGAAAGACAGAGAACGACGACATCCGCACCGGACACGGCCGTGGCTAGATCGTTCGAAACCGGGCAGCCCGGAAGGGTGGCCTGCACCGGTCCAACAGACTCCTGGCGGCGCGTCCAGAGAGAGACGTCCCAAAGGGAGCGCCGAAGCGCCATGGCCAGAGATCCGCCAATGAGCCCGGGGCCGAGAATCGCGGCTTTCCGGCTCAGGGCACGAGAAAGATCTTGCCCGAGTACGGGCATTTCACCTCGGTGCCGGGAGGGAACCCGCGCACGTCCACGTAGCCGGCGTACGGCGAGTGCGGGCTGGTGACGAAGCCCGGCTTGCCCGGGACAGGGGTTCCGTACGACATCTCACGGGTCGGGGCCGCTGCCGCCGGCGTGGGCGAAGGAGTCGGGGCCGTGGTGATCGCCTCCTCGGGTGGAGGGGTCGGCGTCGCGTAGGGGTCAGGGGTCGGAGTCGGGGTCGCAAACTTGGTTTGTGCCGAGTCCCCTTCGGTCCCGCGGTAGCCGAAGCGATTGCGTCCGGTGTTCGAGTTATTCTGCTCGCTCTGCTGGCACGCTGCCAAAGCAACAGCGAGCACGCAGCCGGTGACGATCATCGAAGATGGTTTCATAGAAGTTGTTGCCGGATAGAGACGCACGGAACGCGCGGCGATTCAATGCAAATCTGCGGCCGGGGAAGCCGCATTTCGGACTCCGCAGTTTAGAAGGTGACGCCGAGCCCGAACTGCCAGGCCCCGAGCGGGTCGCCGTCCTCACGCACAACGTTGGCGGCGTAATCGATGCGCAGCGCCCCCAGCGGCGTGTAGAACCGGATCCCCGCGCCCGGAGCGATGCGGGTCTGCGCGGGATCCATTTCCTGGATCTCCGGGGCGAGGTTCCCGACGTCGGTAAAAACCGCGAGAAAAAACCCGCGCCCGACCGGCCACTGGAGCTCGACATTTGCCTGAACAAACGCGAGCCCGCCGGTCGGTGTGCCGTTGCGGTCTCGGGGGGCCATGCCGTCGAACTGGAAGCTGCGGACGCTATCCGGCCCGCCGAGAAAGAGCCGCTCGGGGAGCGGGATCGAATCGGTGCCGCCGAATGGAAGGATCAGGCCGGCGCGGTGGTTGAGGGTCAGAAACGGGACGAAGGGCCGCTCGCGGGAGATCTTTTGGAGCGGCACGTACCAGGTGGCCTGCGCGGTGGCCTTAAAAAACGTGAGGCTCCCGAGCAGCGGGGGCGCGGAGAGGCCGGCATCGTAGCGAAGGTTGTAACCGCTCATCGGGGTGGCGGGGTCATTGCGGCGGTCGAGCTGCTGGCGGATGGTGAGGCGGCCGAGTTGGTAGTCTTCGAACGTTGGCTCCTCCTCGCCGAAAAACCGGGCGCTGCTGACCGCCTTCCACTCGTAGTCGAGCCCCCATCCTGTGCCGAGCCGGTCGTTTTCCCGCTGGCTGAGCCCGAGCCGCAACCCGAACTGCGTGGCCTCGTAGGCGGGGAGTTCGGCGCTCGTGACAAACGCGCTTGCCGAGCCGGTCAGATCGCTCCCGAACAGCCAGGGATCGGCATACGTCGCCTCCCCGCCAAAACTTCGCTGGGAAATAAAGGCGCTGAGGTTCAGCCGGTTCAGAGATCCCAAAAAATTCCGGTCAACAAACGAGGCGTTAGCGAACCCGAGGAACCACTGGCTGTACCCGAGCGTGGCCGAGAGCGAGCGGGCCTCGGTTTCGGTGACCTGCACCGAGACATCCAGCCGGTCGCCAGGCCCGGGGATCGTGGTCACGTTTACATCCGCGAACGCCCCGCTGAACCAGAGCCTGCGCTCGGCGGCGTCGAGCGC
>JBGTAT010000433.1:0-7960 GCA_041749755.1 Terrimicrobiaceae bacterium | reverse complement strand
CTCGCCTTCCGGCACCGGGTCGCCGGGCAGGTCCATGCCATCAAAGGCGTCGCCGAATTCCTCCTCCAGCTTCTCCGGGTCCTCGCCGGCCTCAAGCCGCCGGATCATCTGCTCCATTTCCTTCGGCATCGCCTGGCCGGTGGCCTCGGTCATTTTGCGCATCATCCGCCCGAGTGCGCGCGGGTCCGGGTTTCCCTCGTCCATCCCGGACATCTCGCGCTCCATCTCGGCCATGACCCGCTCCATGCGCGGGTCCGCAGGATCCGGGGCCGCCTCAGATTTTTCGGAGGCGCGGCCGGTCACGGCAAACCGCGAGAGCATCCGCTCCATGCGGGCGCCCGGGCGGTCCGGGCAGCGGGGGATCTTCTGGCCCTGCGAAAGACTGCGCGCATAAAACGAGTAGACCTTGTTGGTGTCCGGCGAGAAAAATTCGTAGATCGGCATGGGGTGGGATTGTGCCTCATTTCCCGCCGGCGTCAAATCACCGCGGCGCCATCGGATGTTTGACGTCGGGCAGCACGGCGGCCGCAGAGACCTCGACCTCGCGCTCCATCCCGAGCAGCTCGAGAAGCACGGTGATGCGATCGCGGACCGGGAGGAGGTTCGTGACGATGGCCCTGATCCCGCGGAACGGCCCCTCGACGACCTGCACCTCTTCGCCGACGTTCACCCGCGACGGGATCTCAACCGTCTCCTCGGCGGATACCGACGCGCGCAGCTCCTGGATGATCGTGTCCGGCACGAGGGCGGGAATTCCGCCGAACGAAACGATGTGCGAGACGCCGTTCGTCGTGGCCACGATCCGGTACTGGGATTCGTAGTCAAATTTTGCGAAGAGATAGCCTGGGAACATCGCCTCCGTAACCCGGGCCTTCCCGCTCCGCCGGGCGCGATCAAAGCGCAGGAGCGGGCAGAAAACCTCGACCCGGGCGTCCACGACAAGCGCCATCTTCGCCGACCGTTCCTGCCGGGGACGCGTCTTAATGCAGTACCATAGGTTCTCGCTCATCTTCGGGGAGCAGCATTCTCCTCAAAATCGCCCGGATGACAAGCCCCCTCATCCCCTTGGCTGGGGCGTGGCGATTGTGACGGAATTGTCACAGAGGGAGGCTTTTCAGAAGCCGCCGGCCTGTGAATAAGTTGTGGACAACCTTATGAAATATTACCGCACGGGATGGGTCTCGGATGTTCATCTGGGAGCGCGCGGCAGCCAGGCAGGGGCGCTGCTGGAATTCCTGAGAGACACCGAGTTTGAAACCCTCTACCTCGTCGGCGACCTGGTGGATATCTGGGCGCTCCGCCGCGGAATCTACTGGCCGCAGGACCACAACGACGTCATCCAAAAGCTCCTCCGCAAGGGGCGCAAGGGGACGGAGATCATCTATATCGTCGGAAATCACGACGAGTTTCTCGCCGGATTTTTCGGCTCCTATGCGAGCGTGACCCTCCGCAAAAACGCAATCCACAAGACCGCCGACGGACGTCGCATCCTGGTCATGCACGGCCACGAGCTGGATACCGTGGTCCAGAACCTGGGCTGGCTCGCCCATGCCGGCGATCTCGGCTACGCGTTCCTGCTCCGCTGCAACGGACTCGTCAATTTTTTCCGCCGCCTCTTCGGCCTCGGCCACTGGTCGCTGAGCGCGTACGTGAAGGCGGAAGTCAAAAATGTGGTCAGCTTCATCGGCCAGTTTGAAGAGGCCGTCGTCCGCTACGCCCGGGACTTTGATGTCGATGGTGTCCTGTGCGGACACATCCACACCGCCTCCGTGCGCCAAATCGATGGCGTCGAGTACTACAATACCGGCGACTGGGTCGAAAGCTGCACCGCCGTCGTCGAGCATTACGACGGACGCATGGAGCTCATCCGCCCCAGCCCGCTCGCACCAGAAACTCCTGCCGACTCCCCGGCACTCGCCGAACTCGTGCCCTCCCTGACTTTAAAATAAAGGCAGCAAAAGAAAATTAGCCTCGGTTATATTTTCTTCTTGAATCCGGTTTCGGGTGCCGTAGTGGTATGGCATGCCGCTGCTGACATCCGAGACCCAGGCCGACATTTTGCGCGCCTGCCTGCACTTGCTGGAGGAAGGCCGCGCGGTGGGAGTAAAAGCTTTAGCGCTGTTCCTCGACCGCTCGGAGGAGGAAATTGAGAGGGGGGTTGAGGCCTTGGTCGCCGCAGGCCATCTGGAGGGGGCCTGCCAGCTGACCGAGGCCGGGAGGCGCCAGGCGCTCGCCCTGACCCGGGCGCATCGTCTCCTCGAGTCCTACCTTCAATCGCGCGATGGGGTGCCGCTGGAGCAGATCCATGGGGAGGCCGACCGGCTGGAGCACAGGGTCTCCGCGCTGGAGATCGAGCGGATCGCGGAGGTGCTCAACCATCCGCGGTTTGACCCGCACGGGGATCCGATTCCGACCCGCGGCGGAGTCTTGCCAACCATCCGGCGGGTGCCTCTTCCGGAATGGCCTGAGAACCGTGAGGGAAGGATTGCGCATATCGAAGACGAGCCGGTGGAGAGCTGCCGGGAGCTGGTCGCTCTGGGCGTCTCCCGTGGCGCGCGCATCCGCATCCTGCGCCCGGGAGTACTCTGGCACCATGGACGCCACCTCGAGGTCCCCGAGTCCCTCTGGCCGCTCATTGGGATCGAGCCATTGGCAGAGGGCGAGCGTCTGGCCCGCGACGGCCGGGCGCTCACCGAGTTTGCCGCCGGCGAGGCCGCCGAAATCATCGAGCTCGATCCAGCCTGCACCGGGGCCGCCCGGCACCGGATGCTGGACATCGGGCTCGTCCCGGGCACAAAAGTCGTCCCGGATTTTTCCGCCGCCTTCGGGGGGCCGCGCATGTACCGGGTCCGGGGGACATGCGTCGCGCTGCGTCGCGAACAGACGAATGGGATCCTGGCAAAATCCTGGGAGGAGCTGGCGTGAGCGGATGTGCGACCGACTGCGGAAGCTGCGGGACGACCGGGGGCGGCTGGGAGAGGAAGGGGTTCCGGATCACGGCCTGCGATGCGGTTGTCGCCTTGGCCGGAAATCCAAACACCGGAAAAAGCACGGTTTTTAACCACCTCACCGGGCTCCGCCAGCATACCGGAAACTGGCCTGGAAAGACGATCTCGCGGGCGGACGGGGCGTTTGACTTTCAGGGCACGAACTACCGTCTGGTCGATCTTCCCGGGACCTACTCGCTGCTCTCGGCCTCTCCCGATGAGGAGGTCGCCCGGGATTTCATCCTCTTCGGCCGCCCGGATGTCACGGTCGTCGTCGTCGATGCGACCGCGCTGGAAAGGAACCTGAACCTCGCCCTCCAGATCTTGCAAATTACGAAGCGCGTCGTGATTGCGCTCAACCTGATGGACGAGGCAAAGGCGCACGGGATCCGGGTTGATGACCGCGGCCTGGCCCGCGACCTTGGCGTGCCAGTTGTTCCCATGGCTGCGCGCCGAGGCGAGGGGGTCGATGCGCTTGTGGCCACGATCAATGCCGTGCGCCGGGGCGACATCGTCTGCCAGCCGAAGCCCTTTATCTTCCCGGTCGCCGGGCTCGAGGAGAGCGTGCACGATCTTGCCCTCGATCTGCAGGGTCTCTATCCCGGCCTTCCGCAAGCCCGCTGGATCGCTCTCCGGTTGCTCCAGGGTGATGGGCGGATCCGCGAGGCGCTTCGCTCGGGGGACTTCGAGCTCCTGGCAGCCCCCGCCGCAAGCCGCCCGCCGGCCGGAGAATTCCTATGAAAATCCATCCCTCGGATATTTTGGATCGCGCGGATTCGCTGCGCTGGAGGTTGCCGCAGAACGTGGATGATCGGATCGCCGAGTCCCTGTACGGCACGGCCGCCGACGTGGCTTCGCGGAACGTCGCAAAATCCGGCGGCTCGTTCCGCGGGACCTGGCAGCGCCAGCTCGACCGGATTCTGACCGGGCGGTTCACCGGGCTCCTGGCGATGCTGGCCATCTTTGCCATCGTTCTCTGGCTGACCATCGAGGGGGCGAATGTGCCCTCGGCGATGCTGGCGGACCTCCTCATCGGAAAAGTCCAGCCCTGGCTGCATGGGCTGGCGGCGGCCGTCGGGCTCTACCCCTGGCTGTCCGGGCTTCTGATCGATGGCATCTACCTCGCGACCGCGTGGGTGATCAGCGTGATGCTGCCCCCGATGGCGATCTTTTTCCCGATGTTCACCATCCTGGAGGACTTCGGCTACCTGCCGCGCGTGGCGTTCAACCTGGACCGCGCGTTTCAGACAGTGGGAGCGCATGGGAAGCAGGCGCTCACGATGTCGATGGGCCTCGGGTGCAACGCGGCCGGGGTCATCGCCTGCCGGATCATCGACTCCCCGCGCGAGCGCCTCATCGCGATCCTCACAAACAACTTCTCGCTTTGCAACGGCCGCTGGCCGACCCAGATCCTCATCGCCACCGTGTTTATCGGCACGCTTGTCCCCGGAGCCTTCTCGGGAATCCTTTCGGCCGCCTGCGTGATGGGGGTCGCCTGCCTCGGATTTGTCCTCACGTTTGCCTCCTCCTGGGTGCTCTCGCGCACCGTCCTTCGCGGCGAGGCCTCGACGTTCAGCCTCGAGCTCCCCCCGTACCGGCCGCCAAGCATCCTGCGCACTCTTTACACCTCGCTCATCGACCGCACCCTCTTTGTTTTGTGGCGCGCGGTCGTTTTTGCCGCGCCGGCGGGCGCCCTCATCTGGTTGGTCGCGAACGTCCATGTGGCCGACCAGTCGATCGCGTACTGGACGATCACCGGACTAAATCCGATCGCCTGGGTGATGGGGCTCACGGGGGTGATCCTGCTCGCCTACATCATCGCCATTCCGGCCAACGAGATCATCATCCCCACGATCCTCATGCTCACCGTGCAATATGCCGGCCTCGGCGGCATGGGCGATGGGGCCGGCGTGATGTTCGACGCCGATGGGAACGCGCTGCGGACCATCCTCGAGGCCGGCGGATGGTCGGTCCTCACCGCCGTCTGCCTGATGCTCTTCAGCCTCGCTCACAATCCGTGCTCGACGACGATCTACACGATCTACAAGGAGACCGGCAGCTGGAGGTGGGCCGCCCTCGCCACCCTCATGCCGCTCGCCGTCGGCGTTGTCCTCTGCTCGTCGGTTGCCTTCATCTGGCGAACGCTGGCGGGATAAAATAATCCGCACAGGCTCCGAAGGACGACGTCTCTCTCTCATTTCTGAGTATCAAAGCTTTTGGCATTTATCCGGGCACAAGAGGCCTTTGCAACGGTTCTGCGTGAATCGCCCATCTGATCGTGCCCCTTTCGGATAGGCCCATCTTTGCTTGCCGCGGCTTTTCTTCTCCTCATCCAGCGTCGATTCTGCAATTTCTGTGCTACGCCCATGCCTCACCTCTCCTGGAACGAAGTCCGCGACCGAGCGATCAAGTTTTCCCGCCGGTGGAAGGAGACCGATTCCGAGCGCTCGGAAAAGCAAACGTTCTGGAATGAGTTTTTCGATGTTTTCGGCATCCGCCGCGCATCCCTTGCTTCGTTTGAGGAAAACGTAAAAAACCTTCGTGGGAATACATCCGCGATTGATCTCCTCTGGCGGGGAAAGTTGCTGGTCGAGCACAAGAGCCGAGGCGAGGACCTCTCGGTCGCGGCGACGCAGGCGTTCACCTACATTGAGGACCTGACCCGCGAGAACCGCTGGGATGAGATCCCCCGGTTTGTGCTCGTGTCGGACTTCGCAAGCTTCGTCCTCTATGACCTCGAACCCGAGGAACAGCTCGACCTCCCGCTCTTCGCCGGACGCCCGATTGCGCCTCATCGATTTACGCTGGCGGACTTCCCGCGCCACATCCGTGCATTTGCGTTCATGCTCGGGCAGACGCGCGTGCGCCTCGACCCCGAGGATCCAGCCAATGAAAAGGCCTACGCGCGCATGTGCGAGCTCCACGACTCCCTGGTCGGGGGCGGCTTCGGCGGCCACGAACTCGAACGCCTTCTCTGCCGCGTGCTCTTCTGCCTCTTCGCTGAGGATAATCTCATTTTCGCGCCGGAGGCCTTCACGCAGTTCGTCCGCACGCAGACCCGCCCGGATGGCTCGGACCTCGCCGCGAAGCTCAACGAACTCTTCGACTGGCTCAACAACCCGCTTGCCGACGGTTCGGTTCCAGATACCGACTGGCGCTACGGATTCCGCTACGTCAATGGCGGGCTCTTTGCCGAGCGGCTCGGGTTTCCGATCTTCACGAAGGCCATGCGCGACGCGCTGAGCTTCTGCTGCGATTTTGAATGGGCAAAAATTTCTCCCGCCGTCTTCGGATCGCTTTTCCAAGGCGTTCTCGAAGACCGCACCCGCCGCCAGCAGGGTGCCCACTACACGAGCGAACGCGACATCATGAAGCTGATCCGCTCGCTATTCCTCGACGACCTCCGGGCCGAGTGGGAGCGCCTTCTCGCCGACCGATCGACCCGCCGCCGCGCAAGTATGGAGGCCTTTCACGCAAAGCTAGGTGACCTCGAATTCCTCGACCCCGCCTGCGGATGCGGGAACTTCCTCGTTCTTGCCTACCGGGAACTCCGCGCCCTTGAAATCGACCTCATCCGCGAACTCTACGCAGGCGAGCAGACGATCCTCGATGTCCGCCGATTCTCGCGCGTGGATGTAGACCAGTTTCACGGCATCGAATACTCCGAATGGCCGGTCCGCATCGCCGAGGTCGCCATGTGGCTCATGGACCACCAGATGAACACCGAGGCCGCCGGACTCTTCGGCCAGGCTTTCGACCGTCTCCCGCTCAAGTCTTCCCCGCATATCGTTTGCGGCAACGCCCTCAGGCTCGACTGGAATGATGTGCTGCCGAAAGACAAATGCTCGTTCGTCATGGGAAATCCGCCGTTTGTGGGGAAAAAGGAACAGAGCGTGGAGCAGAAGAGCGACATGGATCTCGTGTGGGGTGACGTGAAGGGAGCGGGCGTGCTCGACTACGTAACGTGCTGGTATGTGAAGGCGGCGCGCTTTATTGAGGGAACCAGAATATCTGTTGCCTTTGTATCGACCAACTCTATTACCCAAGGCGAGCAAGTTGCCATCCTTTGGAGGGCATTGCTTGAACGTCACCAAATTCACCTGCGCTTCGCACACCGAACTTTTGAATGGATGAGCGAGGCTCGTGGCAAGGCCCATGTCCACGTCGTCATCGTCGGATTTTCAAATCACCGTTCCCCAGTCTGCACGCTGTTCGATTACGAAGAATCACGAGGCGAACCGATAAAAGTGGAAGTCACGCGCATTAATCCATATTTGGTAGATTCCGAGAACATCATGCTCGAAGGTCGTCGCTCACCGCTTAACGGAGCTCCAGAGATCAGTTATGGCAGCTTTGCGTTGGACGATGGCAAATATACGCTTTCCCCATCTGACCGACGTGAAATTCTCCACGAGTGCCCTGAAGCAGAAGTTTTCATTCGACCTTTCATAGGCGGACGAGAATTGATTCACGGCGAGGAAAGGTTCTGTCTTTGGCTTGCGGAGGCTGACCCGGGATACCTTCGGCGCATGCCTCCCGTGATGAGGCGAATTGAGGCCGTGCGGACGTGGCGAGCTTCTCGAGGACGCGAAACCACGGTTAATCTAGCAGCTTCTCCAACTCTTTTTGCGGAGATTCGTCAGCCGACAACGGATTATCTAGCTTTCCCAACGCTCTCTTCCTTAAGGCGACGATACATTCCTATCGCATACCTTCCATCAACTGTGGTTGCATCAAATCAAGTTTACGTCATAGCTGGAGCAAACCATTGGACGTTCGGTGTAATCAACTCTGCCATGCATATGGCATGGCTGCATAATGTAGGCGGACGATTCAAGTCTGATTTTAGATACTCCGCTGGGATCGTCTATAACAACTTCCCCTGGCCCAGCCCCAGTTCCGAGCAGCGCGCCAAAGTCGAGGCCTGCGCCGCAGCGGTTCTCGCAGCGCGCGAGCCGCACCTTCCGCCGCGC
>JBGTAT010000432.1:0-4777 GCA_041749755.1 Terrimicrobiaceae bacterium | reverse complement strand
GGCCGGTGCCTTTTTGGCGCCAGGGCTTGCGGCCGGAGAGGTTGACATCGCCGCGGGTCTTGGCGCAGGCGGTTCCGCTTCGGCGTGCCGCCTGGATCGCCACGACAACGTCATGGACGGCCTGGCGGCCCTTGGCTTCTTCAGTGATGATTTGGATCTTCGCCTTCTCTGCATCGGCGGCGGTCAGGACGGTCGCGCTCATGGTCTGTTCGTCTGCGGACAATCCGCTGCGGCGTCCCCTCTGGAGACGACGGCGGCAGGAATGTCATTGTGCGTTTTCATTTCAAAAAAGTTTCCCGAGAAACCTCGTGTTTTGTATCCGGGGACAAAAAAACCACGCTTACGTGGTCATTGCATCCACCCGACAGCTCGCGGGAGGGAGGAGTTTACGAATCGACTTCCGAGAGGCAAGAATAATTTGCAGGTTTTTTGAAAAAAGATTTTTCCCCCTGTGTCAGAGGGGGAATTCTCCGGGAGGAATCCCCTTTGTGCACGCTCCTAAATCCGGTAAGATCCGACGATGGATCTCCTTTATCCACTTCCCGCGCCGGGCACATCCGTCGAGGATGGCGGATCTCTCACCGTCCTTGTGAACCGCCTAGTACTTCCAGGCGAAGAGCAGCCGTTTGCGGCCACCCTCAGGGTTCTGCTTCAGGATTTTGACCGGTTTCCAGGGACGACCGGAAGCAAAATCTTCTGCCGACCCGTTGACGATGGCGTGGAGTTTTCCATCCTCCAGCAGTTTGCCAGCCAAGCCGGTCACGACGCCTGGCTGGCCTCGCCGGAGTTTGAGCGATGGCGCAGCAAAGTGGCCCCTCCGGTCCCAGGGCCGGACCACGTTCACCGATATGCCGGCATGGAGTCGTTTTTTGTTTCCGCCAAAGCCCCCGACGCTCCGCCGCGTTGGAAGATGGCCGTGCTGCTGCTGCTCGTCGTCTATCCCCTTTCGCTGGCCATCTCGACCTGGGGTGCCCCGGCGCTTGCCAGCCTCCCCGTGCTGATAGGGACGCTCCTTACCTCGGTCTTCATGGTCTGGCTCATGACCTATGTCCTCGTGCCCGTCCTCACCAAGGTTTTCCAGGCCTGGCTCCAGCCGTAACCTCCGGCCTGCCATTTCTGATTTGGCGCAGCTCAGGCAGAGGGAACGCCCGCGGGGGTGGCAGCGCCCTTGCGGATCCAGCCCATCGGCGCGCCCAAGGGGAGAAGCGTGCGCCCGAAATAGCTGTTCAAGAACACCGCTCCCGCAGCATAGAAGCCGAGCAGCGAGATCAGCAGCTCCGACCACGCGGCTGCGACATGGCCCGCCTCGCCCAGTGGCGTGCCTTTCTTGAGAAGGCTCAGCGCCAGAGCAGGCAGGAGGATGTTGATCAGCACCAGAATCGCCGCGAAGACCTTGTTGGCCTCAAACGAGGCGACCATGATGAACAACGAGAAGATGCCATAGCCGATGCAGGCGAAGGCGAATTGCTTCGGATCCGCATTTTCTGCCAGCGGCCCGAACCAGCCCAGGCTCGTGGCCCAGTGCATCGCCACGGCAACCCAAAACAGCCCGTAAACACCGAGCACGATCGCCCCGAAATAGTTATTCTTCCGGAAATCAATCGTCGAGGCCCAGATCTGCGCGATCGATCCCAAAAAGAGCGCCCACGGAATCAGGTAGGTCACGCCCGACGTCCACCCCATCTTCTGAGACGAAGCAACAAAAGTCACCATCGCCAGACCAAACACGCCAAGCGCGGTCGGATCTGACATGACGATCTTGGTTTCTGTGACGTGCGGCGCGGATGGATTGTGCATGGTTTGCCAGATATTAGAAAACCTTATCCAACGAGCGCAAGCGGATATTCCGGCTTGGGTGGACCCCGATTTCGAACCAGCAGGAGCTTAAAATAAGCTATGGAATGCGGGTCTGATTTGGACTCTATGTGTTGGTTGTGGAGGGATCAACCTCCGTTTGGAAAGGCTCTCCGAATATTTTGCTCTGGAGCGGAAGGCCCGGCTGGTCTCGGAGCGTAGCGTAGAGGCCTGCGCGGGCCTGTAGCGGAAGAGCAAAATATTCGGACGGCGGAAGGGGGTGGAGGTTTCCGGAGTTGGTTTTCATGCGGCTTCTTTCAATTCTGTCGCGGGGGTTTCCGGCTTCCGGTTTGTCTCATACACCCGTGCCGGGGTTTGGTTGCCGAGGTTTTGATGTGGCCGCCAGGTATTGTAGCGTTCCATCCACTGCCTGATGCCGGCTTCCAGTTCCGCGAGCATGGCATATTCCTTCAGGTAGAGATCCTCGTATTTGTAGCTCCTCCACAGCCGTTCGATGAAGACGTTATCCATCCACCGGCCCTTTCCATCCATGCTCACTTTGATCCCCAGCTCTTCGAGCCTTCCGGTCCATTCCGGCGAGGTGAACTGGCTGCCCTGGTCGGTGTTGAAGATTTCCGGCAGGCTCCGGCACTGCGCCACCGCGGCCGCCACGGCCTTTTCTGTCAGCGCGGCGTCCATCGTGTTGCTCACCGCCCAGCCCAGCACTTTGCGCGAATGCCAGTCCATCACAGCGCACAGGTAGGCGTGCCCGTGCGGCATCGGGATATACGTGATGTCCGCACACCAGACCTCGTCGGCGTATTCCGCGACCCGGTCCCTCAGCAGATACGGGTATTTCCGGTGTCCGTTATCGGGGATGCTCGTGCGCCGGGGACGGCACCAGATCGTCTCGATTCCCATTTTTCGCCGCAGCCTCTGGATGCGTTTCCGATTCGCTTTGATCCCATAGTCGCGCTCCAGAACCGTCGGTAATCGTCGGCTCCCGATGCTCGGATCCATCGTGTAGATCTCGTCGAGTGCTCGCATGATCCGCGTATCCTCCGCGCTTTCCTCCACCGGCTTGTAATTCAACGCCGAGCGCGCAACCCCAAGGATTTTGCACTGCTCTCGCACGCTCAACTTCGGATGTTCTTTTTCCACCAGCCCGGCCCTTTTCACAGGCCAAGCTGTCTGGATTTTTTTGCCGCAAAATCCAATTTCACCGTCAGCTCCCCGATCTTGGAATGCAGCTCGTTGCGTTCGCTCTCGAAATCCCCGCCTCCTCCCCGGCCTCCCTTTTTTCCCTCGAAGGCTTCCGGAAGCCTTTCAAGAAGAGTTTTCTTCCAGTCCGAGACTTGAACCGGGTGAACCTCATACTCGGTCGCGATCTGCTGGATCGTTTTTACTCCCTTCAGCGCTTCCAGCGCCACCCGGGCTTTGAATGTTGCGTCGTGTCTTTTGCGTTTGGCTTTCATTTTCGATGGTCTTTCAGGTTGTGGTTTTTCACACCTGCACGCCATCGCTTTTTATAGCTTACCAACTGGTCCGAATTCCGGGGTCCACCTCAGGCCGCCCCCCCTCGCGATGGGGAAAATCCGTTCCTGCCCTGTATGAGGAACAAGGGCCGTGCAGGCGTGCATTTGCACGTAGGCACGGACTGGTACCCCTCTGACACATCCATCGTTTTGCGCATCCGCGACAACTCATGGCCTATCTTGGACTCGTGCCCAGTGAATCCACCAGCAGCGACAAACGAAAGCAGGGGGGCATCACCAAATGCGGCAAACCGCCGGGAACCTAATCACCCCGCCCGCTCCTCCGCCTCCCACTTGCTTTCCGTTCCGGCTGCCAGGGAATGTTATGAAAAAACAATCCGCAGAATCATTTTGCCTGTTGACAAAAACGCAAGCATATCAACGTCCGCCGTCATCGACACCGGACTTTTGGCATCCGAGGCTGCCCCGCAGCCGAAATGCCAAAAGTGCCGAAGGCATGGTGGTTTGATCGTTCGCATTTTTTGCCTTAAAAGAGGTCCGAGTGAGTTCCGGTCCTCTCCAAAAGAATCTCATCTTCCGTAGGTTTGTAGATTAGAATCCAGTCCGGCTCAATGTGGCAGTCCCGTCGCCCGATCCAATTCCCCCCAAGTTGGTGATCGCGATTCTTTGGAGGCAACGGTTCCTCTGCAAGAAGAAGGTCGATGACAGCTTTTATTTTTTCGAGGTCTTTGCCTCGCTTCTGCATGCGTTTGACATCCTTCTTAAATTGCTTTGTTTGAGCGAGAATCATTCGTCCCATGAGGCATAAAGCTCAGCGGTTGAATTAAACCGCTCGATGTCCTGATTCTTGTCGCTTTTAGTGAGCACCGACGCGGTGAGCTTGTTGGGGACGTGCAACTCCAGTGGGAAGGACTTCCGGATGGCGATCTGACGATAAAAAAGCCGGATTGCCTCGGTCGGAGTTATCCCCAAGGCATCAAGCACCTTCTCAGTCGCGGCCTTTGTCGCTTGGTCGATTCTTGCATGGACTACTGCGGATTGTGACATGATCTAAACGTATCACAGGCGCAACACATGTCAAGCGGCGAGATTTGTCTGCGAACGTCCTAGATGAGCCGCACGGTTACTTGGCGCGGAGCGTGCTGCTCGGAGCACGATCCGTGACAAGTAACCGTGTTGGCTCTAGCGCCTTGTTAGGCTCAGTTTAGGTTGGATTTTATAATGAGCTGAACCGCAGCTGTGCTCTTATCATACTCTTTCAAATCTAGAATTAGCTTTTTCAGGTCAGGCATCGATCCTTTCCAAACAAACACGCACGTTCCGTCACCAGAAGAATCATTATTTCCACTCACGGGTGTCCGGTTAACTGACTGATGAAGTTTTGGAAGATTCATAAAATGAGCGGCTTGCGTGACGAAATCGATGTGACGCATTTGAATTCTGGAGCCCCCTCAGACAGGCTGCCGCATGAATTCCGGCCGCTTCAT
>JBGTAT010000431.1:0-5141 GCA_041749755.1 Terrimicrobiaceae bacterium | reverse complement strand
GCCTGCGGCCGCAGCAGGCGTCACCTCGCGTGGCTCTTCCTCCGGCACATGCGCCGGAAGCCGCGTGCCGCACTCCGCGCAAAAAACCCGCGTCAGGTCGTTGGAAGCCTGGCAGTGTGGGCATGTGCGGGCGCTCATTCGCTCTTCTTTGCCGGTTTGGAATCCTTTTTCGCGGCTGGCTTTGTCTCCGGTTTGGCCTCGGATTTTGCCGTGCTCGCCGCGGCGTCGCCAGAATCTTTCTTGGCCGCCTGCTTGTATCCCTCGCTGCGGTAGTCGGTGATGTAGAACCCGGACCCCTTGAAGATCAGGCCGGCCCCGGTCCCGAGCAGGCGGCGAACCTTCCCCTTCCCCCACTTTTTCATGCGGCACTGCGCCTCCGGGCAGGACCCGAAGGCCGCATCTTTCATCGATTGGAATACCTCAAAGGTTTTCCGACACTTTTCGCACTCGTATTCGTAAGTTGGCATATCCTGGAACCGCTGTGCTTACCAACTCCAGCCGCTTGCCGCAAGCTGCGCCACCACTTCTTTTTACCCCCCCCGGTACGGTTGGTGGCAAAATTGCGACAGATGTCTGGCGGAATTTGTTCAAATTTTTTTTCAAAAAAGTTTTGACACCCAAATTCCCTCCCGTATTGAGTTTGGCACAACACATGCTTTAGGGGCACTCAACATGCCTCGGGAGGCGTGAAACAAACTGGAGCGGTCCGGACGAAAGCGTTCGGTCAGCCCCGCAAAAAAACAAAAAACAAAGGAAAAAAATCAAATGAAACTTGCGACCAAAATTGTTTCGATGGTGAGCTTGGCAGCCGTCTTTGCCGGCAGCCCCCTGATCGCCGGAGATGGAAAGACCTTCAAGGAGAAGGTTGTGATCGAAGAACCCGTGCAGTGGTACAATGCGGCGCTCAGCACAGGCTGGGACAGCCTCTACATGTTCCGCGGCGTGAACGTGATCCGCAACGCCTACGGCAACAACAGCGACTACGGCTCGGGGATCTACTGGACCGACCTGAGCTTCACCTGGAACATCACGGAGAATGATTTCCTGACGGTGGGGTCCTGGGTTGCCTTCGGCACCTCGAACACCTCGTACAAGGAAGTGGACATCTACACCACGTACACCCACACGATCGGCGATCTCGCCCTCAGTGCCGGGTACATCTTCTACTACGTGTTCCCGACCGGCTCGAACCTCTACTCGAATGAGCTCAACGTCAAGGCGGCCTACACCTTCGACCTCGGCTTCATGACAGTGACTCCGTCCGCAGCCTACTACTTCAACCTCGGGCCGGACGTGGCCAGCGGCGAAGGCATCGCCCAGACTGCTTCCAGCTACCTCCTCCTCCGCGTGGACGGCAGCATCCCGATCTACAAGGACACCGTGTCCCTCGCCCCGTGGATTGCTTATGGAACGAACTTCCAGTACAACCCACGCCTCACCCAGGAAGGCACCCTCGACTTCTTCAACGGTGCTAACAACCTGGAGTTCGGCCTCGGGCTGCCTGTCAAGATCAACGACGTGATCAGCCTCTACGGCTACGTCGCCTACAGCTACGCGTTCTCCAACCTGTGGGGAACAACCCAGCCGAGCTCGGTCTGGGGCGGAGCCAAAGTCACGTTCTCGTTCTAATACGAGCAAAACTTAACCTGAAAACCCCTTCCGGTTTCCGCCGGAAGGGGTTTTTTTGTTGCTCAGCTGATGAGCAGAAGCCGGCGCGGCTGGCCCGGAAGGCTGCACGGAGCCCGGTGGATGCATGGCGGGACGCGGCAGCCCGGGTACTCGAGGGCGATGCGCCAGAGGTTGCCGACCCCGAAAGAAAATGGCCGGGCGCCCGGCAGGGGTGCGTAGTGGAGGTCGTAGAAATTTTCTTTAAGGAATTCGAGAAAGCCCTTCTCCTCGCCGCCTCCAAACATCTGGCGCAGCGCAGCGCGGGTCCCGGGGATGTCCACCCGCCTCCGGGCCTCCTCGTTTCGCAGGCCCTCGCTTGAAGCTCCCAGATAGGTGCAGAGCCACGTGTCGGCCGCGATCGTAGCCTGGTCCACATGGAAGGAGGAAACGTCCGTGCGCACCGGCCCCGGCTCCTCCTCCCGCTCGTGTCCCTCGACGCAGTCGAGCACCGGGGAGAGGTCGTGCGCCCGGAGGAGCTCCAGATCCGCGAGCATGGAATCGATCGCCGTTCGGCCGGAGGCGCTCACAGGAAGCTGATAAAGGAGCGATTCCTCAAGGGTCGTGATCCCGGGCCGGACATCCAGGTGATCCGCGACCTCGCGAAAATCTCCCGGCAGCTCACGCGGCCAGCAGATCGCATTGAGGCGGCCGACAAACGGGGTCGTGAGCAGCTCGTGAAAGCTGCCCACAATCCGGATGCACGGATCATCGATCGCTGGAGCGGACGGGGTCATGTGAGGGTCGGTGGCATCCTGAAGAGATGACAAAATACCACGGCCCCGCAGAAATTGGAACAAATGGGCTCCGACGGAGCAGAGCCCTCCAATGGGAACGAACGCGCCAGCGCTGGAGGGACGACCTCCGTGTCGTCCGACTTCGTCTGCCCCGCAAACCAACAGATGAGCTCCGACGGAGCAGAGCCCTCCAAGGGGAACGAACGCGCCAGCGTGGAGGGACGACCTCCGTGTCGTCCGATTTTTGTGCTGCAACGCAACAAGTCCACTCGGATCATTGTCCCGGGAGTTGTATTGGCATCCGGGCGGGAAGTTGATAGTACCTAAGCTCCCATGAACGCACTCATCGATTCCATTCGCCAGGCCGCTTTGGACGGCAAGCTGCTCGCCTCCTCACACGAAAACATTTTGGCACTCCTCTCGGGGAGCACGTCGCCGGTATACGAGGCGGCTATCGCCGAGCTGGTGGAGGCGGAAAATTGGAAGGAGCTGGACAACCGGTTTTTCCGCACCCTCGCGTTTGGGACGGGCGGGCTGCGGGGCAAGACGATCGGGGCTGTGGTTGCGAAGGTTGAGGCCGGCTCACCGCAGCCGCTCGGGCGTCCGGAATTTCCCTGTGTCGGAACAAACGCGATGAATACGTACAACATCAGCCGCGCGACCCAGGGGCTCGTCCAGTACGTCCTCGAGCACTTTAAAAACTCCGGCAAACCCGGCCGCGCGGCGATCTGCATCTGCCACGACACCCGGTTTTTCTCCCGCGAATTTGCGGAGCTGGCGGCGCGCGTGATCACCGAGTACGGGTGCGACGCCTACCTTTTTGAGGGTCCCCGCTCCACTCCGGAGCTTTCTTTTGCCGTCCGCTTTGTGGGTGCCCAGGCAGGGATTAACCTCACCGCGAGCCACAACCCGCCGCAATACAACGGCTACAAAGTCTATTTTGATGACGGCTGCCAGGTGGTGGAGCCGCATGCCAGCGCGATCATCGCGAAGGTGAACGCAGTGAAGTCCGAGGCGTTCGCGCCGTCGCCGAACCCCGGCCGCGTGATTCCGATGGGCGAGGAGATCGACGAGGCCTACATGGACCGGCTCGCAACCCTCCCTCTGGACCCGGATGTCATCCTCCGCGAAAGCTCGCTCAAGATCGTCTACACCCCGCTGCATGGCGTGGGCGGGGTCATCATCAAGCCGATGCTCAAGCGGCTCGGGTTCCAGTGTGACGGCGTGGCGGAGCAGGAAATCCCGGACGGACGGTTCCCGACCGTCCAATCCCCGAACCCGGAAAATGCCGAGGCCCTGAGCATGGCGATCGCCCAGGCGGATGCAACAGGCGCCGACCTGGTGATCGCGACCGACCCGGATGACGACCGCATGGGGATCGCCGCGCGCGATGCGTCCGGTGCCATGAGGCTCCTTACCGGCAACCAGATCGGATCGATCCTCGCCTGGTACCGCGCGTCCCGGCACTTCGAGTTCGGCATCCTCAACGAATCGAACCGGAAAAATGCGGCGATCATCAAGACGTTTGTGACAACCGACCTCCAGAAGGTGATCGCCGGGAAATTCGGGATCCGGTGCGTCGAGACGCTGACCGGGTTTAAATATATCGGAGAAAAGCTCGGGAAGTACGAGCGGGCGATTCCGGAGGCGCTGCGCAAGAACTACACCGCCCTCAGCGAGCTCGAGACCCGCGCGCTCCGGCTCGAGCATTCGACGTACTACGTCTTCGGTGGCGAGGAAAGCTACGGCTACAGCGCCTCGGACTTTGTCCGCGACAAGGATGGCAACAGCGCGGCCGTGCTGATCGCCGAGGTGGCGGCGTATGCCAAGTCGCGCCAGCTCACCCTCCCCGGACTCCTCGATCAGATTTTTGCGGAGTTCGGCGTCTTCCTTGAGCGCGGCGAGTCGCTCACGATGGACGGAGCCGCCGGCGCTGCGCAGATCGCCGCCCTCGTCGAGTCGTATTCGGCGAACCCGCCGGTGGAAGTTGATGGCTCGAAGGTCACCTCGATCCTCAATTTTGCCAAGGATACCATCCACGACATCGAGGGCGACCGGATCCCGCCCGAGGGGATGCTCATGATCTCGCTGGCAGACGAGCGGAGGGTGGCGGTGCGGCCGTCCGGAACCGAGCCAAAAATCAAGTACTATATGTTTGTGGCCAGAAAGCCGGCCGCCGGGGCGACCTTCTCCGCGCCGGAGTTGGCTGAGTCGAAAGCGGCGGCCTCCGCCAGCATTGCGAGCCTCTGGAAATGGCTTGAGGCGGACGCGCGCGCGCGCCTTCGTGCCTGAGCGACCGGGCGGGGGCTTCCGGTCCCCAGTCCGCCCCCCTGCATGGAGGAATCCCTCGCTATCCTGATCGGGCGCCGCTCGTGGAGCGAGACGAGTTGGATCGTGACCTGGCTCACCCGGGGCCATGGCAAGGTCTCGACGATGGCCCGCGGCGCCAAGCAGGCCAAAAGCCCGCTCGCCGGAAAGCTTGACCTGTTCTACCTCGCCGAAATTTCCTATGCGCCCTCCCGCAAATCGTCCCTGCACTCGCTGCGCGAGGTCCGGGTCGTCGAGCCGTTTGCAAATGCCCCTTGCGCAAATGTTTTTCTCGCCGGCTACTTTGCCGAGCTCACCGACCTGATCACCCAGCCGGCCGAGCCGGTCGAGCCGGTCTTTGACCTCCTGGCCCGCGCAATCGCGTTTCTGCGGACGGGCCCGGCGAGCATCCGCGCGCTCGAGCACTTCGAG
>JBGTAT010000430.1:0-13197 GCA_041749755.1 Terrimicrobiaceae bacterium | reverse complement strand
TGCAGGCCGCCGTCAGCGCCGCCCGCACGGTCATCGCCGAGGCCGGCGTGCTCGTGAACGCCGTGGTCATCCCCCGCCCGCACCCCGACGTCTATCGCGAGGTGATCTGAGCAGCGGAAAGCGTGGAGGGACGACCTCCGTGTCGTCCGACTTTGCCCGCCCGCAGACCCATAAGTGGGCACTGACGGAGCAGAGCCATCCAATGGGAACGAACGCGCCAGCGTGGAGGGACGACCTCCGTCCGACGATTCGGATTCATCACAACAGTCGCCAAAGATTTTCAAGCATCATGAGAACTTGGTGTCCTGCTGGCTTTCAAACCTGCTGAGCGAGGCGTAATCGTCGATATCCTCAAGCGGATCCATCTCGACGTACCGCAAACCGCGCGCATCTGCGGCCTGTCTGGTTTGCTCCAGGACCCGGGAGGTGCTCCAATCGATATGCTCGAACAGGGCGGCGTCTGCCTGCCTGAGCAGGAGAAGCACATAGCCGCCATCCGAGGCGGGACCGATGACGACATCAACGCCCTCGGCGATGCCCGCAGCTTCGGCCAGATATTCCCGCGTGAGATACGGGCAATCGCCTCCGATGAGGGCTACAGCGTCCGCTCCGCGCTCGAGTTCGTGAATCGCAGCGGCCCGCATGCGGGCGCCAAGATCGCCTTCGGATTGGGGGACAAAGGATGCGTTGCGGAAAGAGGGAGCCAGCCACGCTCGCATTTCCGACTCTGCATCGTCCGGCGCGAAGTGAATGGCGGTCGCCCAGCTCCCGGGGATTTCACCAAGTTGGCGTTCGACCAACGATCTGTAGATCTCCTTCGCGCGGTCGGCACCGATCTCGGCCGCCAAGCGAGTCTTTACCGTCCCAGGCCGGGGTGCTTTCAGCATGAGCGCGGCAGTGGTTTTCATGTCACCAAAGGCGCTGCGGGGTTTTGAATCCTTCGCCACTCCGACCAAAGAAATCCTGCCGTGAAGGGGATCCACAGGAGGGCGGTCTCCAACGTCGTCAACCGCCACATGCCTCCGGGTGATTCGACGTGGTGGTAGAGGAGGAAGTAGGTAAAGCCCGACGCAGCCAAGAGCATGACACCGAGATTTCGCGTCTGTACACCAAAGGGGATGATCCAGGTGAAATACCACGCATGGAGCATGGGAGTGAAAATCAGGGCGAGGAAAAATACCCATTGGGCGGCAGCCTCCATGGTTCGCGCCCGCAAGATGACGACGCCCCACGCGATGGCGAGCGGCAGGACAAAAAGATGATTCGCATATCTGCTGTCCTCCCAGAACCATCCAACGATTGCGGGGATGAACTCCGCGCTCCTGGCATACTTGGAAAACATGGGGGGGAGGAGCTGGGCCGTCCACTCGCCGGTCCAAAATCCCACGGCGGACCACGCCAAGGCGAAGGGGAGTATGGAGAAAAAAGCCGACACAAGGGCTGCCTTGCAACCCTGCCGGAGGAGAGCCTGCCACAGCATCCATGCCAGGAGCGGCAGGGCAATCCACTTGATCGCTACGGCGGCACCGATCCAAACGGAGGCACGCAGCAGGTGCCCTTTCCCCCAAGCCAGCCAGCCGGCGACGATCGCCAGAATAAAAAGGCAGTCGTAGTGCCCCCCTCCGGCAAAGGAATAGATCACCAGGGGATTCCATGCGTAGAGGATCGCCGAGGGTTTTCCAAAGGCCCGCGCCAGCATGGCAACAACGACAAGATCGGCCGCCGCAAAGACAAATTTGAAAAACACCGGAGCTGGCAGGATTCCTGAGAGCAATGCAAAAATCCATTCTGCGAGCGGCGGGTAGATCGCCGTGAACGATTTGTGCTGAACCGCCTCCCAGGTGCCGCCATGCAGCATCTCCAGTACGGGCGCGTCGGGAGAGTTCAAATAAGGGTTGAATCCAGCCATCAGAACACGACCCTCCCAGACATATCGGAAAATATCGTCGCCGGGCGCCTGGCAGAGGAGGAGGAACCTGGCTCCCACAGCCACGGTCCAGAAGAGCCACGACGGAATCGATTTCTCCCGGATCGCGTAGAAGTAGCCGGCCGCCATGACAGCCGCTCCGCTAAGGAACCATGGAACGGAGCCGTAGGCATGCAGCGATCCGAAGGGCAGCATGAGGAAAACTCCCCCCAGAAGGAGAAGGCCGGCATAGATCGCGTTGTGTCGGGATTTCAAAATGGGATCGCTCCAACTGGAGAGGGAGGTGAGAGGAAGCGAGTTTATTCCACCCCGGTCCATCTCAAGGGAATAAACCAGAGTTGTCCACGCTCCAATATGAGCAACTGTATGAAACCACTCGCTCTCTTATTTGCCGCCCTCTGCGCGTTCTCCTGCCCGTCGTGCGTGCGGGCCACCTCGACGGCGGCTGCAACGTCCGCATTTCCGCCGGAATACTCGGACCTGTTGAAAACCTATGTGACGCCTGAAGGGGTCCGCTATGCCGCTTGGCACGCGAATAAAGCGGACGTCGGGCGTCTGAAAAAAGTCACGGAATTCTTCGCCTCATCGGCACCTCCCGCCGATCGGAAAGCGGCGCTCGCATGGCACCTCAACGCCTACAATGCGTGGATTCTCAACAATATCCTCGCCAGATATCCGATCGCTGGGCCGATGGACGGAGGGGAAGGATTTTTTGACCGCCCGGACATTGTGATCTCAGGGAAAAAAACCAGCTTCAACGAGCTCGAGCAGAAAGGCATCCGCCCGACATTCCAGGATGCGCGCGTCCATTTTGCCCTGAACTGCGCGAGCCGGAGCTGCCCCCCGCTGCTTGGCAAACCGTTTGACCCCGCGACGCTGGACGAAGACCTTGACATCCTTGTCCGCTCTTTCATCAACACCAACCCGATGGGGGTCGTCCTGGAACCCGGCGGCCGGCGGGTCCGGCTTTCAAAAATCTTCGACTGGTATGCGGATGACTTCGGCGGCAAGGGAGGCCGGGTCGCCTTTGTGAACCGCTATCGGGAGAAACCGATTCCGAACGATGCGGAGGTCGAGTTCATGGATTACAACTGGGGCCTGAATGAGACGCGCTGACATGCCCGGCCCCCTGCCCGTCCGCATGATTCTGTGCCGGCGCCAATCGTTTTGTTCTGTATGAACGATTGGGAATCGGCTTTGATCCATCAAATCAATGGACGAGCCGACCTCTGGTATCTCCGGCATGGAGGAAGGATTTTTTCAAGTCGTGGTGGACCGGTTCTATGCCGACCTCTACCGGTTTGCGATGAGCCTGGCCCGCAATCCCGACGATGCGTGCGATCTCGTGCAGCAGACGTATGCCATTTTTGCGGAGAAGGGCCGGCAGATCAGGGAGCCCGCAAAAGCCAGGCAATGGTTGTTTACGACGCTTTACCGGGAGTTTGCCTCGACCTACCACAAGAGCAAACGCAACGTCTCCATCGACGCCCTCGACCTGCCCGACGAGGGCGCGGATTCCTCCGCCGCACGCGAAGCCGAGCAGCACGAAATGCTGGCCGCCCTGAATGGCCTGGACAGCCATCACCGCTCGGTCCTCACACTTTTTTACCTCAACCAGCAAAGCTACAAAGAAATTGCCGAAACTTTGAGCCTGCCGATCGGGACCGTCATGTCCCGATTGTCGCGTGCCAAGCAATTGCTCCGCTCAAAGATCGACGAAAATGGAATCAAAACCGTGCGGTTTGACTCCTATAAAGAGGAGGCAAAAAATGGATAACGAAGAAGCCAAGTTGATATTAAGCGCATTCCGGCCCGGCGGCGAGGATGGCTCGGATCCATTTTTTGCGGAGGCATTGGAGCGGGCCCGGGTCGATCCCGAGCTGGCCGGGTGGTTTGCGCAAGAGCAGAAATTCGATCGGGATATGGTCAGGGAGCTCCAGGCTCAAGAGCCGCCAGAACGCCTGAGGCAATCGCTTCTGCATGGCAGCAAGGTTATTTTGCTTCCCCGGGCCCGGCCGCTCTGGGCCCGGCCGGTTTCATGGATTGCGCTTGCTGCCGCCCTGGCGGTCTTTTTTGGCCTTGGGCTTCTCTCCCAGCAGAGCCGGCGGCCAACGGTGACGGGAGCGCAACTTGCACGGGAAGTCATCGAACTGGCCGAATCCGGCAACATTGCTCACGGAAAAGTAAGCGTTAACCCCGATGAACTGAAATCCTGGCTCGCCACCCGCGGATCTCCGCATGACTTCACGATCCCCGCCGGCCTGAGCGGGTATCCCGGCGTTGGCTGCCAAGCCTACCTGCTGAACGGGATCAAGGTTTCGCTGATCTGCTTCCAGTTGGCCAACGAGGAGGTGGTCCACCTCTTTGTCGTGGACCAGGATGCGCTGAAGAACGCGCCAGGAGAATTGCCCTCGATCATCCGGGACCGGGACAAAGTCGCGGCAACTTGGTCCGCTGGCGGAAAAACGTTCGTGCTGATGGGAATGCAAACCAGCGAGGAGACCCTCCGCCGCCTGATTTGATGGGATTTTCCTCCTGCGCCACGGCCCTCTACTTTGCGGCTTCCGCCATCCTTCTGCTCTACGCGGCAAATGCCTATTTTATGGTATGGGCCTGCCTGCGAAACCGGATCGCCCTCGATGAGAAAAACTCCCTGAACCTCGGGAGCGGGCTGGCCATCTTGAAGGAGGCGGGAAAGTGGCCTTCTGTGACGACACAAATCCCCCTGTTCAACGAGGTGGCGGTAGCCGAGCGGGTGATTCGCGCAGTCTGCGCGATGGAATACCCGGACCATGATATTCAGGTTCTCGATGATTCCACCGACGAGACGCGCGAGGTGGTGGAGAGGGTCGCGCAGGAGCTCCTGGCAAAAGGGTTTCGCATCGAGGTCATCCGCCGCGAGGTGCGCACCGGCTATAAAGCGGGGGCGCTGGCCGAAGGCTTGCGCCAGTCGACCAGCGGGTTTCTGGCCATTTTTGATGCGGACTTCATTCCTCCCCCCGACTTTCTTCTGCGCACGGTCCCGCACCTCGTCGCCTGCCCCGATGCAGGATGGGTCCAGGCCCGGTGGGGGCATCTCAACGAGCAGCAGACGAGGCTCACCCGCGCCCAGGCCGTGGGAATTGACGGACACTTCGCCATCGATCAGGGAGCCCGCGGCGGCAGCAGCCCGCTGTTTATGAACTTCAACGGAACCTGCGGGGTCTGGCGCCGGGAGGCGATTGAGGATGCCGGGGGATGGACGGCAGACACCCTGACGGAAGATCTCGATCTCTCCTATCGGGCACAGCTCCGCGGATGGAGAGGCATGTACCTCCCAGACGTCGTCGTTCCCGGCGAGCTGCCCGGCGATGTGACGGCCTTCAAAAGCCAGCAGTTCCGCTGGGCGAAAGGTTCGATCCAAACCGCCCTGAAACTTGCCCCCGCCCTCATACGGGCAAATATTCCTGTCCTGACAAAAGTGCAGGCATGGTTTCACCTCACCCATTACGCGATCCACCCGATCATCCTCCTCTTCGCGGTAGCCTCGCTGATGATGCTTTGGGTCAGTCCAACGCCTGGCCGGGCATGGAGCGTTTTTGTGCTCCCGGTCGCCTTGCTCTCGCTTGCCCCAACAGTTTTTTACGCGAGCGGACAGTGGATCTTGCACCGGGATTGGCCGGGCCGTTTCCTGCGTCTTCCGACCCTGATCCTCGCCGGAATCGGGTTGGCCATCTCAAACTCGGTTGCGGTTTTTGAGGCCGTAGCAGGAAAGGCGACCCCGTTCCACCGCACCCCCAAGCAGGGAGACAAGCAGCGTCGCCGCTATAAAGCCCAGTCGTCGGTCTCCGCGCTCAGCGAAGTCGCTGCGGCGGCAGTGTGCCTGGCCGCCTTCACGCTCGCTGCGATCAACGGCCGCGGCCTGGACGCCCAGTTTCTTCTCCTCGTTGGCGCCGCATTTCTCTTCATCTCAACGGCTCCTTACCACAGCAGATGAGCATGCGGAATAAATCCGCCCATCGGTTGCTCTCATCTGGTGAAGCCCATGAAAACCCGAGCCCTCATCTTGCTGACTGCATTATCTGTTGCTGCCGTCATCGGCGGCACAACGCCCGATTCCACAACAGACCGGGAGCTGCAAAAAAAACTCACCCCGCTGCAATTCCAAGTGACAAAGGAGGAAGGCACGGAGCCTCCCTTCCGAAACGAATACTGGGATAACAAGCGCGAGGGGCTCTACGTCTGCATCATCTCTGGCGCGCCCCTCTTCAGCTCGAAGGACAAATTTGATTCGGGCACCGGTTGGCCGAGTTTCACGAAGCCGGTCGATCCCGCCGCCATCGAGGAGAAGACCGACTTCAAGCTGGGGATCCCCCGCACGGAGGTGCGCTCGGTCAAAGGCGACTCCCACCTTGGCCATGTTTTTAAAGATGGACCGGCCCCGACCGGTTTGCGCTACTGCATGAACTCGGCTGCGCTCCGGTTTATTGCCGCCGGAGACCTTGAAAAGGAAGGCTACAGCAAGCAGGCGGCCCTCTTCGGAGGGACACCGGCCGGGAAAGAAAAATCTTCGAAAGCGACCGAGCGCGCGGTTCTTGGGGCAGGGTGCTTCTGGTGCGTCGAGGAGATCTATGAAGCGGTTCCCGGCGTCGTGAGCGTGACGTCCGGATATGCCGGAGGGAGCGAACCCAACCCGACCTACAAGGATGTCGGCAGGGGCCGGACCGGTCATGCCGAAGTCGTCGAAATCGAATTTGACCCGTCAAAAGTCAGCTACGGGAAGCTTCTGGACGTCTTCTGGGAAACCCATGATCCGACCGAAGCGCGCGGGGTTTCGCCGGATTTTGGAAGCCAATACCGCTCGCTGATCCTTCCCAACAGCCCCGGGCAGGCCGAAATCGCGGAGCAGTCGAAAGCCAAGGCGCAAAAGGGGCTCCGCAAGCCGATCGCCACGGAGATCAAAAACTTGGCGACCTTTTATCCGGCAGAGGCCTACCACCAGGACTACGTGAAAAATCACCCGAATGACCCGTATGTTCGAAACGTCAGCCAGCCCAGGCTCCAGCGCACGAACCTTCCTGCCATCCTGAATAAAACGAGCCCGCAGAGCAACTGATGAGTGCAGGCAGATACAGGGAATTTGTTGGAGAGTTTCTAGGAACATTCCTGCTCGTCCTCCTCGGATGCGGATCCGTGGCGGTCACCGTATTATTCAGCGCGCACCAGGGTCTGATGCAGGTTGCTCTCGTTTGGGGAGTGGCGGTTACCCTTGCGATTTACCTCACCCGGCACCTCTCCTGTGCCCATCTGAATCCAGCGGTCAGCGTCGCGATGGTGCTGGCGGGACGGATGGCTCCGCACCGGCTGCCGCTCTACCTCGTGGCGCAATTTGCCGGGGCAACCGCGGCCGGAGGAGCCATTCTGCTTCTTTTTGGCCCCTCAATCTCGGCGTTTGAGCTGTCCCATGGGATCGTGCGGGGATCGGAGGCCTCGGTCAAAACCGCCATGTTCTTTGGCGAGTTCTACCCCAACCCCGGAATGGGCGCGGTCGTCCCAATGCCACTCGCGATCTGCGTGGAAGCCTTTGGAACTTTTCTTCTCGTCCTCTTGATTTTCGCCCTGACAGAGGGATGCAATGTCGGCCGGCCTGACGATGCTCTCGCGCCGGCATTTATCGGGCTGACCGTCGCATCAATTATTGCTCTGCTCGCGCCTCTCACCCAGGCAGGGCTGAATCCTGCGAGGGACTTCGGCCCGCGGATGATCGCCTGGTGGGCGGGATGGGGGGACGCCGCATTTCCCGACCGCAACGGCGGATTTTTTTGGGTGTATATTTTTGCGCCGCTCGGCGGAGCTGCCCTTGCAGCAGTGTTTTTTTCCCGATTGCTCGCTCCCCTCCTGAGTGCCGGCAGCAAGCCGGCCCGGGGTGAAGATGAGAAGGGCTGCTGTTGATGAAATGCGGTATGACTTCGAGAAGCGCGGCAGCCAACAAGCCGCCGGCATACCAAACATCAAGGAGACTTACCGGTTTTTCCTAAGTTTCATGGATTTCATAAGGGTGCGCGGCGATTCCCAGAGGGGGGCAACGAACCGGGCCGCGAGCGAGGGCGGCACCTTGTCCATGCCGGGGAAGCCGAGTTTTTCGGGCTGCTGCTCCGGGCACTCGCGGGCTGCCGGCCAGTAGGCGGTGTGGAACAGCCAGTCCCAGATGCTGAGCGAGATCCCGAAGTTAACGCCCTTGGCATGGCCGTGGGGCAGGTCGTGCATATGGTGCCAGATGTGCATGCGGGAGGAGTTGAAAACAAACCGGAGCGGCCCCCAGGTGATGTCGAGGTTGCTGTGGTTGAGGTGGCCGATGAGCGTCGAGGCAATGGCCACCAGCAGGATGACCAGCGGATCGACGCCCAGAACCACGAGCGGGAAGTAAGTCAGCCCCTGGTAGACAACGCTCTCCATCCAGTGAAACCGGAAGTTGCCGATCCAGTCCATCTCGACGATCGAGTGGTGAAGCTTATGGAATTCCCAAAGAAAGGGGACGCGATGGAGAAGGTTGTGCACGCACCAGTCGAGGAAATCTTTGAGGAGAAAATAGACCGCAACCTGGGCGGCCACGGGCCATGCGGCAATCAGGTTCCACGTTTTCGCCGCGTCGATGGCAGGAAAAAGGCCCTGCGCGGCAAATGCGCTCACATACGCAAAGAGGACAGCAAAATAATGCCCGTTGAAAAACAGCCAGAACAGGTCGTGGAAAAATTCTTTGCGCAGGAGCTTCTGACCGGCGCGCCACGGGCGGATGCGCTCGGCCAGGAGAACGAGCGCCGAGACGACGAGGAGCCAGAAAAAGTAGCCGCGGGTGTCCCAGAAGATGTGGAGCATACTGATGTAACGCCCCGGCTAGGGCTCCGGTTTCCAGCGCCACAGAGATTTCTCGAGGTATCGCCCCCAGAGGAGGTTGAACGGGTGGACCCCTGCGGTTTCGCCGCGGGCGTTGACGAGCGGGCGCCCTTCGTTGGCCCAGGCAAAGATCGAGCCCTCGAGGTTGCGGACGTTGCGGAATCCCGCCGCCTGTAATTTTTCGGCCAGCACGCACGAACGGTAGCCCACCGAGCAGTAGACCACAACCGGCGTGTCGCTTTTCGCGCCCAGCTTCCCGAGCTGCGCAACAGGATCGCTCGCGGCCCGGACAGCCTCCGCCAAATGGCTGACCGCAAACTCGTTTTCCTCGCGCACATCGAGGAGGATGGGAGGGGCTCCGAGCGCTGCGAACTCAGAAAGGGTGATGGTGGGCACGCCCGGGAATTTTGTCTTCAGCGTGGCGGTGTAGGCGTGTAAGGCCTCAAGCGCTGGCTCCGCCTGCAGGAGGCCCGCTCCAAAAATCCCGGCGAACAAAAAAATGATCATGGCCGTCAATCGGTTCATGGGGCAGTGACCCGGCCCACAAGTCGGTAGGTGGACATCCGGCCTTTACCTTTGATATCCTGCTCCGGGAGGGGTTCAAAAATGAAGCGACCCCGCAGGGCAGCTTCGACTGCGGGCGTGACGTGAATGCGGCCAGGCTTGGCGCTGGACTCCATGCGGCTGGCGGTGTTGACGACATCTCCCCAGAGATCGTAGCTGAATTTGCGTTTCCCGATCACGCCAGCCACAATGGGGCCGATGTCCATGCCGATGCGAAGTTCGAGGTTCAAACCTTGGGCCTGTGAAACGGTTTGGATTTCCTCGATCATCGCGACTGCCATGTCGGCCAGCCGGGCCAGGTGGTCAGGGGCCGGGTTCGGCAGATTTCCGCAGACCATGTAGGAATCACCGATGGTTTTGATTTTTTCCAGGCCGTGAGCCTCGGCCAGGTCGTCGAAGCGCGAAAATATTTCGTTCAAAACCTGAACGAGCTTCTCCGGAGTGATTCGGCCCGCGAGACTGGTGAACCCGACCAGGTCCGCAAAAAGCACGCTGACGGCATCATGGTGTTGGGCGATGACCTCGGGGCCGGACTTGAGCTTGGCCGCGATGGAATCGGGCAGGATGTTTCGCAGCAGATTTTCCGAGACCGCCTGCTCCTCCAGGATCCGCAAGTTGCCCTCCTCGATCATCTTCTCATACCGCCCGCTCACCCGACGGGCGGCAAAGGCCGACGGACCGGCCACAACCAGCCCGAGCACAACAAATCCTCCGATCATTTTCCAGCGAATATCTGCCAGCTCGCGATCCACACGTGCGGTGTTTTCGTGGGTCGCGACCGTCCATCTGGCGCCTGGAATTGACCGCATGAAGACGACTTCGCGCTGCATGTCCGGCAGATGAAGAATCCCCTCGCGCGAACCCGTGTCTGGGACGGAATCTTCCATCGGAATGCGTGCCCCGCGACCGTCCTTTGACTCAAACTCGACTCCGAGCGAAGCGACCGGCCTTCCGACAATTGCCGGGATGGGATGGGAAATAAACCGCTTGCTCTGTTGCGAAATGACACAAGAAAACCCGCGGTCCGCATCTGCGTGTACCAACATGCCATTGAGTTCCGGAAGGATCTGATCCTCCGCAATGCCCTGAGCCAGGCGAAATTCCACGAACCGTGCAAATGCTTCCGCCTGCCGACGATTAATGTCCCCCTGAAGGTCGAGGTATCTGCGCTCCACGAGCTGCACGGCCAGGGGAACGACGGCTAGCCCGATGAGGACGACGACGGTCAGGATCGCCGCGAATGTGTAAATGGGGAGGAGCTTGCGAATGGGGATTCAGGGGTTGGGAGGGGCATCACTATTTGGAGCTGATCCGCACACGGAAATTGTGTCCGAGCCAGTGAGAGTTCAAGCAAAACGTGAATACCACTGCGGAGGCAGCGGCCAAATCTCCAGCAGGAAAATCGGCTGACCAGCAGCCGATGCGGGAGTCGGTCGCTTCGATTTCCCGCACGGTTTGCCAATCATTGACGGACCAGACCACGCTGGCGGGTTGGTCGAGGATGATGCGCAAGGTTTTTCCGTACCCGATCTCTTGAAGTTGGTGGGCAAGCGTCCACATCTCGATGGAGCTGGCTGTTTTCTGGATCGTGTAGCGCTGGTGTACAGGCTCGATGCGGTCGAAACAAACCCCATCACTTGCGCTCCGCACCAGCGAAAGGTATTCGGCATGGGACCAGCAAAGAGGCATCGCTGCCCCCGTGGGGCCACCAGGTTTCATGCGTCCATTCGTCAATGCGTCGGCATCCCAGACCTGCTCGGGCAGCATGCCTCCCTCGTTGGCAAAGCCGGCCATGGTTTTGATCCAGGGCATCGGGTCCCGACCGGCAGCAAGTTCGTAATGGGCCCGCTCGCCGGTAAGGATCGGCCAGCAGCGACCCTCCCCCGTGCCGTCGAAAGCCCCGCCGTCGGGCTTTTGTCCATAGCCATCAAAGTTGTAGCGTCGCCAGCCGGGACCCTGAGGCAAGCCACGTTTGATCACGCCGTCGATGACCTCAATCGAATCAAGGATGGCGGGGTCGTCGGCAGGCCGGACCCCAAGGCGCACAAGGTGGAGGAAGTCCCCGCCGACAATGTTGCGGGCGGGATGGTGCCCCCCCCGTTGGCCACCTGGATTTCGGCATGGTCAGGATCCGGAGCGGCAATGGGATTGCCTGCCTCGGCAGGGGTGATTCGAAGGTAGTGCCGGGGGCGGCCGTCCACCAAGTCCCCCTTGGTGGTAACCATCCAGTCCTCCAGGTGGGAGACCAGCCAGTCGGCGTAGTCGAGCAAAAATCCGGCAGTTTCCGCCCGCTCCTGCGTCCCTGCAAATTCGGCCGCAATCACGAGCGCGGCGATGACTGTCGCCAGGGTCGAGGGCGAATACCCGGAGTTTTCCTCCCAGCGCTCTTGAGCCGTGACCGGGCCCCGGAGGATCAAAAAGCGCGAAGCCTGAGAGACGAGTGGCCAGGGATCAAACTGGCGGAGGGCGTCGGCGCGTCGCAAGCGCCAGGCAAGGAGAACGGGAGCAGCAACCTCGTCGAGTTGGGTGCCGGTCCAGTATGGCCTTCCGTTGATGAAGCTGTTCTGGGGGAGGCTGCCATCGTCCTCCTGGATGCACGCAAGCCAGACGAGCGCGCGCAGGGCGGACTCGGTCTGGCCGCAGGCCAGAAGGCCCGTGGCGCTCTGCACCATGTCACGCGCCCAAACCAAATGGTACCCCCCGAGATCCGAGTCGTCCTTGGTTTCTCCCCAGGGAATGCTCAGGGAGGCAACAAAGGCCCCCCGGAAAATCTTGTCCTCATGAGCGAGGAGCACGCACTGGCTGAGGCGAAGCAACGAACGGCAATCGCTGGGGAGCTCTGGAAAATCCTCGGCAAACCGCGTGCGCTGCCACTGCGCGACAAACTTTCGCCGCAGGTCCACGAAGGGAGTGGCAAACGCCTGCAAGACCTGGGTTGATGCACTATGGGGCGTTGTTCCAAACCCCACCCCAAGCGTGAATTCCAGTCCCTGCGAAAGATCGATTTCGCCGATCATGGCGACGTTGCCGTCCATCGCCTCGGAATATTCCCAACGCATCCCGAAGTGGCGGGAGATGTCCTGCCATCCGTCGCTGACTCCGACGTAGCCAACCGAGCGGCGCGCGAAATCGGGTTCGCAGCCAAAGGCCATCTCCAGTCCGTCTCGGTGGGAGCCGAAGAGCTTGCGGTTCCCGTTTTCGCACAGCCACGCGGAGTTGCCGCTGCCTGTACCCTTCAGATGGGGCGCAAGAAGGGCGTAGAGGCGCAGCTTTCCGCGCAGCGACTCGTGAAGAATTTCCACGCGCGTGTGCAGGAGCAAGACGGAGGAATGCGGCTCGACAATGATTTCCTTAACCAGTCGGTAACGGCCCCCGGGGTCCGAGTTTGTGAGGCGGTAAAGCAGGGCGTTTTTCTCTGGGTACTCGATTTGATGGAGGAGGTCCTTTTTCTCCTCGTGACAGAAGGATTCGCCATCGGTGATGAGGAACTGGAGGTCGCGGGTGTTCGGCGTGTCAACGTGCGGGAAATAGATTTCGTTGACGATCCCGTGGCTGAGCGTGAACCAGACCAAGGCGTCGGATGAGTAGGCGGTGCCGACACCTTCCTTTGCGGCAGAGGCCCAGCGGGGGGACAAGCCCGGCGCACCCGGAGGCAGCGAAACCTGGCCCTGGCCTTCTTTCCGGAGAGACGGGGTCATCGAACTCACTGAGCCTTGGTTTCACCGAGCAGAGACAAGCCTTCCGGATTGTTGTAGCGCCCGTCGGGCGGTCCGTTTTCCAGCGAGAGGACGCCGCGCGGGCAGACGGCCGCGCAGAGGCCGCAGCCGACGCAC
>JBGTAT010000429.1:0-3733 GCA_041749755.1 Terrimicrobiaceae bacterium | reverse complement strand
GACCTCGGACGGCTCACTGGAAGTTCTCACCAGTTCCGGCAAGTGCCACCCGGCGGACATCGTGATTCTCGCGATCGGCGTGCGCCCGGAGATTGCGTTGGCGAAGATGGCCGGAATCGAGATCGGCCAGCGCGGCGGAATCCGCGTCGATGAGCAGATGCGCACCAGCGACCCCGATATCTTCGCGGTCGGCGACGCGGTTGAAGTCAGAGATTTTGTCACCGGCCAATGGACGCTCATCCCGTTGGCCGGGCCAGCCAACCGGCAGGGCCGGATCGCGGCCGATGTGATCGCCGGGCGCAACTCCCGTTATCGCGGCACCCAGGGCACCTCGATCTGCCAGGTCTTCGAGGCCGCGGTCGGCCAGACGGGAGCCAGCGAGAAGCTGCTCCGGAGGCTCGGCGACGACGACTTTGAAAAAATCTACCTGACCCCCCGCTCGCATGCGGGATACTATCCGGGAGCCAAGCCGATCTCGATGAAAGTCATCTTCCGCAAGTCCGACGGAAAAATCCTGGGCGCCCAGGCGGCTGGCGAGGACGGGGTCGACAAGCGGGTCGACGCGATCGCGATGGCGGTCCAGCTCGGCGGGACGATCTACGATCTCGAGGAGGCGGAGTTGTGCTACGCGCCCCAATTTGGCGGGGCCAAAGACCCCGTCAACTTTGCCGGCATGATCGCCGCCGATGTGCTGCGCAACGACATGCCGCTGGCCCACTGGGGAGCCGGGGAGCCAGGGTTTCTCCTTGATGTGCGCGAGCCGGATGAGTTTTCCGAAGGCCATGCGCCCGAGGCGCTGAACATCCCGCTCAACGAGCTGCGCAGCAGAATCGGCGAGCTGCCGCGCGACCGACCGATCTCCGTTTACTGCCTCTCCGGCCAGCGCGCGTACTATGCGACGCGCGTCCTGCTCCAGCACGGATTCGACGCACGGAACCTTTCCGGTGGCATGCTGGCGAGGGGGCTTATCGAAAGGTAGCGGGCTATCCCGGAAGGCCCTTGAGAAGCTCGGCGTTCGTCTGGTATTTCCGGATGAAAAACAGGAGGCGCTCGATCGCCTCGATCGGCTTGTGTCCGGCCAGCCCGCGCCGGATGACGTTGATTTTATGGAGGTCCTCCTCGGGGAGCAGGAGCTCCTCGCGGCGGGTTCCGGACAGGAAGATATCGACCGCCGGGTAGATCCTCTGGTCGCTGATCTTACGGTCGAGGACGAGCTCCATGTTGCCGGTCCCCTTGAACTCCTGAAAGATGAGCTCGTCCATGCGGCTGTTGGTCTCGATGAGCGCGGTCGCCATGATCGTGAGCGAGCCGGCCTCCTCGGTATTACGGGCCGCGGCGAAGAGCTTGCGCGGGATCTCGAGCGCGCGGGCATCGACGCCGCCGGACATCGTGCGGCCGCCGCCGCCCTGCGCGTTGTTAAACGCGCGGCCGATGCGGGTGAGCGAATCCATGAGCACGAAGACATCCTTCCCCATCTCGACGAGCCGCTTGGCGCGCTCGATCGCGAGCTGGGCGATCCGGGTATGCGTCTTGATGTCGCTGTCGTTCGAGCTGGCCATGAGCTCGGCGCTCGGGACGGTGCGGCGGATTTCGGTGACCTCCTCCGGGCGCTCATCGACGAGCAGGATGATCAGCTTCATCTCGGTGTGATTTTTGACCACGGCATCGGCGATGTGCTGGAGCAGCGTCGTCTTTCCGGTGCGGGGAGGAGCGACGATCAGGCCGCGCTGGCCTTTGCCGACCGGCGTCATGAGGTCCATGATCCGGGTGGTGTAGCGCTCGGGAACCGTCTCGAGGCGGATCCGCTTGTTCGGGTTGATCGTGGTGAGCTCCTCAAAAACCGGGAGGTTTTGGAAGCGCTCCGGATCCTCGCCCTCAAGCTCGGTGAGGCGGAAGAGCTGCGGCCCGCGGTTCCCGCGCCGGGTCTCGCCCCGGATCCACATGCCGTCGCGCAGCGCATATTTCCGGACGACCTCGGGCGTGACAAAGATGTCGTTGTTCGACTGCGCGTAATTCCGGCGGGATTCGCGCAAAAATCCGAACCCTTTTCCGGAGACCTCGACGATGCCCTCGGCGTAGGTCGGGGGAGCTGGTGGCGGCGGTGGGGTGGGCGGCTGGGCCGGAGAGGCGACGACGATCGGGGCGGGGGACGGCGGGGGAAGGGCCGCAACGGGAGCGGCAGACACCTCCAGAGCCGGATCGGCGGGCGGGATAGCCTGAACAGCCTCAGCAGCATCCGGTTGGGCGGCAGGCGCATCAGAAACTTTGGGGCTCCGGCGGCGGGGTTGCCGGTCGGAACGGGGAGCGCGCGGACGGCGGCCCCGGGAGGGAGATTTTTTGGCGGGGGAGTCCGCGCCGGGCGCGGGGGAGGTGGATTCTTCGATCATGTGTAAATTTTTGTTCAGTCGGCCTCGTTTGGCCTTGGGGATTTTGGGATTGGCGTGCGCAGCGCGGCATCCGGAGCTTCCTTCAGACGCTTCACCATCGACCACTTTCGCGGCCGGCCATGAAATATTCTCTTCAGAATTAAAAATACGGTTCGCCTTCGGGTTAGTCCTCCCGGGGAGCGAATAAAAACATTTGTCTCGCGACGTTTGCAGGTCTCGATGACCGAGTGCGGGGAAATTCCCGACTCACAATCTATCGACGTGAAGAGGCTAGCCCGTCCGCCCCGGATGTGTCAAATACTTTTCTCCCGGCAGCGCCTAGCCCCGGGCGCATGCCCGAAAGTTGCACGCCTGTCAGGCAATCCGGGTTCGGAGTTCCGCCTTTAGGCGGCTGGCGAGTCGCGCGGCTGCCAAAAATGCGCCGACTAAAGGCGGAACTCCAAACAAGATTCCTCAAGGCGAAGCCCTCTTTTGTAACTTTCGGAGATGCGCGCCGCCTGCCCCCCCCGTCCGGTTTACTGGCGCTCGTAAACGCCTTTTTCTTTTTTTTCGAAGACGGTGAAGCCCGCTTTTTTGGCATCCGTGACCGAAAGCGGCTTAAGGAGGCGCGGGGTGGTCGGCAGCGAAATCACGCGGCGGACCGGCTTTTTGCAGAGGGGGCAGGCAGTCAACTCCGGCCTGTCCGCCGGACGGCGGAGTTCGAATCGGCCCCCGCAGGCTTTGCAGCCACCCTCGCAGGTAGCTTCGTATTCATAGATCGGCATGACCGGCAGACGACCGGTGCGGGCCGGGCTACCATCTCGACTTCGTCACACCGGGAATCAATCCGGCCGAGGCGAGCTCGCGAAATGTGATACGGGAAACTTTGAACCGGCGGATGTAGGCGTGGCGGCGTCCGGTGACCTGGCAGCGGTTGACGAGGCGGGTCGGGCTGGCATCACGGGGGAGCTGGGCGAGCGACGCGTAGTCTTTGTTCGCCTTCAGTTCTGCGCGGAGAGCGGCATATTTTGCCACCGTCTTCGCTTTGCGCTTATTGCGCTCGAGCCATGCTGTTTTTGCCATAGGAGGGGAAACACTATGGAAAGATCTCAAATGAGCAAGCACATTTTGAAAGAAATTGCGGGCGGCAGATTCCGCGTCTACGATGCACCCCTCACATCATGAAATCTCCCTTCGACCCGATCGCCTCCGTCATTTCCGATATCCGCCGCGGGCGCATGGTGATTGTCACCGACGATGCGGATCGTGAAAACGAGGGCGACCTCCTGATGGCGGCGGCGAAGGTGACCCCGCAGGCGGTCAACTTTATGGCCCAGCACGGGCGCGGGCTGATCTGCGCTCCGGTC
>JBGTAT010000428.1:0-2112 GCA_041749755.1 Terrimicrobiaceae bacterium | reverse complement strand
GACAACGATCGCCACCGAAGCCTTCCCGGCGGGAATCGTCACCGACGTGGTAGCGCCTGCCGGTGCAACCGTGAAATCGGTCGTCAGCACAGCATTCCCGGTTGGGAGCAGGGTAACCACCAAATCCCCACCGGCGCTCCCCGCCCGCGAGACCTCAAAGGTCGCGCTGTCGCTCGCAAGCGTGGCGTTCGATTTTTCAATCGCCAACGCATCGGTTGCCTGAATGCTGATCACCGGAGTCTGCCCAAAGGCGAGAGCCGGAACGGCGAGCAGCGCGAAAAGGAAGCAGCGCAGGGAGGAATTCACAAACCCAGAATACGCCAGGGCCACGACGGCAACTATTCCCATAAAGGAAATATAATATTGCAATTTGGAGCGCATGAGCTGACATAATCCAATGAGAATCAACCTTCTTCTCCAAAAGGGAGCGGCCCTCAGGCGCGAGCAGTGGGTCGGGGCGGCCGAGGCGGTGGCCTTGCGGCGGGGGGCGGAGCTTTCGTTTGTTGGATTTTATCCGCCGTTCGTAAAAAACGATCTGACGCGCATTGCACGATTCGGCATTGATGGGATGCTGGGGATGTTCGGGCGCCGGGACTATGCCGGCTACATGTCTCGGCTGGGGATCCCGGCGGTGAGCATTTACGGGGGGATTCCCTTTGCGGGCATCCCACAGGTCGGGACCGATGACCGCGCGATCGGGGCGATGGCCGCGGAGCATCTCGACCGTGCGGGCATCGCATCATTCGGATATTTTGGTCTGGCAAGAGATCGGGTCTCTCAGGCGCGCTGGTCGGGGTTCGCCGTGGCGCTCCGAAAGCGGGGGCACAAGCCATCGCGCTTCCGCGCGGACATCAACCGGACGCCTGAGCAACGGTATCCGCTCAGCCGCCTCATTCCATGGGAGGCATCGATTTATTCGTGGCTCGAGGGTCTGGCCAAGCCGGTTGCGGTTTTTTGCGTGGACGATTGGCGAGCCTATTGGATTGCGGGTGCCTGCGCTCGCATGGGCCTGCGCGTACCCGACGAAGTGGCAATCCTCGGCGCTGGGGATGATCCCGGCTACGTCCACGCGGTGACTCCCCACCTTTCAAGCATCAAGATTCCATTCGCGCAGGAAGGGTTTCAGGCAGCCAACCTCCTTCTCGACAGAATCCGAGGGAAGCGCGTTTCAGACGGGCCGGTTTTTCTGCAGCCCGAAGGGGTCATGGAGCGGGCCTCGACCGATATCCTGCGGGTGGACAACCCGCACGTGGAAAAGGCGGTGCGCTTCATCCGGGAGACGCGGGGGATCGGGATTTCGGTGGACGACGTCGCGGCTCGAAGCGGCTGCTGCCGCAAGGTGCTGGAGAGGCTGTTCCGCCAGCATCTGGGGACGACCATCCTGGCAGAAATTCGCAAGGAGCAGATCGAGCAGGTGAGAGCCTCGCTCCGCGCAAGCAGTGCTTCGATCGAGCAGATTGCGGATGATTGCGGCTACACCTCCCTGAACCATCTGGCTCGCGATTTCAAAAAGCGCACGGGTATCGCACCAGGTGCCTATCGAAGGCAGTTTTCACGTCCGTAATTTCTCCACGCGCCTCCGGACCACCAGGCATCCCCTGCCACACGAGCAATACATGTTACGCGACATTTGCTGCTTTTTGAGGCTCAATTTTTCCGGGCTATGACTCCCAGGGAAGGACGCCCCATTGCACCTGATGGGGCGCGAGGATGTCGCCGGACAACGAGGAATCTCGAGGGATAGGCAGTCCGGCGTAGGCGCGTTGCGAAGTCCAGTCCTCGCCGGGAGCTGCCCAGAACGGGTTTTCGGGCGGCAGCCCGAGGGGAAGGAACACGTTGCTGACAAGATACAGAGAACTGACCGCGATGTAGGATTCGCCCAAGTCATCCTGTCCGCCGCAAAAACCGATAGTCAACCAGCCGCGCCTGTCGAATACCCCCGGTGCATCCATGATCCGGCGGGTGGCCGCCGTGATGCAGGCGCGCATGCGTCCGGGCGAAAGCGATTCGGGCAGCCACCCGCGCAGGGCGAGGTAGCAGGGCAAAGTGAAGATGGCGCAGCGATAGACAAAAGAACGTCCGATGATGGGAACGGTGGCCTCCGGAGAGATC
>JBGTAT010000427.1:0-3024 GCA_041749755.1 Terrimicrobiaceae bacterium | reverse complement strand
CCGACAAACGCGCTGCCGTCTTCCTGGCAGCCACCGTCCTCGTCCTGCCCTCGACATTTGCGAGCGCCCGCAACGGTCAGGTCAACATGCCGCTCGCGGCGCTTTTTCTCCTCACCGCCCTCGCCCTGGCCCGCGAGCGCTGGTGGCCGGCGGCGATTTTTCTGGCGCTGACTTTGGTTTTTAAGCCGATTGCGATTGCGCCGATCCTGCTCTGTGGCGTCCTGTATCCGAGGCTGAGGCTCCCGCTCCTGGCGGCGCTGGTCGTGACCGCGCTGGCTCCGCTCGCACACCCGAACCCGGCCTACGCAGCCGGAGAATACGGGGCCTTTGTGCACAACCTCCAGCAGGCAGGAAAACCTTCGGGGACCTCATGGTGCGACTTCGCCGGGATGCTCCGGGTCTTTGGCATCGACCTTCCGTCCTCGCTCCAGCTTGCGATCCGCGCCCTCGCCGGCCTGGCGACTTTGGGCCTCTGCTGGAAGGTGGTCCGGGGGAGCGACGCCCTGCGCTCCGCGTTCACGGTGCTCTTTGTCACGACGATCTACCTGATGCTATTCAACCCTCGCACCGAGACGAATTCCTACGTGATGCTCGGCGCGTTCGTCGCCGTCTGGGCTGCCGTCGAGGGGATCGTCTTTCGCCGGCTTGTCCTGGTCGCCTGGCTCGTCGGCCTCGCCATTCTCCTCGGCTCGGAAAACTACGGGTGGCCGATCTTCCCGCTCACCAACCTCTGGGCGAAGGCGCTGGCGACGAGCGTCCTCGCCGCCTGGCTGGCCGCGCGGATCCTGCGCACCCCGGCCAGCCGGCCGGTCCTCATGGCCGCCTGAAAAAGAGCAAAGGGCGCAGGATAAATTTCTGATGACTCAGGAGAGATGACCGCTCAGAGGAATTTTTGGAACAACGCAAGGCATTGAGCCACAACGCGGCTCAATCTTGGAGCCCAGGGTTGCGAAGCTACCCTGGGGTTTGGCCATTTTCCGATGCGCCAAAGGCGCAAAATTCCATAGCCCAGGCCAGCGGCCTGGGTTATGGTTTATAAGAGTTTTTGCGGCCTGAAGGGCCGCGATTCCGGTTACCGAAATGCCGCAATCTCTTTCCAGCATCCTCACTCATCTCGTCTTCAGCACCAAGAACCGAGAAGCCATGCTTACGGGCGAAGTCGCTGCGGAAATTCACCCCTATCTGGTTGGAGTGTTGAATGGAGTGGGCTGCCCCCCGATTCAAGTCGGAGGAGTTTCCGACCATGTACATCTCTTCTTCCGGCTTTCCCGAACCCGCACGATCGCAGAGGTCGTCGAAACCTTGAAAACGAGTTCCTCCAAGTGGATCAAAACCAAAGGCCCCTGCTTTTCTTCGTTCCACTGGCAGTCGGGATACGGAGCGTTTTCTGTGAGCGAGTCGGACGCTGGTGCCGTGATCGCCTACATTCAGAACCAACCCGAGCATCACAAACAGATTTCCTTTCAAGATGAATATCGCCGATTTCTGGAACGATACCAAATTTCCTACGATGAACGCTATGTGTGGGATTGAGAATCCCGGCCCTACAGGCCGGATTGGCTCTAAACACCCCACCCAGGCCGTTGGCCTGGGCTGGAGAATCTGGCACCTTTGGTGCCAAAATGGCCAAATCCCACACCCAGGGTAGCTTCGCAATTGTCCCCCCGGCACACTGGACATCTCCTTCGTCGAGTCTGGGCTGAGAGGCTTCATCCCCTTCGGGGATTTCCTGAAGAACTTTGTCCTGCGAAAGAGCAAAACTCGCCGATGGCTTTTCTTGCCATCAGGCGGTCGGCTGATATTTTTAACTCTTTACGCAAATGAGCCAGACGCTACTCGACAAAGTCTGGGAGGCGCACTCGGTGCGGACGCTCCCGAACGGATCCACACAACTTCTGATCGGCACCCACCTGATCCACGAGGTCACCAGCCCGCAGGCCTTCGGGATGCTGCGCGATCTCGGGCTCAAGGTGCTCTACCCGCAGCGCACTTTTGCGACGGTCGACCACATCGTCCCGACCGACGAGCGCGAGGAACCGTTCAGCGACAGCCTCGCTGACGACATGATCAAGGCCCTCCGCACCAACTGCTCGGAGTCCGGGATCAAGTTTTTTGATCTTCCGACCGGCCAGCAGGGGATCGTGCATATCGTCGGTCCGGAGCAGGGGATCACCCAGCCGGGCACGACGATCGCCTGCGGCGACTCGCACACCTCGACACACGGGGCCTTCGGCGCCATCGCTTTCGGGATCGGGACCAGCCAGGTCCGCGACGTTCTTGCGACCCAGACGATGGCGATCCGCAAGCCGAAAGTCCGCCGGATCCGTGTCAACGGGAAGCTCGCCCCGGGCGTCTATGCCAAGGATGTCGCGCTCCACATCATCCGCCAGCTCGGCGTGAATGGCGGGCTTGGCTACGCCTACGAATACGCCGGCTCGACGTTCGACGCGTTCACCCAGGAGGAACGCATGACGGTCTGCAACATGGCGATCGAGGGCGGGGCCCGCGTCGGGTATGTGAACCCGGACGAGACGACGTTTGCCTATCTGAAAGGCCGCCCGTATTCGCCGCAGGGGGCGGACTGGGATGCCGCAGTGCTCCGCTGGAAGTCGTTTGCCTCCGATCCGGATGCTGTCTACGACGACGAGATCACTTATCGGGCGGAAGATATCGCGCCTACCGTCACCTGGGGGATCAATCCCGGCCAAGCGATCTTCATCGGCGAGAATGTTCCCCGGCCGGAAGATGTTCCTGAAAAGGACCGCGCCACCGCGGAGGAGGCGCTCGCCCACATGCACCTCCAGGGAGGAAAGCCGATCAAGGGGACCAAGGTGGATGTCGCATTTCTTGGCAGCTGCACAAACGGCCGCCTGAGCGACCTCACCGAGGTGGCAAAACATCTCAAGGGCCGCCGCGTCAAAGCGGGGGTCAAGGCGATCGTGGTTCCGGGCTCGCAGGGAGTCGCGGCGCTGGCCGAAAGCATGGGGCTCGCGGCCATTTTCCGCGACGCCGGCTTCGAATGGC
>JBGTAT010000426.1:0-3127 GCA_041749755.1 Terrimicrobiaceae bacterium | reverse complement strand
CGTGGCGGTGACGGCGGGCCGCGTGCAATGCGGGTCGGCAACCTTCGAGCGCGGACGGTTTTTCATCGTGCCCGCAATGGGGTCCGGGCTGGATGTCGCGCCCATCGGCGGGGCCGCCGAGGTGCTCATCACGACCCTCCCGGTCTGAGCGTTTTGCTTTGCAGCCCGCTGGTGGTACCGTGATGGCCGTGGAACTTCTCTCTCCGGCGGGCGACTGGGATTGCTTGAAGGCGGCGGTCGCCAATGGCGCCGACGCCGTCTATTTCGGCATGCCCCGGTTTAACGCCCGCATGCGGGCCGATAACTTCCGCGACGACGAGCTGCCCGAGGTCGTGGCGTTCCTTCACAACCACGGGGTCAAGGCGTACGTCGCGCTCAACGTGCTGATCTTTCCCGACGAGCTGCGCGACGCGGTCTCCGAGCTGGAAGCGCTGCACCAGGCCGGTGTCGATGCCGTGATCATCCAGGATGTCGGCCTGGCCGATCTGGCCCGCCAGATGTTCCCTGACCTGCGCGTGCATGCCTCGACCCAGATGACGATCACCTCGCCGGAGGGGGTTCGCTTCGCGGCGTCGCTCGGCATCCGGTAGGTCGTCCTCGCCCGCGAGCTCTCGCTGCGCGAGCTGGAAAAATTTCCGCCTCTCCTGCCGCTGGAGGTTTTTGTGCACGGCGCGCTTTGCGTCGCGTACTCCGGGCAATGCCTGACCAGCGAGGCGCTCGGCCGACGGAGCGCGAACCGCGGCGAGTGTGCGCAGGCGTGCCGGATGCCGTACGACCTGATCGTGGACGGGGCGCTTCAGGATCTCGGGGACCGGCGCTACCTGCTCTCGCCGCAGGATCTGGCGGCGGTCCATGAGATCCCCGACCTCGTTTCCCGCGGCGTGGTTAGCTTCAAAATCGAGGGCCGCCTGAAGTCGCCCGAGTACGTTGCGGCGGTCACGTCCGTGTACCGGAAGGCACTCGATGCCGTGCGCGACCAGCGCCCGGACCCGGTCACCCCGGACGACCGCTACCGGCTGGAGATGACGTTCTCCCGCGGGCTCTCGACCGGGTGGGTCCATGGCGTCAACCACCAGGAACTCGTCGGCGCTCGGTTCGGAAAAAAGCGCGGGCCGTTCCTCGGGCGGGTTGCTTTTTGCAGCGACGACTCGGTGGAGCTCGAATCGCTCGCCGCCCCGGCCAAGCCCGGTGATGGGGTTGTTTTTGATACAGGGGGAAATCCCGACCGCGAGCAGGGCGGGCGGATCTACGAGGTTTCCGGCCCCCGACTTTCTTTTCAAAACGGGAAGCTCGACTACTCCGCAATCCCACCGGGAACCCGCGTCTGGAAGACGAGCGATCCGGCCCTCGACCAAGAGCTCCGGAAGTCGTTTGCGGGAAGGATCTCCCAACCGGCCAACAAAAAGCGCGAGCTGGATTTTGTGGTGACCGGATCCGCTGGCGCGCCGCTGGAGATTTTGTGTGGCGGGCACCAAGTCGCCTCGGCGATGCCGCTCGAACCCGCCCGAACGCGTCCGCTCACGACCGAATTGCTGGCCGCCCAACTCGGAAAGCTCGGCGAAACCCCCTTCGCGCCCGGGCACATTTCCAACCATGTCGTCGGGGATGTGATCCTCCCCCTCTCCGAGCTCAACCGCCTCCGGCGCGATCTGGTGGCCAAGATCCTTGCGCGCGATCCCCGGCCACGTGTTTCCCTGGAGTCGATCCTTCCCGCCCCAGCAACCAGCGAGCCCTCTGCCCGCCCGCACCTTCAGGCGCTCTGCCGGTCGCATGAGCAACTCACCGCCGCGCTCGAATGCGGGATCGACGAGGTCGTCGTCGATTTCGAAGACATCCGGCGGTACAAGGAAGCCGTCGCCACGGTGCGCGCGCACGGGAACGCCGAAATTTTCCTCGCGACCCCGCGGATCCAAAAGGCCGGCGAGGAAGGGTTTTTTAAGCTCATTGAAAATGCCGGGCCCGACGGGGTGCTGATCCGGAACGTCGGCGGCATCTCGCACTTCGCCGGCAGCCCGCTGCGCCGGCTCGGCGACTTTTCGCTGAACGTGGCGAACCCGGCGACGGCGGCCGTCTTCCGCCGCCTCGGCCTCGAGCGGCTCACGATCTCGCACGACCTCAACGCCCCGCAGATCCTCGACCTCCTCCGTAGCGCGCCGCCCGAATGGTTTGATCTCACCCTCCACCATCATATGCCGATGTTCCATATGGAGCACTGCGTCTTTGCGGCGTTTATGTCCGAGGGAACCGACTACAGCAACTGCGGGCGACCGTGCGAAAGCCACCGCGTCCATCTCCGCGACCGCGTCGGCATGCAGCACCCGCTGCGGGCGGATGTTGGCTGCCGGAATACCCTCTTCCATGCCGTCCCCCAGTCCGGCGCCTCGTTTTATCCCGCGTTCCGGGAGGCTGGCCTGACCCGGTTTCGCGTCGAGCTCCTCGAGGAATCCGGCGAGGCTGCGCGGCGCGTCCTCGGCGCCTACCTCGCGCTGCTCGACGGAACATCCTCGCCCGCCGACCTCTGGCGGTCGCTCCACGCCCGCGACCAGATCGGGGTCACCCGCGGCACGTACGAGTAACGCCTCCGATCGGGAAAAATTTCCCAATCCGGATTTCCGTGGTAGGCATGGCGACCGGATGAAACCAGCCACGGAGGAATTTCTTTACCTGCTGCTGAGCACGATGGACGCGGCGCAGCGGCCGACCTGGAGGGAGCTCGGCGATGCCTCGGAGGGCTGGGCATACCGCCACGGGCTGCTGCGCAGGGTCCGCCAGCTAGAGGAACAGAAGATCATCGAGGTGCGCCGCGAGGGAGGAGCGAGCCGCGCTGTCCGCCTCACAGAGGCCGGGATCCGCCTCGCGAGCGGCGGGCTTCATCCCCCCTCGCTCTGGGGGCGCGAATGGGACGGGCGCTGGAGGATGGTGCTTTTTGATTTCAGCGAGGACAGGCTCCGGGCGCGGGTCCGGCGCGCGCTCAAGCAGCTTCGCTTCGGGTGCCTGCAGCGCAGCGTCTGGATCTCCCCCGAACCGGCCTCGACCATCCGGGACGCCCTCCGCGGCGAGCAGGTCGATGCCTCCCGCCTCGTCATCTTTGACGGACGCCCGGACGCCGCAGCCGGGGAGGTCGTCG
>JBGTAT010000425.1:0-13714 GCA_041749755.1 Terrimicrobiaceae bacterium | reverse complement strand
GTGATCGCCTGGCGGTACACATGGTCGGCGACATCACCGGCGGCAAACACGCCCGGGATATTCGTCGCGGTGCCGGACTTCTGGACAAGGTACCCGCTGGCGTCGGTGTCCAGGTGCGCGCGGAACGCCTGCGTGTTCGGCTCGTGACCGATGGCGACAAAAACGCACTTCACCTCGAGCTCGCTTTCTGCCCCGGTCTGGGTGTCCTTGAGCCGGACCCCCCGCACCTCGCCCGCCTCGTCGGTCAGGTAGGCGGTGACGGTCGAGTTCCACACCGGCTCGACTTTCGGGTTCGCGAGCACGCGGTCGGCCATGATCTTCGACGCCCGGAGGGTATCGCGGCGGTGGATCAGGTAAACCTTCGAGGCAAAACGGGTCAGGAACCCGGCTTCCTCGGCCGCGGAGTCGCCACCCCCGACGACACAGACCGGGACGTTCCGGTAAAAGGCCCCGTCGCACGTCGCGCACGACGTCACCCCGTGCCCGATCAGGGCCGACTCCCCCTCGAGTCCGACGTATCGCGGCGAGGCGCCGCTCGCCACGATGAGCGAGCGGGTCTCGACCCACACGCCATCAACTTTCAGGCGGTGCGGCGCGCCGGGCTCGAACTCCTCGACCACGCCGTATTGAAACCGCGCCCCAAACTTCTCCGCCTGCTGGTGCATCCGCTGGATCAGCTCCGGCCCGTCAACCCCCTCCGGAAAGCCTGGAAAATTCTCGACGGCGGTCGTCGTGGTGAGCTGTCCGCCGGGCAGGCGACCCTCCAGCACCAGCGGCGAGAGGTTCGCCCGCGCGCTGTAGATCGCCGCAGTGAGGCCGGCGCAGCCGGTGCCAACAATGATCACGTTTTCCATAGGTCCCGGAAGTAAACACGATCTCCCGGCCGGGCAAAACGAATAAATTCAGGCATCCGGAATTCTCCCGCAAAACGCCATCTTTGAGTATTGCGCACCCGGCGCGAATCCTGCTTGATTATCGCGCATTTATGAAACCGCCATTTGACACCCTGCGTTCGTTCGACACCGGTTCCGGGCAGACCGGGTTCCTCCACTCCCTCCCCGCGCTCGAGGAGCTCGGGGTCGGCCCGGTCTCGAAGCTTCCGGTCAGCATCCGGATTGTCTTGGAATCGGTCCTCCGGAATTGTGACGGAAAAAAAGTTCAGTCCCGCGATGTCGAGACGCTGGCGAACTGGAATGCGAAGGCCCCTGCGACCGAGGAGATCCCGTTTGTGGTCGCCCGGATCGTGCTCCAGGATTTCACCGGGGTACCGCTCCTCGTGGATCTGGCGGCGATGCGCAGCGCGGTGAAGGCGCTCGGCGGGGATCCCGCGATCATCGAGCCGCTCGTTCCGGTCGACCTCGTCGTCGACCACTCGGTGCAGGTGGATTTTTTCGGTTCGGCCGACGCGCTTCGTCTGAACCTGGACATGGAGTTCAAGCGGAACCGCGAGCGCTACCAATTTCTGAAGTGGGGCCAGCAGGCGTTTGAGACGTTCGGCGTCATTCCTCCAGGGATCGGGATCGTGCACCAGGTCAACCTGGAGTACCTCGCGAAGGGAGTCCTCAGCGCCGCATGCGAGGGCTCGACGTCCCAAATTTTCTACCCGGACACGCTGGTCGGGACCGATTCCCACACGACGATGATCAACGGCCTGGGGGTCGTCGGCTGGGGGGTTGGAGGGATCGAGGCGGAGGCGGGCATGCTCGGCCAGCCGGTGTATTTCCTGACGCCCGAAGTCGTCGGAGTCCACCTCACGAACCAGCTCTCCGAGGGGGTCACCGCGACGGACCTCGCGCTGCACGTCACCCAGCTTCTCCGCGCCGCCAAGGTGGTCGGAAAATTTGTCGAGTTCTACGGCGAGGGGGCTGCCGGGCTACCGCTCACCGACCGCGCGACAATCGCAAACATGGCTCCCGAATACGGGGCGACCATGGGATTTTTCCCGGTCGACGCTGAGTCGGTGAACTATCTGGCCGCCACCGGGCGCACCGAGGCCCAGTGCCGCGCCTTCGAAAACTACTTCCGCGCCCAGGGGCTCTTCGGCATGCCGAAAAAGGGCGATATCGAGTACAGCGTAGACGTCGAAATCGACCTCTCCACCGTCCGCCCCGGCGTCGCCGGCCCGAAGCGCCCGCAGGACCGGATCAATCTTCCCGACCTCGGCAGCACGTTTGCCTCCCTCCTCACCCGCCCGGTCTCCGATGGCGGCTACGGCAAGGCTGCGGGCGACCTCGGCCGCAGCGCGATGGTCAAAGTGACGAACCCGCTCAGCCCGGACGAGTCCGAAATGGTCGCCGACCGCCCGACCCCGGACCCCGTGCGCGACATGCCGGAGTCGCCGTTCCATGAGCAGCACAGCACGCTCCGCGACGGATCGGTTCTCATTGCCGCCATCACGAGCTGCACGAATACCAGCAACCCGAGCGTGATGCTCGGCGCCGGGCTCCTGGCGAAGAAGGCGGTCGCCCGCGGGCTCCGGGTCGATCCGTCGGTCAAAACCTCGCTCGCCCCCGGCTCGCGCGTCGTCCAGGATTACCTCGACAAAACCGGCCTCCAGCCGTACCTCGACGAGCTCGGCTTCCAGATCGTCGGGTACGGGTGCACGACCTGCATCGGGAACTCGGGACCGCTCAACCCGGAAATTGAGGCCGCCATCGTCCAGAACGACCTCGTGACTGCCGCCGTCCTCTCGGGGAACCGGAATTTTGAGGCCCGCATCCACCAGAATATCCGCGCGAACTTCCTCATGTCCCCACCCCTGGTCGTCGCGTTTGCGCTGGCCGGCCGGGTCGACATCGACCTCTCGAAGGATCCGATCGCGAAGGATCGCGATGGGGCGGATGTCTACCTCAAGGACCTCTGGCCGTCGCTCGCGGAGATCCGCGCCGAGATGCAGGCCGCGCTCAAACCCGAGGTCTTTCAAAAGCTCTACACCGGGTTCGCCGAGCAGAACCCGAAATGGAACGAGGTCCCGGCCAGCACCGGCCAGATCTACGAATGGGACCGCGCGAGCACGTACATCCAGGAACCTCCGTTCTTCGAAGATTTCGGGATGGAATCCGGCACGATTTCGAATATCACCGGAGCCCGCGCGATGGGGATCTTTGGCGACTCGGTGACGACCGACCACATCTCGCCGGCAGGCGCGATCAAGCCGAGCTCGCCGGCCGGAAAATACCTCGTCGAACACGGGATCGAGGCCGCCGACTTCAACAGCTACGGCAGCCGCCGCGGGAACGACCGGGTCATGACCCGGGGCACGTTTGCAAACGTCCGCATCAAAAACCTCATGATCCCGCCGAAGGCGGATGGCACGCGGGTCGAGGGCGGGCTCACGGTCCACCAGCCGGATGGCGAGCAGATGAGCATCTATGACGCGTGCATGAAGTACCAGTCCGAGGGCGTTCCGCTCGTCGTCTTTGCGGGCCACGAATATGGCACGGGATCCAGCCGCGACTGGGCAGCGAAGGGAACCCGACTGCTCGGAATGAAGGCGGTCGTGGCGCAGAGCTTCGAACGCATCCACCGCTCAAACCTCGTCGGAATGGGAGTCCTGCCGCTGCAGTTCCCCGAAGGAGTGAGCGCGCAGTCGCTCAGCCTCGACGGGACCGAGACCTTCGACATCACCGGCCTGGGCGAGGAGATCCAACCCCGCCAGGACGTGACGCTCACGATCCGGCGCGATGATGGATCGACCCAATCCCTCGCGGTGAAGCTCCGCATCGATACCCCAATCGAGGTCGATTACTACCGCCACGGAGGCATCCTGCCCTTCGTGCTCCGGCAGCTCGTCACAAAGAGCTAACAGCCGGACAGTTATTCGTTGGTAAGGAGCGCCTTTTTCTTGGCGTCCAGCTCTGCCTGCTTGCGCTCGATCTCGGCCAGCTCGGCCGCCTTGTCGGACTTGGCTGGCTTTTCGTACTTGTCCGCCTTCGCGGAATCGTCCTTCGCGGCCGGGTCGCACTTGCTCTTGTCAGCGTCTTCACATTTTTTGTCCGATCCGGCGAAGACCTTTTCCCCGAGCGGTCCGCGCTCGCGGCAGAGCTCGGAAACTTTTTCAGCATATTTTTCGGCCAGGCGCTTCTGGTTTTTTGTCCAAGCCGCCGCCGCCTTCTCGGCATTAAGGGCCTCGTCGCGGGTGAGGGCCACGTATTTTTTGATGTCGCCGGTGAGCGACTTCCCCTCGGAGATCGCCTTGGCCTCGAGCTCGTCAGCATGGCTCTTGAGCTGAGCGGCCATCTTCTTGGCTTCCTTGGCCAATTCAGCCGGGTCTTTGGTCCAGCCCTCGGCGGAGGAGATCGCAGGAGCGAGAAGGATGGCGGCTAGCAGGAGACAAAGGAGGGAGTTCATGGCGAAAACATAATCAACTTTTTGACCTGCGCCATAATTTTTTTCGAGCTGGACGGGCGGCGCGGGAATCTCGAAACAAATGGATGATGAACGTGGTGATCCCGGTTTTTTCAGGCGTTGAGGAGTTGGATGCCATCGGGCCACTGGAGGTCTTCGGCCTGGCCAGGCAACGGGGCTTGCCGGTCGAGGTGGCCCTGGCAACGCACGAGACCCCGCGCGCGGTCTGCGGCATCCATGGAGTCGTCTTTGGCGAGCTCGCCGAATTTTCGGCATCCTGCCCGGCGGATCTCATTGTTGTTCCGGGCGGGGCGTGGGTCTCTGGCGGTGATGAGGGGGTCCGGCGGGCGGTACGCGAGGAAACGCTCCCCCGGATTTTGCGCCAGCACTTCGAATCGGGGTCGATGGTGGCAGCGGTCTGCACCGGCGCGTTTTTGCTGGAGGCGGCCGGTCTCCTTGCCGGCGTTCCGGCCACGACGCACCATTTGGCGATCGACGACCTGCGCGCGTGCGGGGTGGTGTGCCCGGAGGGCCGCGTGATCGATGCGGGACGGATCGTCACCTCGGGAGGGATCACGTCCGGGATCGACCTTGCCCTCCACCTGCTCAGGCGTAGCTTCAGCGATTTCGAGGCCGACCGGGTGGCGGAAATGATGGAGTACGATTGGAAGAAATAATCGATTCGACTTGGCCGGGGATCGCGGACAAAATGGCCCCATGCCCCACGCCGCCCGACTGCATGCCTTTGGCCAAGCCTCCGAGTCCCTGACACTTTCTGAAATCCCGGCCGCCAGGCCCGGCCCGGGCGAGGTTCTCCTTGAAATGCTGGCCGCCCCGGTTAACCCCGCAGACATCAACGTCATCGAGGGAACGTATGGAGATCTGCCGCCGCTCCCGGCCACGATCGGCAACGAGGGAGCCGGCCGCGTCGTCGAGCTAGGCCAGGGAGTAGCAGGCATCCTCCCGGGCCAGATGGTGCTCCCGATGGCCTTTGGCACCTGGTGCTCCCACATGGTTGTGCCAGCAACCGCGCTCATCCCCCTCCCCGACGGACTCGATCCGTTCCAGGCCGCGATGCTCACGGTCAATCCGGCCACCGCCTGGAGGATGCTCCATGACTTTGTTCCGCTCGAGCCCGGCGACTGGATCGTCCAGAACGCCGCCAATTCCGGAGTCGGGCGCGGCGTCATCCAAATCGCCAAGGCCCTTGGCTGGAAGACCCTGAATGTCGTCCGCCGCGAGGCCCTGGCCCCCGAGCTCCTGGCATCGGGTGCGGACGTCGTGGTGACCGAGGAGGTTGACCTCCGAAAGGAGTGGAAATCGCTCTGCGGCGGGGTGCGTCCGAAGCTCGCGCTCAATGCGGTCGGCGGGCCGAGCTCGCTGAATATCGCCAATGCCCTCGCCCCCGGCTCGACGATGGTGACCTACGGAGCCATGAGCAAGCTGCCGGTCAAAATCCCGAACGGACTCCTGATTTTTCAGGGGCTCAAATTTCAAGGGTTCTGGCTCAAGCGCTGGAGGGAAAAAGCGCCGGCTGCCGCGCTTCAGGAAACCTACCGCTCGCTGGCCGCCCTGCTCAAAGCTGGCAACCTTCACACCCCGGTCCATGCCACCTTCCCGCTGGACCGCGTCGCCGAGGCCGTCCGAGAGGCAGGCCGTGGCGAGCGCGGCGGAAAAGTTCTCCTCGACCTGGCATCGGTCGACGGGCGCGAATCGTAAAATAACGATCATGTTCTTCCGACGCCTCGTCCTCAAAAGTTTTGCCAAGCTCCGCCACGGGACGCTTGCCGTGACGTTTCCAGATGCCTCGCGCGAGACATTTGGCGGAACGTTCAGCGGCCTCCATGCCGAGATCCGCATCCTCGACGACCGCTTCTTCCGGCGCTGCGTCCTCTTCGGCGCAATCGGGTTTGCCGAGAGCTATCTGGCCGGCGAGTGGGAAACCCCGGACCTCACCCGCGTCATCGCGTGGTTCATCCGAAACGCCAGCGAAGCGGAGGCCCTCCAAACCCACCGCTCGCGCGGGACCGGCGTCTTTAATATCCTCAATATCGTCAACCGCGCGATCCACCGGAAGCGGCCGAACAGCCTCGATAAATCCCGCGAAAATATCCGCGACCACTACGACCTCAGTAACGCATTTTTCCAGCTCTGGCTCGACCCGACGATGACCTACAGCAGCGGGTATTTTGACGCGGCCGAGACGTCGCTCGAGGCCGCCCAGGTCCGGAAATACGACCTGCTCTGCCGGAAGCTCCACCTGGCGGCCAGCGACGAGCTCCTGGAAATCGGCAGCGGCTGGGGCGGGTTCAGCATCCATGCCGCCCGGCACTACCGGTGCAAGGTGACGACCGTCACGATCTCGGAGGAACAGTTCGCCGAGGCCTCCGCCCGGATCCGCGCCGCCCGCCTCGAGGACCATATCGAAATCCTCCTCTGCGACTACCGGACGCTGCGCGGACGCTACGACAAGATCGTCTCGATCGAGATGCTCGAAGCCGTCGGCGACCGCTACGTAGATGGCTACTTCGCAAAAATCCACGAGCTCCTCAAACCCCACGGCCTCGTCGCCCTCCAGGCGATCCTCTGCCCGGACCTCCAGTACCCGATCCTCCGCGACGGCGTCGACTTTATCCAGAAGCACATCTTCCCCGGCTCCCTCCTCATGTGCAACGCCCGGATCACCTCCGCGCTCAACGCCACCGGCGACCTGAACCTCCTGGACTACGACGACATGGCCCCCCATTACGCCAAAACCCTTAAAATCTGGCGGGAAAACTTTGAGGCGAACCTCGAGGCCGTGCGCGCGCTCGGATTCGATGACGAATTCATCCGCAAGTGGAGGTTCTACCTCTGCTACTGCGAGGCCGCCTTCGGCACCCGCCACATCACGGTCGCCCAGATGGTCTACTCCCGCCCGGACAACAGCGCCCTCGCCTCGCCCATCTACCCGCCGCTCGAACGCCCCTGAACGGCACGCCGAGATCCCAGAGCCGGGCGTAAGCACACAAATTGCGGATGAACCGGTTCCACATTTGACGCCCATCAAACTATGATCTCGCCCATGAACACGCCCGACATCCGCTGGGTCCAGCGCTTCAATAATTTCAGCAAAGCGCTGCAGACGCTCCGCGCGGCGGAATCCTTGAGCCGGCAGCGCGGGCTCACCGAACTCGAGCAGCTGGGGCTCATCCAAGGGTTTGAATTCACCCATGAACTCGCTTGGAATGTTCTCAAGGACTACCTCGAAGAGCAGGGGTTCGTCGGCATCATTGGTTCGAAAAATGCGACGCGGGAGGCGTTCCGGAACGGGCTGTTGGCAGATGGGGAAGTCTGGATGGCCATGATCAAAGCCCGCAATGAGACCTCTCACACCTACAACCTCGCGATTGCGGAGGAAATTGCCCGGAAGATCCTCGGGCAGTTCTATTCGGCCTTCGTCGAGATGGAGACCCGGTTTGGCGGCCTGCTGCCTGATTCCCATGAGTGAGGAAACGACCGGTTTGTCGCTGGAGACGCAGCGGCTCCTCTGCGGCGTCCTCGCCCGCCACCCGCAGGTGGAGACCGCCGTTCTGTATGGGTCCCGCGCGAAGGGAAACTTCAAGCCGGGGTCAGACATCGATCTCACCCTCATCGGCGAGGGTCTCCAGTTCGATGACCTTCTGGAAATCGCCGACGAGTTCGACGAACTGCCGATCCCTCACTCCGTCGATGTCTCGATCCGAGACCGCATCGACAACCCCGCGCTGCGAGAACACATCCGCCGCGTCGGCATCGGGCTCTACCTCCGGGAGGGCCAGGCTCCGTCCGAGCCGTGATGCTCACAAGTCTCGCAGTTGAAGGCCCGGCACTCTGCGATTGCGAGAATCGTAAACCGGGATAAACTGCGCCGCATGGCAGCCATTTTTTCTTTTTAATGCTTTGCCTAACTTGACTCTTGAACAACCCCTTGAACAAAGACAGGTTTTTCAGGAATGGAATTCGTAAGCGGTTGATTATTAAAGTTGCTCGGGTGGCGAAATTGGCAGACGCGCCAGACTTAGGATCTGGTTCCGCAAGGAGTAGGAGTTCGAGTCTCCTCCCGAGCATTCCCGATGGAAACCGCATAAATAAAGGCTCTGACGGGTTTATGGATTTTTGGATCGTTCCCACAGGAAACGGATGGAATTTACAGGAAGTGGCCTGAATGTGTCCGCCATTTATCCGCCGGAAATCCCCTGGAATCCTGCTTTTGAAGGATTGAATTTCAAACTTTCGGTCGCTTGCCGTGAGAATGCTGCTGCTGTCGCTGCTCATTTTCTAGGATTCGGATGATGGTTCGTAGGAGTCGCAGGGAGCCGACAAGCAATTGACCTCGCCGGAAATGATGGCCCAAAGCAAGTCGGGAGAGATCATTTCCACTGGCAAGGAAACGAGCCAGCTCTCTTGCCGGGTCCGGATGTGCAACCCGCGTTTTGGGATGAGTTCGATCAGGTCGATTTCCTCCATAGGAAACGCGCGATTTTCCACGGACAGCCATCCCGTAGGTTTGACGAGGTGAAGAGGATCGATGCGGCTCGCGATTTGGAGCCATTTGGGGTTTCTGGTTTGTTCGGGTTTTTTCCCGAGTTTGTTTGCCGGTGTTTCGATTGCCATGATGTTTGAGTTGGTTGAGGTTGTCGTTGATTTCCGCCAGACGGCGGGATTCTGAGGAAATGGCTTTGTTGATTTCGGCCTTGCGCATTTTGCGACCGGCGCGGCTCATGGCGGCGATCTGGGGGCCGAGATGTTGGGAGGGTGGCCGGTCAATGCCCTGGGCTTTGAGAGACTGCCGGTTGACGGTTTCGGAATGTCCTTCCTTCTTCAAAGCGCGGTTGCAGCGTGTCTCCCACATTTCCCGGATTCGCTCGACTTCCAGCGGGCCGGTTTTGCGATCATCAAGGCAGCGGATTTTATGGGAGGAGAAATTGCCCTTTTCGTCCACGGCGCGGGCCGTCATGAAAATATGGCCATGGGTGTTCCGGCTGTCGCCTTTCGCGTTGGGATGATGGAGATTCACGCAAACGGCGCATCCGTAGGTGTCGCGAAGTTGAAGGCCAAAACCGCGCAACAGCGCCCACTGTTCTTTCGTGCCCAGCTCATGGGGCAAGGCAACATCCATCGCGCGGCCCACACGGGCATCGTAGCGCTTCTCCGCCCCTTCTGCGGCGGCGGCGAGGTGTCCCGGTGTCATGGCGGGACCGATGATTTGGGATTCGATCACGTCGCCTTTGTGTTTTGACCAATCGTGTTTCTGGCCGGTGCGCTCGTCGGTCAGCTTGGTGCGCGTGTCATAGGCGATTTGGGCAAATGCGCTGTGCCCTTTGCCCCGGCTGATCGGGCGGATGGACAAATGGAAAATCGCCATTTCAGGAAACCGGTTTGGCCTGGTAGGAAAGGAAAACCTCCATCGGGCCGGGTGTCCGGTCCGTGGGGCGCGAAATCGCGGCTTTCCAAAATCCGTGTGTGGGATTTTGGTTGGGCGGTCGGGCCATATCCCGACTGCCCGCACAGGTGTCAGGCGAACGGTAGTGAGCCCTTTTCGCCCCCGGCGAAAACGCACTCGCGTCGTGGGGTCCCCCCCACGATGCGTAAGTGCGCTTCGCCTTCAAGAGAAGGCTTCGGTGGCTCGGAAGTCTCATTTGCAAAGAACCGCCCTTTTACCGGCGAGAGAGAGGCGGGGCTTCCTTCGCTGCCTGGGGAAAGACCGAACGCAAAACCTCCCTGTCCGGCTCTGAGGCGGCGGACAGGAGTTCGGAGAGCAATTGTTGATGATCACGCAAGACCAGCCCGCCAAGAATGATCTTGGCGCGGGTCAGTCGTTTGCGCTCGGTGGTTTTGGCTTCGTGGCGAAGGCGGCGGATTCGTTCCTCGATCTGCCGTTTCTCGGTTTCGAGCTTTTCAATCTTCTGCTGACTGGTGGTTTGGATTTCCATAGATCATGAGTTGGGGTTGTGAAAATGCCGTTGGTTCAAAACGGCGGGAGAGTGGTGCGCTTGAGCTTCCCCGCAGGCTTTCCGCTGTTCGTCGTCGCCTGCTTTGGGTTCGTGAGCTGGGAGGATGAAAACTGGTTCTGGCTCGTCGGGCCATTTCGAGCGATTCCATCCAACCTCTCGCCAGATGACGCCGCCCCCGGACAGACAACGCCACTCCCCTCTTTTCTTCCTACAAGCCGGAAAGAAATCGACGGGGACTTTGCGACACTCGCTTTTCCGCATGTGGCCTTTTTCATGCCGCGACCACGGTTTCAGTCGCTCTGGCAAAACGCCGCTCGCTAGGCATGAGAGGCGGCAATTCCCCTCCCACCAATCGCTCATAGGCTGTTTCCACGGATTCCGTGGCAACAAGCAGGTCCCGGCCTTCGCGCAGAATGATAAACCAACCGCCTTTCGCGTGTCGGGTGGCCCAAAGCATCCGGTCGACGAGCTTGGCCGAACCCAGCACGGCGATGATTTGCTTTTTGGTCAATGCCAGTGGGCGCATGCCCGCAATGGACACTCGCTGGATAGAACGATTCATCCGATTCTCCGGTTGGAAATTTCGACCTTCATCATGAGGCTCAAGGTAGAAAAGTTTTCGGAAAGGATGTCTCCGATTTTGGAGAAATCTGTTTTCGGCTTCTTGGATGCCACTACCGCACAAGGGCCGAAAAGACCTGTTCCGGACTGGGAACAAATTGGTTCTTTCTGCAAGTGTCTTATCGAGTGAGGCTGTCGGCGGTTTCTGGTTGCGGTCATGAAGCGAAATTTAACCGCTCCTGTCCGCTCCCCATGCTCCCGTTTGGGAGCAACTTCTAGAGATGTGGAATCCCGCGAAACGGGAAAACCGGACATGAACTTTCCTTCACGCCGTCATACCCATTTGGAATTCAAAAAAGTCGGTTCGCAAAGCGAACGATCTTCAAAAAGGGAACTCTCGAAAATTCAGTTTTCCAACATCGGCTCCAACCGCAGTCGGAAAAGAAAAGAGGAGCCGAAGCCGGGGCCGGTTTCCAAGCGAAGGCAACCGCCCCTCAATCCCACATGCTGTTTGGAAATGACAAACCCGAGTCCCCGGCCTCCGATATTGTGACAACGGGTGAAGATCTCGGACCTGAAAATAGAAAACTCGCAAAATGGCCGATCTCTCGCCAACTGCCTCCTGAAAATGGCTGGGAATCCGTCGAAGCGTGCAACAGTTGCTTAAACGGGTTAACAAGAAATTCGAAAAATCCCAGTTTCGCAACCAGGTTCGTGGACGTATATTTGGGTATGTTCGGAGAAAACCTAAAACGCATTCGTGCTGAGCGAGGGTTCACTCAACGGCAGCTTGCCCAACTCGCTCTGATTCACTACCGCTACGTTCAGGATCTGGAAGCGAATTTAAAGATTCCGTCTGTGGTGATTGCCATCCGCCTCCAGAGGGCCTTGGATTGTGAGTGGCGGGACTTGACGCGGGGGATGTAGCAGAGGCTTGCGCTCCTGTCGTCGCTTGTATTGAGCGATGATCCACGGTTGTTCCCCCAGCGAAAAGTTCTCGTGAGTCTATTTTTCCCGCGATAAATTCTTGCTCCGTTCGAGCGAACACACTATCAAGTGCCCGTGAAATTTTCGGTGCAATTCTGTGCTGGTGGAACGTGTTTCCTTGCGGGTTACACGAGGAATTTTTCCGACCTTTTCCAATGAGCGAAATCTTTTTCCAAGGTTTCTGGCGGATGGATTGGGGGCTGGGCAACCCAAACAAAACTGCTGCCCTGATTGCCATCCTGATGGTCGCGGTATGGTCGCTGGCCTACCTGCGCAATTGGCTTTTCTGGGTCTCGCTCGTGCTGTTCTCGGCCTTGGGGATCTGCCTGGTGCATACCTTCTCCCGTGGGGGGATGGTGGCGGCGTTCTGTGGGCTGATCCCCCTGCTGGTCTGTCTGCGCCGTCCTCTGCCGGTGAAGAGGATCGTTGGGGTTGTTGCCGCCGTCTGGGTAATCATCGGAGCGTCCATCTACCTTCAAGCGCACGAACGATACGGGCAGGGCGTCGTTCAGGAGGATCGTTCCATTTCAAACCGCTTTGTCCTCTGGAAAGCGGCTCCCACCATGATGGTTGACGCCCCTGGCGGATGGGGCTTGGGAGAATCTGGGAAAGCCTACATGGACTGGTATCAACCCCTTGATCGCAGCGAATCCTACCGCACCTTGGTAAATAGTCACCTGACTTGGCTTGTGGAATTCGGCTGGCTCGGACGATTCCTCTACATTTCCGGCTGGCTGGCGGTGTTTCTGATTTGCCTGCCAACGCAGGGGAATCGCTGGCTGGCTGCCCCGCTGGGTATCTGGATCGCGCTTTTCACAGGGGCTTGGTTCAGTTCTGTGGCCGAGTCGCTTTGGCTTTGGATTGTTCCTGCAATCGCCTTGGCGTGGGTGATCGTGTGGCGTATTCGAATCCAAGTCTGGCCGGAAACCAAGTTGTTGCTTCTTCCACCCACACTGGCTGTCGCCAGCCTGCTTTGTCTGGCCCTCCTTGTGCCTCATTCGCCGGTTACAAAAAGAGGGAATGCCTTGGCAGTCGGGAAGGGAGTTCCAAGCACATGGGTTGTTGTGGATCGGATTGTTTTGGGAAAATCGTTCCCTCGGCCTCTGAGGGATACCTTGGTGAAAAATCCACAACTCTCTTGCGGGATTGTCGAGAGCATTGAGGATCTGCCGGATAACGTGGCGTCCGCTCTGATTGTTTCCGGCAAGCTGGGGCCAACAAAATCTGTGGTGATCGAGAGAAAGTTGAAATCTGTGAAATCGCTGACCCTCGTCAATCCCGTGTTCTTCCCCGCAGAATTTCCAATCCCGAAAGGTGCTACCGTGCGGATTGCCATCGGGGAGTTCTCGCAATGTGCCTCAGCTTCCGATTGGTCGCCTGTCGCCAAAGTAGAGCCGCTGGTTGGGATTGGTGATTTTGTTCCGAACTGGCCGGACACGTTGGTTCCTCATCGCCCATGAATCATCTCCGCTCCGATTTGATGGTCATTTGGCTCGTCGCAACCACAGCTTTGTGCGTCGGGTTTCTCATCAACCAATTCAGGGATACTCCCCTGCCTCTCGTCTATAAAGACAAGGCTGAACGCTTGCAGGATTCCGTTCAGCGGATTGCAGCAAAAGAATCCACCTCCGCTCCAGCGCCAGTGGTCCACCTTCCTGAAAAACTCTCTCTGGAAGCATTTTCCTCCTACGTGGAGAACAAACGGGTTCATCCGCAAAAAGTGTGCTTACACAGGGGAAACAGGGTAGATGCTGATGGATGGAAAGCACATTTCTGAAGCGATTTTTTGGGATCGGAGACGGTTGGGAATACCAAAGCACCAAATACGTGAAGGGAGGGGCCGA
>JBGTAT010000424.1:0-8023 GCA_041749755.1 Terrimicrobiaceae bacterium | reverse complement strand
GACCGCGCGGCGCTCGGCCTGACGATGCGCAAGCGGAAGGATCGGGCCGCCGAGTACTTCAACAAGCTCGCCGGTCGGTTCGGCCGCCTCTATGTTCCGGGCCGTTCCTGGGAAGCCCTCGCGCACGCCCTGCTCGGATTGCTCCCGCCCATGGTGATCGCCGACCTGGGGGCGGGGGAGGGGACGCTCGCCCAGCTCCTCGCGCGCACCGCCAAGAAAGTGATCGCAGTCGACAACTCGGAGAAGATGGTCGAGTTCGGGTCGGCGCTCGCCCGCGAACATGGATTCCAAAATCTGGAATACCGCCTGGGCGATGTCGAAGCTCCGCCGGTGAGCAAGGGCTCGGTCGACCTCGTCCTGTTCAGCCAGGTCCTCCACCATGTGCCGAACCCGCAGCGCGCAATGGAGTCGGCCGCCAGGATCCTCAAGCCTGGCGGACGGGTCGTGATCCTCGACCTCGCCGCGCACAGCTACGACCAGGCCCGTGAGCTCTACGCCCACGTCTGGCTCGGGTTCTCGGAAATCGCCTTGCACCAGATGCTCAAAAAGGCCGGTTTCGGGAAAATCTCCTCGTCCATCGTCTCGCGCGAGCAGGACGCCCCGCATTTCCAGACGCTGCTCGTGACGGCCGCCCTGCCCGGAACGGCCTGAGCGCCGATGCCTGCCGGCGCGGATCTCATGTCAAAGGACCCACAAGACCCCGTCCGCAGGCTTGACGGAATTTATAAATATAATACGGTCATGTTATGAAATCTCATATCAGTGCTACAATTGACGTTCAGATCTTGGACGATTTGAACCGATTTGGACGGGAGGAACGTCGCTCACGGAGCCAGATTATCGAGATGGCCCTTGAGCGGTTTTTGCAGGAGCGGAGCGGGGCAGACGATGAAATTGTGACTTCAGAGGGGGCGTTTGCCGGCCATTTCTCCAGGGAAGAAACCTATGCGCGTTGAGGAGCTGAGCGGCCGCATCCTGCTCGATACGAACGTCCTGATTTACGCTACGCTTGCGGGCGATTCCCGCCACGCAAGGGCGCGGGAGATGCTGTCTCTCCGGCATCGACCTGAAGTGGAGGTTTTAATTTCTGTGCAGAATCTGGCCGAGATGTACCCCAACCTCACCGGCCCCAAGAACCAGCCGCCTGACAGTCCTGAGCTGGCGCGGCGGAAGATCTGTTCATTGTCCCGGTTGCGCGGGCTGACCGTTCTTCCGCTGACACTGGAAACGACCCATCTGGCGCTCGACTTGTGTGTGACGGCTGGGATCACCCGCCAGTCACATTTCGACCGCCAACTTGCGGCCCTGATGATGCGCGAAAGCATCCCGACAATTGTCACCGAAAACACCAAGGATTTTGCGGGCATCGCCGGCATCACCGCCGTCAATCCATTTTTCTGAAACGAGGCGCACTTTCTGCAAAATGGCATTGACAAAAATGCCAAATGGCATTTGATTGCATTCATGAAAAGCAGATATTCAAAAAAATATCCTCCCGCCTCGCTGATCCACGAGGCTGCCGTAGCACCGCGCGAGGTCGTTCCAGGCCAAGCGGGTTTCGAGTCGATTCAAGAAATCCGGGAGGGGCTGCCGGTGGAGCGGTTTTTTGAGTTGGAAGAGGCGTTGGGCGTTGGGACCGCCCGGCTGGCGAGCGTGGTCGGGATTCCCGTGCGCACGCTCCAGCGCCGCAAGGAAGATGGGCGTCTCACCAAAGAGGAGTCCGACCGGCTCGATCGCGTGTTTCAATTGGTGGGGCAGGCCGCCGGGGTTTTTGAGTCCTCCTCTGCGGCCCGCGAGTGGCTCACTCGTCCGCAGATCGGGCTGGCCGGTTTTGTGCCGCTCGACCTTGCCGACACAGGGGCGGGGATTCGGGAAGTCGAAAACCTGCTGGGCCGAATTGACTACGGGGTTTACGCGTGACCTTCCAGGCTTGGCGGCTGGTGCGGGAGGCGAGGGCTGACGATGCCTTTACAGGGGAGGGTGCCCGGCTTTACGGCGGACGGTGGAACCCGGCCGGCACGCGTGCCACCTACCTGAGCGCCACGCGCTCCCTGGCCGCCTTGGAGGTTCTTGTGCATCAGGCCGAACGCATTCCGTCGGGAAAATTCCTTTTTTTTGAAGTGCTGTTCCCGTCTGGCTTGCTCACCTCCGTCTCCGAAAGCGACCTGCCGGCAAGCTGGCGGACCTTTCCGCCACAGAAGTCCACGGTCGAAATCGGACGCCAGTGGATCGCGGCAAACACCTCCGCTGTCCTCAAAGTTCCCAGCATCCTCATTCCCGAGGAGTCAAATTTCCTCCTGAACTTTGACCATCCCCGCGCGAGTGAAATCGAAGTCCGGGATCCTAAGCCGTTTGCCTTTGATCCCCGCTATCTCAGTGCAGTTTAAGCCGAGAACGTCCTCTGGAGGGGAGGTGTGGATGCAAGATGCGGGCCGGTAGGGCCTGAAGGCTTTGCGTACGTCAAGAAGCCGTTCCCTTTTGTTACAAACGCGCTACCGCGCGGGTCCCATAAGGAGCAGGGGCATTCTTGGCCCGAGGCGAAAAACGCTCTGCGGCGCAGCCGCGACTTTTGGCCCGCGCAGCGCGGACAGATCCGTGCGATCAAGGGCAGGAATGCCCTTGCCCCTTATGGTCGCATCGCACGGCACCGCGAATGGCCTTAGGGTGCTAAAGATTTTTCTCAGGGCGGGAGTTTTGAGCCTAATCTCTCCTGCTCCACCCTTGATGCTAGCCTTCATATTTGTTCATTTGGCGGTGGGATGTCCTTGGAGAGCCGGTTGCAGATCACGGCGTGCATTTTGTCTGCTTCGGAACGGCGGGATTCGTCTTCCCACAATGAACGCAAGGTCAAAATGTCATATAAATGAGCCTTGGCATCATTGTTTTCTGGATCGAGACGAAGTGCCTGCTGGTAGCACTTGGCAGCCAAGTCAAAACGTCCGGTTGTAAAGTAGCTTTCCGCCTCGGAGAAAAGTGTCTTGATATCCTTGTCCGTGGGCTCGACCGGTCCAAAAAGATCAATGGTGGGCGATGGATGTTGTTTCACGATTGTCATGATTGAAGAAAAACGCGTGACGGGAATTCCTTTGTAGTCTCCTGCGGGGTACAACCGGATGGCGCGCTGGAACTCGACCTCATAGAGAGGATCCGCAGCTGAAAGAATCGCGGTTGAAAGAGCGAAAAAGCAAAACGTGTGATTAGACATTAGTGCATTTCATTGAGGCCCCTTAAAATGATCTGCTCCTGCTCTCTGAAGCGATTGTCATCACCGTAAACATGGGAGCAAACCCGAAAGATCCTGCCAGCCTCGTCGAAAAAGTAATATTTCACAATTGAGTGTGTTCGCCGGCTTTCTCTGTCATCATAAAAATCCGCCCGTAAACCCGCTAGACCGGACTGAGTCTGAACCGGTGTGCTTCCTTTGTAATTTGTTCGATCGTTACTTGATTGTCCCCTCCACTTGAGGCCTCGTTCTGTAATTCGATCGATCTCCGCATCAATTGCCGATTGTAGCGTTGTCTCTGATTCCAGATACCTCGAAAGATGGATCTTGGAGCGGGGCTTCTTTGCTGGCGGGTCAAAAACGACGTGCGGCAAGGGGCGCGCGGCGATTGCAGAAATCAATTCTTTCGCGGGCTGATCAGGAGGATACATCCCGATTTGTCCATCTTGGTCTTTGACGGTCCAACCTTGTGAGAGTGTCAGAATGACCCTGCTATCGGGGAGACTCAAGAATGTCGGTTCTTCCGCAAACCCAGCGCAAAGACTCAGGAAGAGGACGAGGAATAAACGATGAAGCATATTTCTTTAGCGCTATGGCAATTGTTCATTGTTGATTGCTGGGAACGCTTCGAGATGTGCAAGCATCGCTTCCGTATCCGAAGCAAAGAAGCATTCAAGCAAGGTGTGAATTTCTCCGCGGGGATACTGATCTGTCCCAATGTATGCTTCCTCCTCTTCGTAGATGACTCCGAATGGAGAGGATGGAGCTGGAAAATTGTATGCAACGCCAATCAAATGATCGGAATAGGCCATGACGTGCAGGGAATGCCCGGAATCGTCGAACACCTGAAGAATAGGACGCCTCAACTCTCTCTCTTCTTGGGGTAGTGCTTTCCACTGCGCAACGTCTTCTTTCCACGGGATAGACTCAAACAAACTGATGACAGAGGCAATATCCGTTTCCGGGAGATCGCCATCGCGACCGTCGGATCGTTGAATGTGAAGTGAAAATCCCATGGCTACACCAGTTAGCGTTTCACCGTGTTCTATTGCACATTTGGCAATCTGACGAGTTCACGGGTTACATCAACAGAAAATGGGGTTGTTGCGGCACCACGGCAGATTGTCAGCTTCACTATGGTTCCTGGATTGCCTCGTAGCATGTCAACGACCGCCTTTAAATCCATGCCTTCTGTCTTGGTTAAATTGACCTGAACAATCTCGTCATTTGCAAGTAACCCTGCCTTATGTGCTGCCCCATTTTTGATTGTCTCAACAATAATGATCTTGCCAGTGTCCTTCAACTGTCTAACCACGGCACAAATCCCAGCGAGACTGTGAGTGACAGTCATCGACGTAAATTGATCGTCTGGTGAAACTGTAGTCGTCGTCTGGTTGTCGTTTGTTTCCGCCAACGCAGAACAAGCCATTCCCGTCAGAAGTAGAAGATGAAACAATTTCATGAGAGTATTTTTTCTGAGGTGCGCATGCCAAAGTTAGCCGCCGGAGACTGTAGCATTGAGCATTGACCGCAGAGGAGCGATTCGTTTGAATACGGCCATCGCATCGCCTGATCGACCGTTCTCCTGGTGCGTTGTAAAAACAGAAACCAACTCCCATCCTTGGGACCCAAGCTGATTCAAGAGAGAATCAAATTCTACTGGTTCCAGCTGTGGGCTGCTCCAGCCCTTTGTAAATGATGTCTTTATCGTTTTGTATTCCCAGGTCTGCATAATTTACGCTAATAGGTGAGGTTTGGTTTTCTTGTCGTAGCAATCTTGGTCACGGAAATATTGTTGCGACTCCTGGACTACCTCCGGAATATGCGGAATACGAATCACCCCGAAAAATCTGAGTGGCCTCATATTTTTGTCGTGTTGGCAACAAGTGCAGTGTGCTCAGCGTAACCTGCATTCCTTGGCACTCTTTTTAATTTCTGCATCGGAGGTGAGGGGTTTGTACTCAACTGGCTCGTTTCCTTCACTCTCTGTGTTAAAGAGAACGTATAAAACTGTCCCAATAATGTTCAGCGCCAAAATGACGAGAGGCGACGAGATCAAACTATTCGGTGAGCCATGTCGCCAACTGCTTTTTGATTTCTTCGTGCGGGATGGTGTCACCGCGGTCGATGTCATCAATGCCTTTTTGAATCGCCGCCATAAACTCCACGCGATCAGCGATCTGATCAATTGAAGCGTCGTCGGGTAGCTCCTGAATCGCTTCTATGACCAGCTGTTTTTGGCTCATGCGATTGAATCTACCCCCGACGTCTCAGCGCGGCAATATTTCTGTTGCGCGTTAAAGATGAGCCAACGACCCCGGCTGGCGCGATCTGTAAGCCAGCACAGATGGTGACAGCTGGGCTCCCACATGCAATCTCGCCGCAAGCCAGGCGTTTGTCCGCCAGCGCTGGAGGGACGACCTCCGTGTCGTCCGACTTCGTCTGCCCTGCAAGCCAGTAAGTGGGCGCTGACGGAGCATCGCCCTCCAACGGGAACGAGCGCCCCGGCGCTGGAGGGACGACAGTCGTCTGACGAAGAGATGAATTTTTCGGGGGGCATTCGCCCTCTTTGCAGGAAAATCCACGCTCGTTTCCCACCAGAATAAAATCGACTCGCACCTGCGGATTACCTGGCCGCCGGCACCGGCGCGGCGGCCATCACGCTGATGAGGAGCGCGGTGGCGTTGTCGCGGCCCGATCGGCTGACGGCCTCGGCGACGAGGTGGTTTGCCGAGTGGTGACCCTCCGCGAGAACCTCCGGGATCTGGTCGTTAAAAAATCCGTCGGTGATCCCGTCGGTGCAGAGGAGGAATCGGTCGCCCGGCTCGAGCCCTACTGCGCCGAGCTGTGGGTTGACGAACTGGTGGCCCGCCCCGAGCGCGGCTTGGAGGACATTTCGTCGCGGATGGTTTTTTGCCTCGCGTTCGTTAATCTGCCCGTTACGGAAAAGCCATCCCACGTGGGTGTCGTCGTGGGTGAGCTGCCGGATGCCGCCGCCCGCCGGGAGATAGTAGATCCGGCTGTCGCCGATGTGGCCGAAGTAGAGCCACCCGCCGCTGATCCAGCACAGGCTGAGCGTCGCACCCATCCCGGAGCATTCCTCATAACAATCGCCGAGGTACTGGAGCGCCTTGTGGATTTCATCAAAAAGCTGCTCGATGGCATCCGTGTGCCCGGCGGAGATTCCGGTCAGGTTCTGCTTAAAAAGTGGCGGCAGCATTTTCGTGAGCTTCTCGACCGCGATCCGGCTCGCGAACTCGCCGGCCATAGCACCACCCATCCCGTCGCTCACCGCAAAGACGAGGTCGGTTGCGCCGCCATCCGCCTCCCCGATCTTGCCGAGATAGTGGGCGCCCTCGGCATCGACCGAGAGCCCGAGAAAGGCATCCTCGTTATTTTTGCGAACCCGCCCGCGGTCGGTGTGGCCGGACCACGAAAATAAGAACTCCGGATCCTCAGCCCGCATGCTCGTCCTCCAGCAGGGTGGCGAACTCGAAGTCGATCAGGCAGAACCGTCCGTCCGACTGGCGGTACGTGACATTCCGCATTTCCGGGTCATCGTGGCGGACCCCGAACTCGACAAGTTCGTCGAAGAGCTCCTTGCAGCGGGCCTCGTCGAGGTGATCGACCCGGGTGCCGCAGTTCGTCGTGACGATCCGGAGCTCATCCGGGTCGTGCTCGAGGAGGCGGGGCACAAACGGGCACGCGCGGTCCTCGAGGTGCTTGAGGATCTTGACCTCGGTGGCAAAGCGCTCCTCCGCCTTCGGCCCGCGGAACTGCTTATGGACGCGCCCGTCATATCCCAGGCGCACCGTCGCCCGCAGCGTGTCCTTGACCATGTTCATGAAATCCAAGGATGCCTCGTCCTCCGGCGCGCGCAAGCAGGGAGTTTGTTACCTCCACTCGTGTTTCGGGTACTGGCGCTGCAACTGCTGTTTGAGCTTCGGGTACGATTCGGCCCAAAACGTGCGGAGGCTTTTGGTGATCTGGACCGGCCGGTGGCTTGGGGCCAGGATCTGGAGGGTGAGCGGATGCCGTCCCTTGGCGATCTTGATGTCGTCGTTCACGCCGTAGAGGTCCTGGATGCGCGCCGCGAGAAACGGTTCGGCGGATTCCGAGTAGGTGATCTTTGCCTTGCGTCCGCCGGGAAGCGCGAGGCGCTCGGGGGCGTGCTGGTCGACGAGCGACTGTTCGGCATGGGTGAGGAGGGATCGGGCGTGCGGAAGCACCGGGGCATCCTTGATGTCGCGATAGCAGGTCGCGCCGTCGCACACGAGGAGGATGATATGGTGGCGCTCGTCCTCGCCGAGCACGGGGATCTTCTGCTCCGGCAGGAGCCTTGCCAGGAAGTTCACGCGGTGGATCCACTGCTCGACCGCATCGGCCCATCCGTTCAGCCGCAGCTCGCCGCTGAGGACTTGGCCGGCCAGGCAGGCGGATGCGGCTGGCCCGGGCTCGGCATCGCGGTCCTGGTTCTCAAAGATCAGGTCGCGAAAGGATTTTTCGCGGCGGACGACGACCCGGTTTTGCGAGGAGTCGAAGAGGTGTTCGGCGGATTCGGAGAAGTCGTCCGGGAACATTTCGTGCAGCCAGGCCTCCTCGATTTCGGTGGCCATGCTGAGGAGGACCTGGGCGTCTCCGCCACGGCCCTCGATCTCGGTGATTTCGGCCGCGACGAGGAGCTTGCTGTTCGCGGCGACGCTCGTGCGTGCGAGCATCCCTCGGCGGCCGTGGACGATGTCGCAGACGAGCGTCCCGCCGCTTTTCCTGCGGGCGACCTGGTCGGCAAACCCGGCCAGC
>JBGTAT010000423.1:0-8494 GCA_041749755.1 Terrimicrobiaceae bacterium | reverse complement strand
GCGAGCTGGCCGCCGCCGATGATGCCCAGGCGGGGTCCGGTCGCGAGCGACCCGCCGGGGCGGCTGGAATCTCGGATCGTCGTCTCGTCGTAGGTTTCGTGCATCGTCAGGATCTGGTCGCCGCAAGCTCCCGCAGCGGGAGCGGTCCGTCAAGCGAATGAGCTCTCGCCGCGCCTTTCCAGCCCCTCATTTCCAGAGAAACTGAACCGTCGAGTAGGCCAGCGGAATGCCCACAAGCAGGTTGAAGGGAAATGTCACGCCCAGCGCCAGGGCCACGTAGATGCCGGGATTCGCCTCGGGAAGGGCGGTGCGGAACGCAGCCGGCACGGCGATGTAAGACCCGCTCCCGCAGAGGATCCCGAACAGAAGCGCATCGCCCGCAGAAAGACCCATGGCCTTCGCAAGCAGGAGCGCCCCGCCTCCGACAATCAGCGGAAACCCGAGGGCGAAGGAAACCGCATAGAGGCCGCCCGTGCGTAAATCGGAAACTTTTCTGGCCGCCACGATCCCGAGATCCAGAAGGAAAAAGCAGAGTACCCCCGGAAACATCGAGCTCACAAACGGCTGCAGGGCCTTCGCCCCGGAGGCCGGCGTCACCAGCCCGATGAGGAGGCTCCCGAGCAGGACGAGCACCGACTTGTTCGCTAAACACTCGTGAAGGACGCGGCCCCAGGAAAGCTGGGCCGCCCCGGAGGAGGACGAGTCCTTGCGGGCCAGGATCAAACCGGTCAGGATCGCCGGGCTTTCCATGAGCGCCAGCGCCGCCACCATGTAGCCGCCGAAGGGGGTCCCCTTCGACTCCAGATAAGATACGGCCGTCATAAAGGTCACTGCGCTCACGGACCCGTAAGTCGCCGCAATCGCCGCCGCATCAGCGGCAGGGAATTTCCTGCGCATGATCGGAAAGACGGCCAGCGGCAGCAGGAACGAGGCCGCAACGGCGGCCACGAGCGGCGTCACGACCGCCCAAGTCCAAGCCGTGTGCTGGAGCTCCACCCCTCCCTTGAAGCCCAGCGCAAATAACAGGTAAAGAGAGAGGATCTTCAGCACCGATTCCGGAATCTCCAGGTCCGACCTCACGGCAACAGCCAGCGCGCCGAGCAGGAAAAACAGGATCGGCGGTTGCAAAAGATATTCCAGCGAGTTCATGGCAGCAGGGCGGATTTCACGTGCCAGACCCTACATAAAAATCCGCCCGCCGCACGCGTTTTGAACGCAGAGCGCGGAGCGTCTCGGCCTCAACCTCGCGCAAAAGGAGCGCCGGGCTGCCGGGCTTTCCGATGCATGGTCCGGTCTCGTCAGCGGCAGAGCCCCTCGCCCCTGGTGTTTTCCCAAATCTGCGGCTAAACCTTCGGTGGTTTTTGTGACCATGGCGGCAGCGAAAGGTCGTCCCTCCACGCTGGCGCGTTCGTTCCCATTGGAGGGCTCTGCTCTGTCAGTGCCCACTTCGGCTTGCGGGGCAGACAAAGTCGGACGACACGGAGGTCGTCCCTCCAACGCTGGCGCGCTCGTTCCCAATGGAGGGCTCTGCTCCGTCAGTGCCCACTTATCGGATTGCGCGGCAACGCAGCAATCCATTCAGGTCACCTTGACATTCATCTATAAGATCATACTATATGCAACATGCGGACTACGATCATACTCGACGACGAACTTGGGGAACGTCTGCGCAATCAAGCGCGGCAGGATGGCAAGAGCTTCAGCGCGTTTTTGGCGGATGCCGGCCGACGGGCGCTTGAATCGAGATCTTCCCCGGATAACACGCCTTTTAAGCTGATCACTTTTTGTGGAGCTGGCTCTTTTGCGGGCATCGATCTGGATCGAACGAATGAGATCATCGCCGGAGAAGACCGGCACGTTTATGGTGATCCGTCGAAATGAAACTCTGCGACGTCAATGTTCTGGTTTACGCACATCGGGAAGAGTCTTTGCACCATGCAGATTATGCGGCATTTGTGCGAAACCTTGCCGGGGGAGATTCCGCGTTTGGACTGTCTGAGGCCGTGCTGAGCGGGTTTGTTCGCATTGTGACAAATCCGCGGCTGTTCAAGCAGCCCACGCCAACAGCCATGGCTCTTGATTTCTGCGGAGCACTTCGCGCCTGCCCACAGGCGGTGATTTTGCGTCCCGGGGAGCGCAACTGGATGATTTTCTCCGAGCTTTGCCGATCGATTCCCGCGACCGGGAAATTGGTCGCAGATGCCTGGCACGCAGCGCTGGCTATCGAGCACGCCTGCCACTGGATCTCGACCGATGGCGATTTTGCCCGATTTGCTTCATTAAACTGGTCCCACCCGCTGAAGGCCGGCCTCAAGTGAGGCTGTGATCCCCAACGGGTTTGCGTATCGGATTGCCAAACGCAAACGGCGCAAAGCGCGCGAAGGGTTGTGCGGAGGAGCCCACCCCTGATAACGGACAAAGGCTGACGGCGCGATGCGCCGTCAGCCTCAGCCATTAGGGAGAGTTGAGCTCAGGGCATCAGGACGGTGTCCACGACGTGGATCACCCCGTTGCTGGCGGCGATGTCGGTTTTGCTGACCTTGGCTTTGTCCACGGTAACAGCGCCGCCGGCGACCTTGATATCAAGTTCCTCGCCGTTGACGGATTTGACCTCGCCGGTTTTCACGTCGGCGGCCATCACCTTGCCGGGCACGACATGGTAGGTGAGCAGGGCGACGAGCTTCTCTTTGTTTTCCGGCTTGAGAAGGTTGTCCAAAGTTCCTTTCGGAAGCTTTGCGAAGGCTTCGTCTGTCGGTGCGAAGACCGTGAATGGGCCGGTTCCCTTGAGGGTATCGACCAAGTCAGCGGCCTTCACGGCAGCCACCAGGGTCTTGAGGTTGTCTGCGCCGGAGGCGACGACAACGATGTCCCCGGGTTTCGTTTGAGCTTGGGCGACTCCGACGAGGGAGGCGATGGCGATAAGGGCGGATAGGATCGGTTTCATTTTATTATTAGGTTTTGTTGGTTGGCGATTGATTCGCCACCGCCTTTCTACGCCGGGCCAAATATGGCCACCATGGGGTCTTGTGCCCAGTTGTGACAAATTTTCTCTTGCCTCACCGAAGGCCGGGCTATAAGAAAACCTTATGCACGGCACCTTCCGCGCGGTTGCTTTTTTTCTCCTGGCAGCGGCGTGCAGTGTGGGTGACGCCCGGGCTGGCGACCAGCAGGAACAACCAAAACGCGCGGGCGAATCCCTCGACTTCTTCTGGTTTCCGAACTGGCTGGAGGGGGAGTTCACGAAGGCCGGCAACCACGGGGTTACTCCATTTTTTAATTACTGGGGGATTTTTCAGGGCAACCCGGTCGGCGGGCAGAGCCAGGAGGTCGCCTACGCCCATGAGATGCTCTTCGGGGCTACGTTTGACATGGAGAAGCTGGCTGGCTGGAAGGGCGCTTCGTTCAAGGTTTCCGGATCCGCCAACAGCGGCCGCAACCTCTCGACACAGATCGGCAACGTCTTCGACACCGCCGAGTCTTACGTCACGCCAACCGGGATGTTTTATGAGCTCTTCTACGCACAAAAACTTTTTGACGACGTCGTGGAGTTCCGGATCGGCCGGATGGTAGCTGCCGACCAGTTCTGCGTGCTGCCGGCGTTCGGGCTCCAGGTGAGCGGGGGGATCGACGGGAACCCGACGAGCCTGTTCCTGAACTCGGCTTTCACGAGCTCTCCGAATGCGACATGGGGCGCGACGCTCAAGATCAACCCGACCCCGGTCACCTACGCGGCGGGCGGCGTCTTCCAGGCGACGAACCGGCTCGGCAAAGTCGCCTACCATGGGCTCGACTTCTCGATGCGGTCGAACGACGGGCTTCTGATGTTTGCGGAAACCGGATGGACCCCGACGCTTGGCGGGCGGCCGGCAGAGCCGGATGGAAAAAAGCCGGTCGCTGCCGAGCCCGGGCTCGCGGGGATCTACAAGTTTGGCAGCTACCTTTCGACGTTTCCATTCAGCGCGTACGCGGGCGGCCCGGTCGAGCAGAACACCTTCGGGTTTTACCTCATCGCCCAGCAGACGGTCTGGCAGAGCGCAAAAAACCCGAACCACAACCTCGCGCTGTGGGGCGGGGTCACGTACTCGCCGCAGTACCAGGTCGCCCAGATGCCGGTGATGGCATTCGGCGGAACCGTCTGGCAGGGACTCATCCCCGGACGCGATCAGGACCAGCTTTTGTGCACATGGATGACCGGGGCCTTCAGCACGACGTACGCCGATTCGCTGGCGGACTCGGGCAGCCCCCGGCCGACCGCGGAGACCGTCGTCGACATCAGCTACATCATCAACCTCACCCCGAACGTCTTCATCCAGCCGGACATCCAGTACATCATCCAGCCGAACGGGGTCGGGACAACCCCGAACGCGCTCGTGATCGGCGCCCAGTTTGGCTGCAACTTTTAACCCCGCCGCAGAGCCCCTCCCATGATCGAACGCACCAACTCCCTCCTGAGGCGCCGCGTGCTCCTCGTCGATGACAAGCTGGCCTGCCCGCATACGGCCGGGGGCCGCGCCGTGCGCGAGCTGGCCGACGAGTTCACAGCCCGATCGGTCGATGTGGTTGAGGCGACGACAATCGAGGATGGCGAGGCGGTCGTGCTCTCGGATGCCTCGGTCTCGTGCATCTTTGTGGATTGGACGATCGGGGCCGACGACGCGCCGTCGCACGAGGCGGCCGAGGACCTCCTCCGCACGATCCGCTCCCGCCGCCGCGAGGTCCCGGTCTTCCTCATGGCCGACCGGGCGCGCTCGCACTCGCCGGGCGTCGAGGTCATGGAGCTGGCAAACGAATTTGTCTGGATGCTCGAGGATACCGCCCCGTTTGTCGCCGGGCGCGCGCTGGCCGCGATGGCAAGGTATCTCGAAAACCTGCTCCCCCCGTTTACCAAGGCGCTCCTCGCCTACACGGCGACCCGCGAGCATTCCTGGGCCGCGCCGGGCCATCAGGGAGGGGTCGCATTTACCAAGACTCCAGAGGGACGGATCTTCTTTGACTACTTCGGCGAAAACCTTTTCCGCACGGATACCGGGATCGAGCGCACCGAGATGGGATCGCTGCTCGACCACGAGGGAGCGATCGGGGAGGCCGAAAAATACGCGGCACGCGTCTTCGGCTCCCACCTCAGCTACTCGGTGCTCAACGGCACCTCTGGCTCGAACCGCACGATCCTCTCGGCCGTCCTTAGCGACAACCAGATCGCCGTCTGCGACCGGAACTGCCACAAGTCGATCGAGCAGGGCCTCGTCATCAGCGGCGCCATCCCGGTCTTCCTCTCCCCCACCCGGAACCGGTTCGGCATCATCGGACCGATCCCGCCGGAAGAATTTTCTCCGGAGGCGATCGCAAAAAAAATCGCGTCGCACCCGCTCCGCGGCCTAGCCGCCGACGGGCGTCCGGCCTATGCGGTGGTGACGAACTGCACGTACGACGGGATGTGCTATCACGCGGCGGACGTCCAGGATCTCCTTGCGCAGAGCGTGGACACCATCCATTTCGACGAGGCCTGGTACGCGTACGCGCGGTTCAACCCGCTCTACCGCAACCGGCACGCGATGCGCGGAAACCCGAAGGACCATCCTGCCGACGGGCCGACCGTCTTCGCAACCCACTCGACGCACAAACTTCTCGCCGCGCTTTCGCAGGCCTCGTACATCCACGTGCGCAACGGGCGGCGCCCGATCGTCCACAGCCGGTTCAACGAGGCATATATGGCGCAGGCGAGCACGTCCCCGCTCTACGCGATCATCGCCTCGAACGAGATCGGCGCGGCGATGATGGACCGCGGGCATGGGGAGGCGCTCACCCGGGAGGTCCTCGACGAGGCGATCGATTTCCGCCAGGCCCTCGCCCGCGCGCACCGCGAATTCGCCGTCCGCAAGGAATGGTTTTTCCAGCCCTGGAACGCGCCCGAGGTCCGCGACCCCTCGACCGGAGAAAACGTGCCGTTTGCCGAGGCCGACCCCGGGCTCCTCGCAACCGACCCAAACTGCTGGATCCTCCACCCCGGCGACAAATGGCATGGCTTCGACGGGATCCCGGATGGCTGGTGCATGCTCGATCCGATCAAGGCCGGGATCGTCTGCCCGGGCATGGGTGAGGATGGCGAGCTCGAGGCGCACGGCATTCCGGCCGCCGTCCTGAGCAGCTACCTTGCGCGCCGCGGGATCGTCCCATCGCGCACGACCGACTTCATGGTCCTCTGCCTGTTCTCGGTCGGAATCACCAAGGGGAAATGGGGGACGCTCATCAACACCCTGCTCAATTTCAAGGATGCCTACGACGCCAACGAGACGCTCGAATCCACCCTTCCCGACCTCGTGAAGCTGGCCCCGGCCCGGTACGGGGTGCTCGGCCTGCGCGACCTCTGCAACGAGATGTTCGAGCGCATGAAGACCAGCGCAATGGACAAGGCCCAGGCGGCAGCGTTCGGCAACCTGCCCGCACCGGTCCTCACCCCGCGGGCCGCCAATGCCAGGCTCATGTCCGGCGACGTCGAGCTCCTCCCGCTCGAAAAAATGGTCGGACGCAAGATCGCCGTCGGAGCGATCCCGTACCCGCCCGGCATCCCGATCCTCATGCCGGGCGAAAATATCGGCCCCGCCGACGGACCCTGGCTCGCATTCCTCCACGCCATGGAAAACTGGGGGCGCGAATTCCCCGGCTTCGAAAAAATCGTCGAGGGAGCCGTTGTCGAAGATGGAAAATACAACTTCTGGTGCGTGAAATGAAGCAACAAGCGGCTCGTCCGCTCCCAAGAATAATCTGCGAAAATCTGCGTTAATCTGCGGCTAAAAAAACCCTATGTCCTCTCCCTCGCACAAAGTCGGCGTCATCCCGGCGACCCTGATGGTCGCCGGCAATATCATGGGCTCCGGAGTATTTATGCTCCCGGCCAACCTGGCCGCCACCGGAGGGATCGCGATTTTCGGGTGGGCGGTCACGATCACCGGGGCGATCTGCCTGGCGATGGTCTATGCCAAGATGGCGTCGATCGACGACAGCGCGGGCGGGTCGTACGCGTACGCGCGGCGTGCATTCGGGCCGTTCATCGGCTACCAGACGAACCTTCTTTACTGGCTCGCCGGATGGATCGGGAACGTCGCGCTCGCGGTCGTCGGGGTCGGCTACCTCAGCTTCTTTTTTCCGATCCTCAAGGAACCCGCCGTGCTGGCCGCCGCCTGCATCGCGATGATCTGGCTATTTACGTTTATCAACATCCTCGGCCCGAAGCTGACCACGAACGTTCAGTCGGTCACCACGGTCCTGGCGCTCGTCGCGATCATCGGGGTGGCGATCGTCGGTTGGTTCAAGTTCAGCCCGGCCACGTACATGGCGGCCTGGAACGTCAGCGGCAAGGATACGTTCGGCGCGATCCAGGGCGTCCTCAACGTCACCCTCTGGTCGTTCATCGGCGTCGAGACTGCCTCGGTCGCTGCCGGAGTCGTCGATAACCCGAAAAAAAATGTACCGATCGCGACGATCGGGGGCGTCCTTCTCGCCGCCGTCACGTACGTCATCTCGTGCACGGCGATCATGGGCGCGATCCCGAACGATGTCCTCCAAAAATCTGCCGCTCCGTTTGCCGATTGCGCGCGCCTCGCGCTCGGAGAAACCGGGGGCGCGATCGTCTCGATCTGCGCCGCGGCCGGATGCCTCGGCTCGCTCGGCGGATGGGTCCTCGCCACCGCCCAAACCGCCAAGGCCGCCGCGGCCGACGGGCTCTTCCCGAAAATCTTTGCCGACTCCAATCAGCACGACGTGCCGGTCAAGGGGCTCATCATTACCGGGGTGCTGATGACGGCAGCCCAGCTGCTCACGATCTCGCCAAGCGCCTCGAAGGAATTCGGCGTCATCTCGTCGATCGCGGTGCTCATGACCCTCGTCGCCTACATCTACGTCGCCGCCGCACTTGTCTGGATTGCCAAGCGCGTCGGCATCGGCCTGGGCGTCATGATCGGCATCACTATCGCCTACTGCCTCTGGGCCGTCCTCGGCTCGGATCCGAGCCAGGTCGTGTGGCTCGCGATGACGCTCCTCCTCAGCGCGGTCTGCTACACGATCAACCAGGTCACCCACAAAAAGCCCTCCCCGGAAAAACCCGCCTGACACCATGCGCGCCATCCTCCTCGTCTTCGCCGTCTTCGCCGCCGGGCTCCTCATCGGGCACGACTTCTGGCCGCGCTCCAGCCCGGACCCAACCTACCACCTCCGCTTCCACCGCGGAAAAATGCCGTCCCTTCCAGCCGCCCAGCCGTCTGCAACCCCCGCACCCGCCCCGCATGGCCGCATCCTGCAGCAGAAGCCGCAGGGATAACAAAAAAAACACCTCCTATGATCGAACGTCGTTCCAAAATCCTCCGCCACCGCGTCCTCCTGATCGAGGACGATCTGGAAATCGCGAGCGCCGAGGGCCGCGCGGCCCTGCTTCTGAAATCCGAGCTCGAGCTCAACGCGATCGACGTCGTCTGCGCGCCGGGCGCCGCCGACGGCCGTA
>JBGTAT010000422.1:0-5586 GCA_041749755.1 Terrimicrobiaceae bacterium | reverse complement strand
GATCCAGCGAGCGAATCCGGCCGCAGTGGACCACGACAAACGGAGCCCCCAGCCGAGCCGCCCAGTCGATCGTCGTGCGCGTCAGGCGCAGCGCCCGGTCCCGGTCGGACGGACGGTGGGACGTGAACTCGTAGCAGTCCGGGTTGTCGGCCAGAACCTCGACCGGGGACGGTAGAAAATTGTGGACGCTCGAAACTTCAAAGGAGTGCTTTTTTTTTGCTTCAAGCACGCCCTCAAAGAGGGTCGAGCGGAGCCCGTGTCCGAGCTCGATCCTGCGGAACCCGAGCGCGAGGATCTCCTCGATCATCGCGAGCCCGCTCTTGTGGCGCGCGGCGTTCCAGCTGGTCGAGAGCGAGATCATCTCGCCCAGGTGATCAGCCGCAGCTCGTGGGCCTGCGTGAGGTGCGGGTGGGTCGGGATCACCCGCACGTTCAGCCCGTAGCTCCCGCTCTCGGACGCCGGGATCAGGCCGGCGAAGACGTAGTTCCCATCATCGACGTGGCGCTCGAGAGCGAGGTCGGCAAACGAGGCGGACGTGATGGCGCTGTTTTCGACCGGCCCGTAATACGCCTGCACGCGCACGTTCTGCGGCTTCACCGGCCCGAGGTGCACGTGCGCCGTAACGCGCATCTGCTCGCCAACAAAAAACACCTCGCGCGCAACGTGGCCGTCCGGGATCTCGTAGCTGATCTCGTAGTTCTGGATTCGGATCTGCGGCCACTGCGAGCGGATCGCCGCCTTCCATTCGCTGAGCGCGACGGCGTTGGCACAGTGGTTTGCGCTGAGCGCGGTAAAGGCTGCCGCCGCAGGCTCGTACAGGCGCTCGTTGTACTCGGACACCATGCGGTGGGTGTTAAAGACCGGGACGACCGTGCGGATCGATTCGCGCATGAGCTGGATCCAGGCGAGCGGCAGCACGCCGTCGGGCTTCGCGTAGTAGAGCGGGATGATCTGGTTTTCCAGCACCTGGAAGAGGCTGTGGATATCGACGTCGTCCTGGAGGGCCTCCGATCCCTCTGTGATTTCCGCTCCGATCGCCCAGCCGTTCTTGCCGTTCCAGCTCTCGAGCCACCAGCCATCGAGCACGCTCAGGTTCAGGCCTCCATTGGGAGGGAGCTTCATCCCGCTCGTGCCGCTCGCCTCGAGCGGGCGCAGCGGGTTGTTGAGCCAGAGATCAACTCCTTGGTAAAGGCGGCGGCCCACGTTCGTGTCGTAGTCCTCCACAAACACAATGCGCCCCTCAAACCTCGGGTCGCGGGACATCTTGTAAACCTCCTGGATGAGCTTCTTGCCGCCCTCATCGGCGGGGTGGGATTTCCCGGCAAAGACAAACTGGACCGGCCTCTCAGCGTTCGTGACCAGCTTGGTGAGGCGCTCGAGATCGCGGAAGAGGAGCGTGCCACGCTTGTAGGTCGCGAAGCGCCGGGCAAATCCGACCGTGAGCACCTCGGCGTTCAGGAGGCGGTTCGCATGGCGGACCTGCTCGGGCGGCTCCCCGTTCCGCTGGCGCTGCCGGTGCAGCCGCTCGCGCAAAAACTCGATCGAGCGCTGCTTGAGGAGCTGGTGCAGGTTCCAGAGCACGTCGTCGGGAATGTCGATCACGCCACGCCAAAAATCCCGGTTCGAAAGCTGGTCTTCCCAGTCGGCCCCGAGGTACTTGGCGTAGAGGTCGTGGAACTCGCCGGCCGCCCACGTCTTGATGTGCACGCCGTTCGTGATGCTCGTGATCGGCACCTCGTTCCCCGGAACATCCTTCCAGACGTTTTTCCAAAGCCCGCGGCTCACCTCGCCGTGGAGCCGGCTCACCCCGTTTGCAAACCGGCTCGTGCGCAGCGCCAGGATCGTCATGCTGAACGTGTTCTCCGGCTCGACGGTCGCCTGCCCGAGCGCAAAAAATTGTTCGAACGGGATCCCGACGTGGCCGGGAAATTCCGCAAAATATTTTGTCATGTGCTCGCGGGTGAACGCGTCATTTCCGGCCGGCACCGGGGTGTGGGTGGTGAAGATGCTCGAGGAGGCGACGACCTGGAGTGCCGAGCTGAAGTCGAGCCCCTCCTGTCGCACGTATTCGCGAACCCGCTCCAGCCCCAGAAATGCCGAGTGCCCCTCGTTCATGTGGAAGACCTGCGGGGCGATCCCCATCGCGCGCAACGCCCGGAACCCTCCCATACCGAGCACGATCTCCTGGCGCAGGCGGAATTCCTGGTCGCCGCCGTAGAGCTGCGCGGTGATCGCCTGATCGGCCGGCGCGTTTTCCGGCAGCGCCGTGTCGAGCAGGTACAGGCTGATCCGACCGACCGCCAGTCGCCACACCTTCGCGTGCACCTCGTGCCCGGCGAGAAGCACGGTCACCTTCAGCGGCACCCCGTCGAGCTTGACCTCCTGGACGGGCAGGTGGTGGAAGTTCTGGTTCAGCTTCACCGCCTCCTGCCAGCCGTCCTTGTTGATCTGCTGCTTAAAGTACCCGTCGCGATAGAGCAGGCCGACCGCAACAAACGGAAGGTCCAGGTCGGACGCCGACTTGCAGTGGTCGCCGGAAAGGATTCCGAGGCCGCCGGAATAGTTGGGAAACGATTCGTGGAACCCGTACTCCGCAGAAAAGTAGGCGATCGGATTCTGGAGCGGGCTCGATTCGTTCCGCCGTTTCCCATAGGTATCCTTGCGCTCGAGGTACGCCCGGAACCGTCCGTAGACCTCGTTCATGTCCTTGAGAAAATGCTCGTCCTCGGCAACCTCGGTCAGCCGGGCCTGCCGGCACGTCTGGAGCATGCGGAGCGGGTTGTGGTTCGTCGCATCCCACAGCGGGATGTCCAAAAACCGGAACAGCCGCCGGGCGGACGGCTCCCACGTCCACCACAGGTTATAAACCATCTCGCGCAGCGGTTCGAGCGACGACGGAAGCTTCGGGATGACGTTGTAGGTGATGATCGGTTCCATGGGTAAGTCAGGGGTTGAGAAATGAGAGGTTGATGCGGACGCGGACGGTTTTGCCGGAGCGGGCGCACAGCTCGACGCCGCCTCGCGCCGCGCGGATATCATGGACTTCGTCGAACCCTTTCGGGACCGCAGCGACGGCCATGATCGTTTTTACCTCCAGCGGGCGCGCGGGATCGAGCTCCACGCATGTTGGGATTCCGGCCCGGCTCAGCGGGTTCGCACGGACCGATTCCGCATGGCCATAATGGAAATTCGAAGTGACCTCCTCCAGCCCGATGACCCCGCGGTGACGTCCGCTCCACGGCGCGTAATGGCGTCCGCCGTTCGACATCCAAAAAACCGTCGATCGAAGGACGCGCGGATCTTTGAGCGAAAACCAGACCCACCCGCCATCCGCGACGACGGCTGCCGTCCAGGCAAAGGGCAGCGACTCGTCGGCAACGAGCATCACAAGGTCCTCGAACCCCTCACGGGCGGGATACTCCGAGAGGTCGGCCTGGCAGCCATCGGCCCGGGGGACCCGCTTGATCGACGAAAACGTGGCCCCTTGCTTCAGGCACGAATACCCGCCCCCGGCCGGGTTCTCAAATGGCCCGGGGAACACCTGGCCATACCGGATCGCGCTCGTGCTGATCCGGGCGCTGCCGGCCTCTGGCAGGTGGAGCATCGCGTGGTGGCCGAGCGGGATCCTCCCGGACATTCCGGAGACCACATGCCGCTGGTAGATCGCCGGATGCCCGTCAACGACCGATACAAACTTGTCCACCCGGCCGCTGCGCACCTTCGTCTTGAGCGAAAGGTGGAGGCAGGTCGGCGTCGAATCCCGCTCGCATGTCCACTTCCGGGTTGCGGTTTCCCCGTGGACGGGATGCTTTTCTCCCGCATGCACGGTTCCATTTCCCCCAAATGGCAGGCAGAAAAAATCGCCGCGGAGGACCTTGAGGATATTTGGCAGCTTGCGCGCCGAAGGCTCCGTCGCCCACGGCGCGGCCGAGAGTGGTTCGACCCAGTTTTTTCCCACAAGGAACTTCGCCGGCCAGAGGTGGCCGCCGGTCGAGGTAACGCCGGCGTCAACATTCCGGGATTTGAGGAGGTGCGTTTCTTGTCCGAGGAGGGTCGATGTTTTCATCTCAATGCCCAGCATCACAAAAAATTTTCCCCGCGACAACCACCGACTCGCCCGGCCGCCGCGCGACCCCACGGGCAATTTACGAAACGACAGATAACTTTACCATGAAGAACATGATGGGCATGAAGGAGCGGGAGCAATTGGCGCTCTTTGTCTTTCCTTCATGTGCTTCGTGTCCTACATGGTTTTTATGCGGGGTTGGCCAAAAAATTGTCGGTTGCGTTTGCAGTTTGAATCGGCCGCCGCGCGACCCGGGCGGATGTTTTTCTTTCCCTCCCCGGCCGGTGACGGTAGTCAGGATTTCTGACGATGCCATCATTTCGCGTTATTCCCCTCCTGGCAGCAGCCGTCCTCCTGACCGGCTGTGCGACCCCGCACCAGCTCATCACCGACCCGGCCCCATCGCCCCTTGCCGGTGACACCGAGCAGCTCCCCTCGATCTACCACCCCAAGCCGGTCAATATTCTCCACGGCAAAGCCTCCTACTACTGGGAGCCTCAGCCCACCGCCAGCGGCGAACGCTTCAACCCGCGCAAAATGACCGCCGCCCACAAATCCCTCCCGATGCACTCGGTCGTCCGCGTCGTGAACCTGAAAAACGGGAAGAGCGTGATCGTCCGCATCAACGACCGAGGCCCCTACATCCGCGGCCGTATCATCGACCTTAGCAAGGCCTCGGCCGAGAAAATCGAGATGATCAAAGCCGGCGTGGTCCCGGTCCGCGTCGAGGTCCTCAAAAAGATCGACGTCCTCACGAAGCCGAACCGCAAGGTCAAGCGCGCCAGTTGATCGGCGGACAAAAAGCCCTTTTCATCCGGCGGAACCCGCCTAGATTCGTGCCCCAATGTTCAGCAGCCTCTCCGACAAACTCCAGGACGTTTTTAAGGATCTCCGCGGCCATGGGAAGATCAGCGAGACAAACGTCAGCGATGCAATGCGCGAGGTGCGCATGGCCCTGCTGGATGCCGATGTCCACTACCAGGTTGCCAAGGACTTCATCGCCCGGGTCAAAGAAAAGGCGCTCGGCGAGGAGGTCCTCCGCAGCATCACCCCCGGCCAGCAGATCGTCAAAATTTTCCATGAGGAACTCTGCGCGCTGCTGGGCGGCGACTCCGCCCCGCTCGACCTCAACAAGCCGGCCCGGATCCTGGTCGTCGGCCTCAACGGCGCCGGCAAGACGACCTCCTCGGCGAAGCTCGCCCGCTGGTTGAAGTCCCAGGGGAAATCCCCGCTCCTCATCGCCTCCGACCTCTACCGCCCAGCCGCCATCGAGCAGCTCGCCGTCCTCGGCGCCCAGGTCGATGTCCCGGTCTTCCGCCCGGATCCCGGCGAAACCGACGTCCTCCGCTCGACAAAAAAAGCCCTGGCCTGGTGCGAGACGGCCGGCGGCAACGTCCAGATTTTTGATACCGCCGGACGCCAGGAAATCGATGGCCCCCTGGTCGAGGAGCTCCGCCGCCTGCGCGACCTCCTCCAGCCGCAGGAGGTCCTCCTCGTCTGCGACGCCGCCACCGGCCAGC
>JBGTAT010000421.1:0-17303 GCA_041749755.1 Terrimicrobiaceae bacterium | reverse complement strand
CAACCACCGGCAGCCCGGCCGTGCGATGAAACATCATCGCGTAGCTGTCGGTCGCCAGCTTCGTGATCCCATATGGGCTCACCGGTAACGTCGGATGGTCCTCGCGGATCGGCAGCGCGCGGGCCGGCCCGTAAACCGTGCCGCCAGATGAGACGATCACCACCCGGCTCGCCGCCGCGGACAAGGCCTCCTGGAAAAGCCCCACGCTCGCAGGAAGGTTCGAAACAAGATCAAAAACCGGATCTTCGAAACTCGTCTTCGGAACCGTCGAGTAAGCGAGGTCGATCACCTCGCAGCCGTCGGACAGCAGCCCGCGCAGCACACCCCGGTCGCAGTAATCCCCGCTCACGTAGCGGCATCCCGCCGGCAGGTCAGCAACCGCGCGGCGACCGAGCACGGTCACCTCCCGGCCGGCCTCGCAAAGAAGCCGGGTCACATGCCGCCCGATAAATCCGGCGCCCCCGATGATTAAAGATTTTTTCACAGGTTCATGGCGACATCACCTGGATGCCCTGCGGATCCAGCCTCAGAAAATGAGTCAGGTTGAACGTATAAATCCTGGCGCACCCCGCCGACTCGGCGCAAAGCAGGTGCAGGGCATCGTAGATCACCCCGCTTGCCAGGCCCCTCAGTGCCACGCGATCCATCGCACGCACGTAAAGCCCTTGGTCGAGGGTCACCACGTTCAACCTGTTTTCTAAACCTTCGGAAATCAGAAGGCGGGCTTCTCCGGGCGATATCCGCCGCCTCAGGGGCAGCGCCGTGAGGGTTGCATAACATTCTGCCAGCGCATGCGTTGAAACCACCGCTTCCTCCCCACTGCCGCATGCTGCCGCCAAGCATCCAAACGCGGCCTCGTGATGGGGCAACTGATCAACCAGCGCCGTCACCAGAACCGACGTGTCAAAGCCTACCTTCATCCGCCGATCCTTCCGCGCCCGTCCCGCTCCTTGCGTAGGAAATCCACAATATTTAGATCAACGGCCTCCCGTCCGTGATGGACAAGAAACCCTTCTTTCCTCACCAGCGCGGATCCCTGCTCGGGAAGACGAAAGTGCAAACCCTCCGAGTCCGACTCGATCTCCAAGACAGTTCCGGGAGAAAGATTCCACGCGTCCCTCAAAGATTTAGGCACGACGAGGCGTCCTAATTTGTCGATGGTTGCTGTCATGGTAAAATGGTATTTTAAATTGCCATTTAGTCAACTCTCCCCGCTACCTACTAGCGTGTTGTACCTTCGAAATGTTTGGATCCCTTAGTCGCGAATTCCATTGAATCGCCGGCATGCCGGAAATCAAGTCAGCGCCCGGATACTGAACATCGAACACTGAACATCGGGGTGCCAAAACTTCGATGTTCAATGTTGAATGTTCGATGTTCCTTTCGGTTGTACGAATGTTTTGGTGTTACGGCGCACTAGACGCCCGGCTCTTTGTCACGTCCTAGGCAAGAGGAATCCTGATTCTAAAAAGTGGCGGTCATCAGCGATTGCCTCATGGCACGCTCGAGCCAGCATCACCTCGAACGATATGCAGTCCGTGAGGCTCAGCCGACGCTCCCTGGCCTGCCGAGCGCGTGCCGCCCCCCGCTCATAAACGCGCTCATCGACCCAGATGACTTCGCAGAGGGGTAAGAAGGATCCCAACCACTCCTCCACGGCGACCCATCCCAATCGCGCCTGAATCAAAGCCCATGTCTCATGCACCACGAAGCTCGTCGTGAAGAGCTGCCACCCCTCACGACGAGCGTGCAGAATCACCTCGGCAGCTTTTTCGTGAAACCGATCCGTGCGATCAAAAAATGCATAGAACCCGCTCGTATCTACAAAAACCTGCCTCATCGAATCGTCTCCACCCAGACGCGGTCATGGAGTTTTAGGTCGTCCAGCGGAATCGGTTCATACTTTCCCGCCAAAGATTCGAGGGGTACCGAAGGCCGCTGAGAGACCCTGTTCAAAACAAGCGTGACCCCTTCGCGAACAAGGTCCGACAAACTTCGCCCCAACTCAGCACCAGCTTTCTTGGCCGCCTGATACTGCCACTCCTCTAGCTGAATCTGCGTCTTGATCATGATGTAATGATACCGCGAACCGCCATCATGTCAAACCAGAAAAAGCCCCCGCAGCCAGCCCGGAGGGCGTTCAGCGAGTCGCTCACCTGACATCACATCAGCGTCTCCTGATCCAGCAGGTGGTCCGGGATGCTCGCGAAATGAGAATCTCGATGGACCAGCTTGGCTCGCATGGAGGATGCGGCGGCTGCAATCAGCGAATCCACGAGGGGGAGCCGTTCCGCAGCGGCCACGGAGATCCCGAATGCTGCATGTGCGATCTTCTCGTCAATGGAAACCACGGAGCGGAAAAGCAACCCATAGTCCCCTAAGGCGCTCTCAATCACACTTTGCACTGCACCCAGTGCCAGCATGCGGCGGGAAAACTCCGTCAAAGTGGGGCTGGCGACGAGGATCTCCACCTCGGAATCATCCAATAATTCTTGAACCCGTTCCGCCCCGCGCTCATCCCGGTAATGTGCGAGCAGCGCCGAGGTATCTAAAAGGCATCTCATTCCTCTTCACGCTCCACAAGGAGCTCGGCAATCGCATCCCGATCGGGTGAGTGTCTTTTCCCCGCGCCTTTGAGCCTAAGCGAGAGCGCTTTTCTGTCAGGAATCACCCGAACAGAGATATGTTCGGGGCTTTCGCCCGGGCTCCAGTCAAAAGTGAACCCCGGCTTGATCCCGTAGCTCTTAGCGAGCTCAACGGGTATGGATATCATATTCTTCGTGGTTACCGTAGAAATCATGAGAATTTAATATATCATGAATTTTTTGATTTCCATGATTTTTTGGTTATTTTTCCGAGTCGTCGAAGGCCAATACACGGCGCATCTGCCTGAAAACTCCAAGCTTGAGGAAACCGTGGAGGACAGGTCGCCCGTCAAGGCAGATCCATGGCCCATGATCCTAAAAACCGCAATTGGATTCACCATGAAGATCATGAAAAGCATGAAGATGAGCTGTTTATGAACAAGACAGCAAGTGGGGCAACTTCACCCAACAGGTGAATGCGATGGCTTTATTTTTCGGAGCCGTTCCCCACTTCCTGTTCTTCCGCTGCTTCATGGTAAATTTCTTTTTTGCTGTTTTCTAATTGTGGAATTTAGGCTGATAGAAGCGGCACGCCTCTCGCGATCTTCTTTAATGGCTTTAACGGTGTCTCGCCTTTTGCGCTTCAGCCCACGCGGGATAACCGGGAAACCGTTCTTCATCACGACGTTGACATCATCAGGTTCCGGAAGTGCCTGATACGCGGGAATGACATTCCGGCAAAAGGTGATGCGTTCGCTGAGCTCGGGGGGGATCTCCCGGCCGGAGGCTTCCATGAGGTCGCGAAGCCTCTCGGCCGCTGCGAGAATTCGGGCAGCCCCATCGTGCGCGAGCGGGTCGGCCGATCCCGCAAGCGCGAGCTGCTCGATCTCGTGCCGGATCGGCCGATCCAGCGAGAGGTCTGGCAGGAGGTGCAGGGTTCGGCGGACCAGAAAATCGAGCATGAGGGCCTCGGTGATCAGGCGTCGCCTGACCCGGACGAGCCCGTTGTATTTTCCCGCGAGGAACAACGATGCCGCGATGGCCAGGAGGATGAGGAGGGCCGCTTTCATCGGGAAATCAGGAGGCCCCTCTTCACATAGTCGGTGATTGGTGATGCCGACTCGCCGATCCCGGGAAACCGGATTCCTTGTTCGACACGCCCGGCGCCGTTCCGCCTTGCCCAGCGGTTGTACTCGCGGATGTTGTGCCGGTAGAGCGGGTCCGCCTGCTTTTTGGAGGCCGGGGACTCGGGGTGCGAAAGGTGGTCGATGAATCCAAAATGCGAGGTGTAGCGCCCCTTGAGGATCGCCGCGCGTGTGAGCCACCAGTCCACATGGGTTGCGCCGCACCAAAGATCCGGAAGGTCCTTGGACAAGACGCCATCCCAAAACGCATTTGGGATCAGGTACATGTCAACGCCCCCGCAGAATTCGCCCGAGGGAACCTCCCGGCGGTGAAACCCCCGGACCGTCTGCCCGTCATCGAGCACGAAAGGATCTGCCGTGAGGGTGACATCGGAGTTGCACCACACAAAACTTTGGCCGGCGCTGCGCTCGCGGGCAAAACCGAGCACGTCCGCAAATTTGACCATCTGCGGGCCGGCTGGAAAAACCGACGGCTCGAGTTCTAAGCCGGACACGCTTTCGCTAAGCCGCGCCTGGGCATCCCGCAGGCGCTGGCCCGGGCACGGATCGATCCACTGGAACGTGATTCGGTTCTTTGGCATGCGATCAGCGAGGGACTGGCCCGAATGGTGCTAACTTAAGCCCCAACGGGGCTTCATCCCAGAGCCCAGGGCAAGCGCCAGCGCCGCCCTGGGTCTTGGTTCCCATGCGGCCCTGCCCTGTAGGGGCAGCATCCCAAAACCTCCTTAAGTTGGCACCATTCGGGACTGGCATCTCAGAGATATCTAAAAAATTTGCTGCCCCCGGAGAAGTGGAGGAAGTGGTTGTTCCGGAGCGCGGTTCTTACGCACGGCTGGCGGAGGTACTCGACAATCTTTTTCTTCACGGCCAGCGGGAGCCGTCCGGGGATCATCTCCGGGCGGGTCAGGAACGGGTAGTGGAGGAGCTCGTAGCAGATCCACATCATGTTAAATTTTGGTGAGAGCCAGTGCACATGGCCGGCCCGGATCATCTCGTACGAGAGGGGAGCCATCTCGTGGTTGAAGGTATCATCGCCCAGGTTTTCGTAGGTCGAATAGACATGCTCCAGAAGCGGGCCGTGTAGCTTGGGCGAATAGACGAACATCCCGCCCTGCACGACCTGGCTGAATTCGCAATCGATGCTCCGGATCCGATACCAATCTTTTGCTCCCTCCGTGCGATAGAACGGGATCCCGGCGGCCTCCCACGTTTCATACGCCAGCTCGGTCACCATCTTGTGCTCGTCCGCCGAGGGCGTCGCATGGTCGTCGACCGCCCCGAATTTATCGGGCAGGACCTGGTCAAATACGTTCGGGGCCTTCGGAGAAATAAAGATGTCGGCATCGACCCATGCGATCCGGTCAAATCCCGCGAGCCGGGGGGATTGGTGGATGATGCATTTTTGCCAGGATGGCGACCGCGCGAGCCCGCGCGCGCTCGTGTCGAGTAGCTCATCCAGAACAACCAGCTCCAGCCCGTGCCGCCGGCAATAATCCTCCCACCCTGGCCGGAACGAATAGTTAAACGGATTGAGGAACCGCTCCCCGACAATCAGCGTGGCAATGGCGCATTTCATATTCAGTGTTCGATGTTCGATGTTCGATGTTCGACAGCCTTCTCCCAGAGCGCCCGGTCGTACTTCGGCCAGGCATGGCAGCCGAATGGGATTTTCCCCCCGTTGAGCCTGATGCATGTTTCGGGAAATTGCTCGATGCTGAAGAGCATCGCCTCGTGCACGGGGGCAACCCGGAACCCCGCTGAAAACCGTCCGGCGTCGAGCGACCAGAACCGGTCCTCGCTTTCCCCGTAGTTGGCGAGCTCGTCTTCGACCGTCCAGAGCGAGAGGGCGGATTTCAGCCTGCGGAGCGCGCTGGTGGCAAACCAGGCGATGCCGGATGGCTGGGGAAGGTGGGCCGGCGGGACCGGGAATGCGGAGCCGCGGCGGACCCGGGTGCTCAGGATGTCGAGCGCTGGAGCGGTCCGGCGGAGCGAGAACCCCCCGTTCCCCACCCACCACTTCTGAGACTTCTGGTAGTCGTAAATGTAGTTTTCGTACCAGGGCGAGCCGATGTAGTCGTGGTCTTTCGCGCACCATTCCAGCAGCTCATCCCGGAAGACCAGGCAGTCGAGCTGGTAAATGAGGATGTGCGAAAACTTCGAAAACGCCCGGAAAAACCGCCTCGTCATGAGGAGCCTGTTGTACCCGTGGGGGTAGGTGAAAAACCTCCCGGGAAACCGGATGGTTTTCTCTCCGCGCAGGAAAGAATCGGGAATCTCCAGCCCCTCCGGCGCGACGAAGAACCGCGGGTGCCCGGCAAGCGTATTCCGCGCGACCTCGAGCGAGCGCTGCTCGTCGGCAGAAAGCGACAGCGAGTAGATCGGGATGACGACGGCGGCTTGCACGGATGGAGCTCAGTTCCTGCGGCGCAGCTCGAACCAGAGGTAGGCGAGGAGCTTTTTTCCGGTCGGCCACATCTTGAATCCCGACTCGCCATGCGGGCGGATGATTTCGCGGGTCGGGAACTCGCACCGCCGGAGGCGCAGCTTGTACGAGCGGATCACCATCTCGACGTCGATCGAGAGGCCGTGGTCGAGGATCTGCATCTTATCGAAGTCCCGGCGGTTCCACCCCTTCACCCCGTGAAGCACATCGCGCACCCAATACCCCTCGCGCCTCCAGATCAGCGCGGCTAGCAGGGCCAGTCCGAGCACCGCCCACTTGCGGGGCCGCAGCAGATGCTCGTCCTCCTCGTTTCGTGCCCCCTTGATCTTCCGGCTGGCAATTACCAGATCGTTCCCGGCCTCGAGCAGCGGGCGGAATTTCAGAAGGTCTTCGACCGGGATCGTTCCCTTCGGAAAAAAGACGACGACCGCATCGCCGGTCGAGAGCCGGTTGGCATCCAGGTAGGCGGCATTGAGGCCGCGCTTGGTCTGGGCATGGACGGGGATCCCCTGGCTTTCCAGATACTCAACCGTCCCGTCGGTGCTCCCCCCGTCGACCGCGTAAATTTCGTGGAAGGCATCCCGCGGGATATTCGGGACATCGAGCCGGCAGCCGCCGAGCTCGTTCCAGACGACCAGACAAAGAGAAATTTTCATAGGGCTCCTGCTTTTCAGGACGCGCGCTGGGCAAGCAGGTTTGAAGCCAGCTTCAGCGCCTCGGCGACGGCGATGTCCGAGTTCATGTGCTCCCATCTCCCCCAGCGGCCGGCGCCGACGATTCCCTTCGTCTTTGCCCAGGAAAGGATCGTTTCCACCGCAGCCGGCTTGCTTCGGGTATTGACCGGATAGGCGAACTCGTTCCGGTGGCGGAAGTGGGCGACGGCACCGGAGCGGGAGGCGTTGGTCTCGGTCCAGTACCCGCGCGATCCCGGACAAAAGTTGTGGCGAGGCAGGATCCGGTGATACGAGATGTCCTCGCGGGGCTCGTAGATCCAGTGCGCGTCGCCCGACGTGTTTTCGGGAAAATAGTCGACATCGATCGGGATCGAGACGAGCTCGCCGATGCGGGCGGCCACATCATCGGGAACCTCCGCCACGCGAGGCCAGAGCGTCCAGGGCATCGTGCTGATGATCGTCTCCGCCTGGAAGGCCCCGTTCACAATCCGGCGCTCGACATCGATGCCGGAGACCGGGGTGCTGGTCAGCAGGCATTCGCCGAGGGCCTCGCCCATCCGGCGCCACACCTCGCCGTAGCCGAATTTTTTCGGATACAGGAACGTCCCGTGCGCGGGAAGCGCCCCGAACGGCCTTCCCTCCAAGCACGACCGCAGGGTGTCGCGGAACGAAACGTCCGGGAGCTTGTAGAGCCAGTACGTCCCCAGGCGATCGAGGTCCATCGACCAGATCTTCCGGTTGTACGGGAGCATGTATTCGTCGGCAATCCGGTCGCCGAGCTTCCAGCGAACCCACTCCTCAAACGACTCCGGCATCGGGTCGCCGGCAACGCTCCCGGTCCGCGCGATCGACTCCAAATATTCGACTTGGTCGGCTTTTGAAAACTGCCAGAGGTTTCCCTCGAGCGGATGGTCGATCTCCTGGCCGCGCAGCCGGATTTTTGCGACGCGGGCATACGTGTCCCACTCGTCCCCGGGCATGAATTCAAAAACAAAATCCAGGACCTCCTTGCGGCGGACGTCGAGGAAGTGGCCGCCTCCGATATCGAGCGGCGAGCCGTCGACGGTCTCGCTGCGGCAGAGCCCACCGGCTGTCCCGTTCGCCTCGAGCACGAGAACCTGATCCCGGGCGACCCCTTGTTTCAAGAGGGAATGGGCGATCGTCAGCCCGCTCGGGCCGGCCCCCAGGATCAAATATTGGACGTTGCGCATAAAACTTTGTCAGGAACGGCTGCTCATAAAACGGAATTTGTTGGGGAGGAAAAGCCATAAATCACCGGCGGCCCGCACCACGGTCGCTACGGCCAGGACAAGCAAAGCTCCGTAAATCGGCATGATCGGGTACAGATACCGCGGCTGGGCCTGCCATGCGGTGGCATCCAACAAGGCAAAAAATGCGATCCTTCCCACTAAGACCGACGCAAAAATCACGACGGCCACCGAATACGCCGGCAATCGTTCGCGTCGAAAAACCATCCATGCCCATGCAGGGATGATCAGGATCAGCGCCCAAGCCGCCCAGCCGGCGGCCGTCAGGTAAATCCCCTGCCACCAGGACTGCACCGTTTTTGTCCAGGGGACCGGCCGTGCAGGAACGCCCTCCTCTCCCTCAGCGGGACGGGTCAGGGACGGCCTGCGATTTGCCACCTGGTCGAAGAGGTCGCGAACCGGCCCGGACGCCGGGTCGTCCGTAACCATCCAGGGAACCACGGTGGGCGTGGTCAGAAGGCCAGCCACAAGTCGCAGGGAGCCCGGAAGGCCCGGCAGCCAGAGCCGCCAATCCGGCTCGAGCATCGCAACCGGCACCCAGCGATATCCCAGGAGCCCGTTCTTCTGGGCTTTCCTAATCTGCTCGGCAACTTTTTGAAGATATTCATTTTCCTGAGCCGGGGTTTTCCCGTGCCCGCTGGCGACCACGGCATCGTGAAGCGCCCAGTAGAACCAGCCGTTGGCAATTTCCATCTCATCAAGGCCGGTCATCCCGATCGGATCGGTGAACGAGGATTTCGAGATGCCTGCCCAACTTTTCCCGATGTCCCCGTCAAAGTACGGTCTGAGCCTGGCAAATCTCGGGCTGACTTCATACGCCTTGTTCCGCACTTCGACCGGGACGCTGATGAAGCGGAGCGGGCGCTCGGGAGGGATCGACTGCAGCGCCTTGTAGGCGGCCTTGTAGCCGGGGGCCGTCAGGATCGATGTGGCCGACAGGCCCCACCGGGCGTTGTTAGCGGCAGCAATTGCCGACGCCATCGCGAGGGAGAGAACCAGCGGCGCGCCCACGCCAAGAAACATCCGCTTCGCGACGATCCAAAGGCCGTCGCGACGATCGGCCAAAAGGATGCACAGGCCAAAGCAACCAAGGACCCCGAGCAGGAGGATCGATTCCTTCCGTACGTTCCAAGCCAGCGCCCACCAAAGACTCGTCCCGAGGATTTGCCACCAGCAGGGTTTGTCCGCCCTCCGGCTCCACCAGGTCAGGCTCCCTGCCAGCGCGAGCATCAGGAGGGCGGCGAGCAGAACCTCCGCTCCGACACGGTTTGGAAATGGGAAGGAGGCAGGCTGGAAGATCGTTGCCACCGCAGCCGCCAGCGCCCAAAAAACTCCGGTGCCGAGACGCCACAGAGCAACAACCAGCAAGCACGCCGCCAGACAAAAGACGAGCTCCGTCCCGATCCGCAGCGGAAGGCCGGTCACGTTCACCAGCTGGACAAACAGCGGATAAACCGGGAGGTGCAGGAGCGTGTCCCAGGTGTAATCTCCAAACCAATAAGCCCGCTCAGCCGCCCGGATCTGCCAGAGGTCATCGTGCGGCAAAAGAAATGCCTGGATCTCCTCAGAAGAGATGAGCGCCAGCTTGAGGACCACAAGACCAAGCAGGGACCAACGCAGTGCTGCTGGGATGCGGAGTTTACGATTCAAAGAACAAAATGTGACGACAGTTCAATAACCAAGAAACCAAACTCACGGCGCGATTTCCTTGCTGGGAACGAGATCTCGGAGAAATTCTTCGCACGGCAGGCAATGAATGCCGTCGCGGACCAGTCGGTCTTTCCCCCGATACAGAAGGAATCGCTGGCTCTCCGGATAGTCATCTCCAAAACTTTCGAGTGCCCGCAGATCTTCGGGACGGATTTTCCCGGTATTCTTTACCTCGATCGCGTAAAGCCCGGACGCACCGTAAACGACAAAGTCCACTTCGACCTGCGAGCGGGTAAGCCAAAAATGGAGCCGGTGATCGCCTGTGGAGTAATCGCACCATGCGGAAAGGTGCTGCGCAACCAATCCCTCCAATGCCGCGCCCTCAATCTCCTCGGGAGCATCCAGCGGGCCTGTAGGACGATTTGCACGGAACACTCCGGCATCGAAATAGTAGAACTTCGGATGCGTGGCCATGGCTCGTTTCGCCCGTCGGGAAAAAACCGGAACACGAAATCCAAGCAGCAGGTCCTCCAAGATCTCCACGTAACCTTCCACCGTCTTACGGCTCACCTGGCACTCCCGCGATACATTGCTCAGGTTCAGAGCCGATCCGTGGGAAAAGCTCATTGCCTCGAGAAACCGGGCGAACGAGCCGATGTTCCGCACCAGCCCTTCCATTTGCACTTCCTCCCGCAGGTAGAGCCCGTTGTAGGCATTGAGCACCGCCCTTGGCTCGTTGGCGGCCCAGACCACGGGTAGCATTCCCTGCTGCAGGGCGGTTGCTAGGGTAAAGTGCCCACCCAATTCAGCGGCCATGTAGGGGTGCAGATGATAATTCGCAGCGCGACCACCGAGTAGATTTACCCCCTGCTGGCGCAGCTTGCGCGCGCTGGATCCGGTGAGAATAAACTGCTGTCCCGTCTTCTGCTCGATCAGCAGATGCACCATTTCCAGCAGCTCGGGGACCTTCTGGACTTCATCCACCACCACCTGTGGGCGACCTGGATTACCATCGATGACTTCGCGCAACCGCTCCGGACGCGCCGCGAACTCCCGATGCACCGCAGGGTCCAGCAAATCAATCCTGAGAGCATCCGGAAACCGGTGCTGCGTCCAGAGTGTCTTTCCTGTCCCGCGAGGCCCAAGCAAAAAAAAGTGGTCAGAGCCGGGATGGAAAAACCGCGATACAAAGTCCATTTCGAGGCTCAAAATGGCGGAATAGCCGCCAAATGTCAATTCGCCATTAACCCAGAGCGCGAATTTTCTCCGTGCAGCACCGGCGGAACCTTCATTTCCTCCTTACCACAATGTGTGCCAAACATTCGACCGCCCCCAGCACCAGAGTGGCGACGGCCACCATTCCGAAAACCGCCGTGCCCTGCAAGTAGCGAGGCTCGGCCGCCCACGCGGCCGCGCTGATCAGCGAATAAAACCCGAGGCGGATAAGGGCCCAGATTGCCAGGACGGCTGCCGGAAGAATCCAAAGGTTCGTTTGCTCGCGATTCCGAAAAATCAGGAGGATCGCCAACGAGACGACGCCCATCAACAGGCCCGCAATCCAGGCGGCCGGGGACGATGCAATTTTTAGAAGCACCCTTTTGACAGATTCCCTAAGCGGAGTCCCGGAGCGGAACCCATCGGCCTCGATCGCGTCAATCCCCACGACGATCTCGCCGTGCTTTCCGGAAATCCTGTAGATTTTTCTATAGTCAAAATCACCAATTTCTCCGGACCACTCGGACCCGGAGAAAAACGCCAACTTGAACCAATCCCCTTCTTTTTTGATCGATGTAAATGTATGGAATCCCGGGCTTGATGGGCGGATCACACCATCGCGGACCATGTGATCCCGAAGGTCAGGGCGGGCAAGGTTCACAGGAAATCCGTTGTCAGGAGTCGGCTCGATGGCAGTGGAAACGCTTGAAATAGGATGGTTCGAGTCCGTTGAATAAACCCAGCCCCGCACATGGACCGTTTGTTGCGTCAGCGAGGTCCGGCGGAGGCAGACCCGATCGAAGAGGCTCGTGTCCGCAGGACTCAAGCCGGCGTTCTTCATCCGCTCCAAGGGACTCCCAATACATCGCACGGCATGGGATAGTCCGTCGCCCAGATACGGCATCCAGGCGGAGGCGTCTCCACCTAAAAACGGATGTGGGACAAATCGGCGGGGGGCAGAGGGGAATCCCTCCTCGATTTCGTGGATCGCCTGCCGGTAGGTGGCATCGAGATCTTTGGGGGCGGCGACCCCGAGCGGGCCGGCCGCCGAGTTAAAGACATGCCAGATCCAACCCGCCCCGATCTCGCCGGGCACGCCGATCGCCTTCAGGCTTTCCTGCTGGAAGCTGGTCTCCGGGTTTTCCACCTCGGGGGCAAAGCGTGCGAGCGTCGGGCTTTGGGCATAGGCCATCTCGCGCGCCTTGCGCGAGATCGGAACAAACCGGCGATTGCTCTCGCCGGTTTCGATCCGGGCAAGCGTCTTCAGCAGGCGCATGTGGCTCGGGATCTCTACGAAACTGAGCGTCGGAACTCCGTACCGCCATCCGTTGTAAAGAATCATGGTTCCGGGCAGGATGGCCGCCGAGGCCCCGGCGATCAGAAGCGCGCCGGCCACGCCAGGGATCATTTTCCCCATCGGGCGCACGCCGCGGCCCCAATCGATCAGCGCGAGCAAAATGGCCCAGCAGGCCAAAAACGCCATGAGGAGAATCCCCTCGTTCCGGGTGATCGCCATCAGGCCGAAAACCGCTCCCATCCCGACCACTGCGGGAAGGCGTTCGGATAAGCCATTGCCGCGGAGCGAGCGAATGCAAAAGCCGAGCGCAAGCGCGCTCAGGCAGATGTAGTAGCCATCGGTCAGAGCGCGGTCGAAGAGGTGGAACGTCTGAGGGGCAAATGCCGCAGCGGTAAAGAGCGCCAGCATCGCCCACGGCCGCCGCCTGCCATCACAAATTTGATAACAAAGGAACGCTGCCGAGCCGAGCCAGAGCAGCTCGATCGCCATCCGCTGCGGAACGCTCAGCGCCTTGCAGGCGGCCAGCCAGACGGTGTATCCTGTTGCTCCCAGGCCGAAGTTGACGCCCAGCCGGTCGGCCTGGGTGACATAGTTCAGCGCATCGTGCGGCTCGGTGACGATCTCCTGGTTCGCAATGAGAAAAAACTTCAGCAGGACAACCGACAGGATGACGGCCAGCACGATACGCGGATGCCACCGGACAAAGAGCGGCCCCGGGTCCGAGGGTTGAACGCCTGTCAGGCGGAGGGCCTCCGGGTTCGGAGTTCCGCCTTCAGGCGGCTGGCGGGTGGGGCGGAAGCCCAGGAAGCACCGCCTGAAGGCGAAACCAAGACCCCTCAAGGCGGATGCGCCCAGCGGCCGGCTCGCAGACGACCGCGTCTTGGCTTCTGAGTTTTTAAGATGGCCTGTCGTCCACTTTTTATTCGCGTTCATTGATTTTATTCGCGGGCAAAATCCGAGCTCCGTTTAAAAATACCGGTTAAGGACGCTGGTCCACGCGACACAGTGGACGACCCCTGCCGCGAGGTAAATCAGGGCGGCGGAGAGCACTGCCCCGTCCTGGCCGGGAAACCGCAGGAGCACGACCCGGCGATATCCCTCGTAGGCGGCCGTCAGGATCAGCAAGTACGGGGCGATAATGTATCGACCGTTTACCGCATATTTTGAATAGAAGTATGCGACAGAAATCGCCGCCAGCATCGCCGCAATGCCGAAGACGTTAGCCCACAAAAAGCCCTTGCCGCAGGGAAAGGGAGATTTCCGGATGGAGAGGATCACCAGCGCCAAAAGCCCCGCGCCTGCCACCCACCGCACCGCATCATTCAGGATGGCCGGCATCGGGGTATCCAGCCATCCAAAGATCCCCCAGAAGGATTGTGACACCAGCCAGTCGGATTTCCCCGGACCAAACCCTTCATAAAATGAGCAGACGACTTTTCCCATGTACTCCCAAACCGTGGCGCCGTTGAAATCCGGGACGTAAGGACCCTTGGCCACAAGCACGACGGCAACCCCAAGGACCAGAAGCCAGGCTGCGCCTTTTCTTACTGCGGGCAGCCAGGCCGCTGACCTCACCCTCCAACCCACCGAGAGAAGGGCGATGGATAGGCCGACGAGAGGGATTGCGTACACGGCAAAAACGAGCGCCTGCACACCCACACCGTCCAGCGGGGTTGCCGAGAGGATGTCTTGAAAGCGGGTCGTGATCACAGCAGGCAAAACATGGTATGCCCCGGCGAGCGCACCGACCACAACCCACGCTGCGGCCATGGAGGAAAAATACGCGCAAAAGAACGACTGCCAGCAACCGAATTCGCTGCCAAGCGTCTTTGCCCGAAGGCCTCTAAGAAACCAATAGGCGGGGATCAAAACCGCCCAGAACATGATGGCAAAGACCCCGTTATCGGACGAGCAGATCCCAAGCATCAATCCCGAGCCAGCGAGCGCGCCCGCAACGATCTGCAGGCGACGGCTCGCATTCTGTTCCATCGGCTGCGCCCAAAGGAGCCCGACCCCAACCGCCTGCATGATATATGCACCGATGAGGAATGGGTAGTTCGAGACACCCATAGAAAAAAATGCGATCGCCGGAGTCAGGATCGCTGGCGCCGCAAGCCAAACCGATAGCCGGTCAGGACGGATGCCGACGGCCGCGATCGCCAGCGCAAACCCGAGGCAAAGGGCGACAAAAAGCACGGTGACCAGCCGCAGGCCAAGAAGGGCAAATCCCGCATGGCTTGCGCTCAGGAAGTTTTCCGAGAGCAGCCAAATGATTTTCGCCACCGGCGAGCGGTTCGGATCGGGAGCCGCAACATGAGGGGCCCAGTTGACCATGTCCGGGCGGCCGACATCGGATGCCGCAAACTTTTCATCCGTCCGGAATTTGATGCGTTCGAAGTGCCCGGCATCCGCGAGGCGCTTGGCATCCCCGGCCAACCCAGGTTGGTAAACCAGCCTGGCATACGCCAGGAAGTGGTCTGGTTCATCCGGTGCATGAAACGGAGGAAAGATCAGGCAGAGTACGGAGCTGATACTCAGAAAAAGAAGGGTTGCGCCAACGGCCAGTGAGCCGCCATCGCCCAAGCGGTCGAGCGGGCCTCCCAATAAGAACAAGCCACCCAGAAGCCAGACCCCCGCGGCACAGAGGATCAGGGCATAAATAAATCGGGCCCCGTCAGCACCGAATCCCCACATGTGGCCCAGCAGGCCGGCCTTGGACATCGGCTCCCCCGACCACGGCCTCTCCTGCCAACCCCAGGCGCACGCGACGCCGGGCGCACCCCGCCGGGACGTCGCCGTAGCCCAGAGCAGGCGGCTCAGCGGCTCCTGCTCAGCAAACTGCCCGACCACCGCCAGGTCCGGGCCGATCCGGCTGGAAATTTTGATGGAGACCTTTTGAGGCCTTGTCGGAACTATTCCCGAAGACGAGGACCTTTTGACAAACTCGAGCTTTCGGTTCTCGCGAAGAATCGCCCCCTGCCGGATCTTGTATTTTCCTGTCACCTCGCCGGTGGAAGGATCCGAAAAATCCATCCTTCCCGAAATGACTTCGGCGGACCTCCCATTGGCTGCCATCAATAGCCCGATCGTTGGGGAGCCGAGCAGATCGCCGTTGCTCTCCATGTCCAGGACATGCGTCGAAATTCCGTCCTCTACCTTGAGCAGGCGGAACAGAAGAGGCTGCCTGTTCTGAATGGACGGAGCCAAAGGATCTTCCTCGGCAAGCACTGTAAAAAATGGATCTGCCCGGCCCGCCAATCCGGGCTGCGCCAGCGCGGCGAGGAGGATCGCAAATCCTCCCACGGAAGCATATCCCGCCCAGCGAACCCACTTCCAGCCGCTGCGCTCGCCGCCTTGAGCAGACGCGGGGGCTTCCGGTTTCTCTAATTCCATGCCACTGGGTTCATGCTGGAAATCACTTCCTCTGCCCGCGCAGCCAGCGGGCGACATCGTCGTGGGACATGACATCGTAGGCGACCAGAGCTTTCCCATCGTAAATAAAGAAGATGCGCCAATGGAGATGCACGCGGATTTCGTAGGAACGCGCGGCCAGCTTTCGGAGTCCCAGCCCGCGATGGTGGTGTGGATCGCCAAAAGCGGCAGCCACATCGGCAATGGCCCGCGAGGCTTTTGCCCGCACTTCTGGCGGCAATTTGCCCGCCGTTTTCTGGATCCGCTCCGAAAGGAGAATCCGGATCATAGCCTGCCGGCGAAGGCTTTCAGCCTGCCGGCTTTGCGCGAAGACGCTACCTCAGCCAAGGCGGAGTCTTCCGCCCCGGTCGCCTGGGCCAGTGTCACGCCGTATTCATCCAGCGCCGGAAAATCGCTCGGACGGAATGGCAGGCCGCGCAATTTGACCATCTGCGAAAAAAACATCGAAACGGCCGCCGTCGGAGTAATGCCAATCTCGCGGCACACCGCATCCGCCTCGCCTGCCAGTTGGCTGTCAATCCGAAGCCGTATTTGCTCAGTCATGTATCAACTGTGCTCATAGTGGAAAGACAGGTCAAGGGAGTTTTTCATCGAGTTTGCGCGTGGCTGGCAAACGCTTTTTCGACTGCCACCGCTGTCAATCCGGCGGAGGGCAATTCTTTTTTTGACGATCCGTGGTTTGTGTTTCGACAGGACCCTCCAACCGGCTTACTCCCAACTTTCCACGCGCAAACCGGCGACACGCCGGAACTCCCGAAGGTTGTGGGTGACCAGGGGGATGTCCAATGCAGCCGCCTGCCCTGCAAGCAGCAGGTCGTAGGGACCGATGATCTCTCCCTTTTTCTCAAGCTCCCAACGGATCCGGGCGGACATTGCCGCGCTGGGAATATCAAAGGGCAGAACACGCAGCGGCCCCACAAAGGCCTCGACTTTTTTGAGCTCGGCGGAGGGATTCCGGCACCGCTCGACCCCGGCCAGCAACTCGTAATAGGAAACCACCGAAACTGCGCAATCGTCCGGTGTTAGCGCGGCAAGCCGGGCGCACACTGATTCATGCCCGCGCATGGCTGCAATGCAGGTATTCGTGTCGAGCAGGTAGCTCATGCGTCGAAGGAAGGGACTGGCGGCAGTTTGCCCTGGTAGGGACGGGCAAACGCCTTGTCCTGAATTCGGATTTTCCTGAAGTAATCTTTTGGCCAGCCGGCCTCCTTGATCGGCTCAAGATAGAGCCCGTCGCCCAGCCGCCGCACGGAAACCCGCTTTCCCGGCAGCCGGAATTCCATGGGCACACGAACCGCCTGGGACCTGCCATTCATGAAAACCGTTGTTGTCATATCTGGTATATATCAGCTATTCCAGCCGCTGTCAATCCGGCGGATGGATTGTGGGCCGTTCTCATTTTGAAAGCCTCACGACTCTGCCCGAGGCAACAGTGGGAACGGTAGAAGGAATTTTAACCCCACTTCGCGGACTGGAGGGGTCGGATGGCCGGGAAGCCGCTATTTTGCGATATCGACATCAAAAGGTCGGCACTACAGCCGGGATTGATTTGAGGTCATCTGTGGCGAGTGGATTTTTGGCGGCGCTTGCTCCG
>JBGTAT010000420.1:0-3112 GCA_041749755.1 Terrimicrobiaceae bacterium | reverse complement strand
CGCTCCCGCGTGTCGCGCCCTGTGGGTCAACCCTTGGTTGATCTCCCGTGCGGGTTGATGAGGTTTCTCCAGAAACCCTCACCCCGTTCCGGGGCATGTCCTGCGGACAAGTCTTTCTCAAGCCGACCCACGGCTTTCGATTCCCTCGCCGCCTGGGTCCCGGCTACACGCAAGTCTTCCCCTTGTTTTCACGGAGATTTCATCGCCTTCGGGGAATTCGCCCAGAAATGCGCCTGGGCCGTTTCGTGAGATCAACGAGCGGGGGAGGGGCAGCGGACGACACGACCGACGTTCCACCAGAGCCATGACGGAGGCGAAAGGTTGTCTCCCCACGCTGGTGCGTTCGTTTCCATTGGAGCGCTTCGCTCCGTCGGGGCCCACTTGTCGGCTTGCAGCGAAGATATCGACGGACGCCACGGAGGTCGTCCCTCCAGCGCTTCGATCGTATCCTCGCCTTCCTGAGATTTCTTCGTGGCTTCGTGTGAAACCCTCTTGTTACGTGGCGCGGGCGTTGAGGATTCCGATGAGCTCTTTGGCTGACTCCGGGATTTTCGTGCCTGGGCCGAAGATGGCGACGGCGCCGGCTTCGCGGAGGAATTCGTAATCCTGGGCGGGGATGACTCCGCCGGCGACGACGAGGATATCCTCGCGTCCGAGGCGCTTGAGTTCGGCCATGAGCGCGGGGAGGAGCGTCTTGTGTCCGGCGGCAAGGCTGGACATGGCGACGATGTGGACGTCGTTCTCGACCGCCTGCTTGGCGGTTTCCTCCGGCGTCTGGAAGAGCGGGCCGATATCGACGTCGAACCCGAGGTCCGCGTAGCCGGTCGCGACGACCTTGGCTCCGCGGTCGTGTCCGTCCTGGCCCATTTTTGCGATGAGGATGCGCGGGCGGCGGCCTTCGTGCTTTTCGAAGTCGTCGGCCATCGCGCGCACGGTTTTGATGTCGTCCATATTTCCGTAGGAGGAGGCGTAAACCCCGCTGATCGAGCGGATCACAGCCTGGTAGCGGCCGGCGACCTTTTCGACGGCGTCGCTGATCTCGCCGAGCGTGGCGCGGGCCTGGGCGGCCTCGACCGCGAGGGCGAGGAGGTTGCCATTCTTTTTGTCTTCGGCGGCCGCGGTGATGGCGGCGAGGCAGCGCTGGACGGCGGCCTCGTCGCGCTCGGCGCGGAGTTTTTTGAGGCGTTCGATCTGGGAGATCCGGACCGCCGTATTGTCAACGGTGAGGATGTCGAGCGGGTCTTCCTTTTCGAGCCGGTACTTGTTGACGCCGACGATCGTTTCGACGCCGGAGTCGATTTTTGCCTGCCGGCGGGCGGCGGCCTCTTCGATCCGCATCTTAGGCAGGCCGGTTTCGATCGCCTTCGACATGCCGCCGAGGGCCTCGACTTCCTGGATGTGGGCCCAGCCTTTTTCGAGGAGCTCGTGGGTGAGGGCCTCGACGTAGTAGCTGCCGCCCCAGGGGTCGACGACCGAGCAGATGCCGGTCTCGTTTTGGAGGAAGAGCTGGGTGTTGCGGGCGATGCGGGCGGAGAAGTCGGTCGGGAGGGCGATCGCCTCGTCCAGCGCGTTGGTATGGAGGCTCTGGGTATGGCCCATCGTCGCCGCCATCGCCTCGATGCACGTGCGGGCGATGTTGTTAAACGGATCCTGCTCGGTCAGCGACCATCCGCTCGTCTGCGAGTGGGTGCGGAGCGCCATCGACTTCGGATTTTTCGGGTTGAATCCCTTGACGATCTTCGCCCAGAGCACGCGCGCGGCGCGCATCTTGGCGACCTCCATGAACAGGTTTTTCCCCTGCGCCCAGAAAAACGAAAGGCGGGGCGCGAACGCGTCGATGTCGAGGCCGGCGGCGGTCCCGGTACGCAGGTACTCGAGCCCGTCGGCGAGCGTGTACGCCATCTCGAGGTCGGCGGTGGCTCCAGCCTCCTGCATGTGGTAGCCGGAGATTGAGATCGAATTAAACTTCGGCATTTTCTGCGAGGTGAACTCGAAGATGTCCGCGATGATCCGCATCGACGGGAGCGGCGGGTAGATGTAGGTATTCCGCACCATGAACTCCTTGAGGATGTCGTTCTGGATCGTCCCGGCGAGCTGGTCGAGCGTGGCCCCCTGTTCGAGTGCGGTCACGATGTAAAACGCGAGGACCGGGAGGACCGCACCGTTCATCGTCATCGAGACGCTGATCTTGTCGAGCGGGATCCCGCCGAAGAGGATCTTCATGTCGAGGATCGAGTCGATCGCGACCCCCGCCTTGCCGACGTCGCCGACCACGCGCGGATGGTCGGAGTCGTACCCGCGGTGGGTGGCCAGATCAAAGGCGACCGAGAGGCCCTGCTGGCCAGCGGCGATATTGCGCTTGTAAAACGCGTTCGATTCCTCGGCCGTCGAGAACCCGGCGTACTGACGGATCGTCCACGGGCGCTGCACGTACATCGTCGCGTAGGGCCCGCGCAGGAATGGCGCAACCCCGGCCGTGTAGTCGAGGTGCTTGCAGTCCGCCACGTCAGCCGGTCCGTAGGCCGGCTTCACGGCGATCGTTTCGTTCGTCATCCACTCCGCGTTGGCAGGAGTTTTTCCGGTCTCCTTGGTGAAGGCGTTCTCCCAGGCAGAGGCGGTTGCGGCCGGCTCCGTGCTGAAACCGATTTTTGTAAAGTCAGGGCATTTCATATTTGGAATTGGGCAGCAGTTATTTCGTGAGGCCGAGCGTCTTGTGAAGGCCTGCCAGGAATGCGAGGCAATCGACCTTCAGGTGGATGAAGTCGTCCACGCCGGCCGCTTTGTGCGCCTCGATCTGGGCTTCCGGGTAGCCGGCCACGATGACCTGAACCCCGGGCAACTGGGATTTGAGGGCAGGGACGAATGCCGGGACGATGTCCGGGTAGGTGTCATCCGTCGAGCAGACGACGACGACCGCGGCTTGCGATGCCACCGCTTGGCTGAGGGCGTCCTCGACCGATTTGGCTCCGGCCGTGGCCTGGTCGACCACGTAGCCGCCGGCGGCAAAAAATCCCGAGGAAAAATCTGCGCGGGCCTTCGACTGTTTCGGCGGGCCGAACTTTGCAAGCCAGACCTTTGGCGGGTGGGCAAGTGCGGCGGCGCGCAGCGCCTC
>JBGTAT010000419.1:0-14176 GCA_041749755.1 Terrimicrobiaceae bacterium | reverse complement strand
GCTCTCGGCCAGCGCCGGGCTGCGCGACCTCCTCCAGCAAGCCTCGGCGCTGCGCGCTAAAAACCCCAAGGCCAAGCTCGACCCGTTACTGAAATCCGCAGCTGATGCAGGGATGAGGCTCGCGGTTTTTGAGGGGTTGGTGAGCGGCCGCTCGGTGACGCTCCTTCCGACCGGCGCGGCCGCTTGGAGTCCTCTGGCAGCTGACGACCCGGCGCTGGCGAAGCTGCGCGATGGATTCCGGGCTGGCGAACAGAGCACGTTTGACGAGGGCCTGCGCCTGCTGCATGAGGAACAGGCGCACGAAAACCCCAGGTTTCAAGCCGATCCCGGCAAGATGGGGATCGAGGTGTTTTACCAGCGCCTGCACCCGTTCCGCTGGGCGTGGGTCCTCTACCTGGGGGCCGGAATCGTCCTGGCGGTCTCAGCAGGACGGACTCCGGGATACCTGATCGCCTGGGCGTTGGCGCTCGGCGGGTTCGCGCTGCAGGTTGCCGGTTTTGTGCTGCGAATCCTCGTGAGCGGACGCGCGCCGGTGACGAACATGTACGAGTCGGTCGTCTGGGTCGCGTTCGGCACGATCCTCTTCGCGCTCGTGTTTGAGGCGATCCACCGTTCGCGGTACTTCCTCCTTGGCGCGGTGCCGGTCGCCGTTGTGTCCCTGATTCTCGCCGACACCCAGCCGATGATCCTCGACCGCTCGATCCAGCCGCTCGTCCCAGTGCTCGCAGACAACTTTTGGCTCACGACCCACGTGCTCACGATCACCCTGAGCTACGCGGCGTTTGCGCTCGCGCTCGGGGTCGCGCACATCGCGTTGGGAAAAATCATTTTCGGGGTGAAGCCGGCCAAGGCGATTTTCAACTACCTTTACCGTGCGCTCCAGGTCGGCGTCCTCCTGCTGGCGGTCGGGACGATCCTGGGCGGGGTCTGGGCGAACTATTCGTGGGGGCGGTTCTGGGACTGGGATCCAAAAGAAACCTGGGCGCTCATCGCGCTGCTCGGGTACCTGTTTCTCCTGCATGGTCGGATTGCCGGCAAGTGGGGGGATTTTGGAATGGCCGTCGGCGCGGTGCTCGCATTCCAGTCGATTATCATGGCCTGGTATGGTGTGAACTTTGTGCTCGGCGTCGGCCTGCATAGCTACGGGTTTGGCACCGGCGGTTTCCCCGTCGCAGTGGCTTTCGTGCTCGCTGAACTCGCCTTCATCGCGCTGGCGTTCGCGCGCCGGAGAACAGCCGAAAGGACCCGATGACAACCGGACGGTCCGCCGCATGGGTTCTCGCGGCCGGGGTCGCAATCTTCGCCGCGCTCCTGGCCGCAGGCTACGGATTTTTTGTGCTGACGAAACCCGGCCAGGCCATCGACTACGCCGGGTATTTTGGGCGCGGGCTCGAAGCCCGCGTGGCGGTGGATTACGACCGCCATATTCTTTCTTGGATCACCCCGCTTCACCTTGCGATAGCTGGTGGCCTGATGGTCGTCCTGGCCTCCTTCCGCAGGCGTCCCCTCACCGGGCTCCTGGCCGCCGCCGCACTCTTCGCGGCGGTCTTCGGGGCCGAGTGGTTTAAAAAAAATCTACCCAGGCCTGAGCTCAGCCGGGCACCTGGTCCGGTTCCCGCGTATTTTTCAACCGACACGTATCCGAGCGGGCACACGACGGCCGGGACGTCGATTGCGATGGGTTTCATCCTGGTGGCGGGATTTCGCTGGCGGTGGGCCGTCTCCGTAGCTGCCGCTCTGGCCAGCTCCTCCTACGCGACTGCGGTACTTTTCCTCGGATGGCACCGGCCGTCGGATGCCTTCGGCGGGATCCTCTGGTCGGCCATTTGCTTCGGGGCAGCTGGCCTTCTGCTCATGATGATCCAGCGGCCGCCTCCAAGAACGGAAAAACCTGGCTGGCTGGCATTGATTGCGCACTTCTTGCTCTGTGCGACCTGCCTGGCAGCAGGATGGTGGTTGACCGGAGATCCATGGCCCATGGCCGCCCGCGACCTTCCCTTGGCTGGCATGCTTGCCCTAATCGTCATCCCCGCGTTTGCCACCTGCGCCTGGCTCGCCTGGGCACTCGCTGGTGCGGAAGAAATTTGATTACACGCCGAGTTGCTTCTGCACCTCGGTGCTGAGCGCGCGGCCGTCCGCCCGTCCGGCGGCTTTGGCGTTGACGATTTTCATGACCGCGCCCATCTGCTGGCGGGTCGTCGCGCCGGCCTCGGCGATCGCCTCCCGGACGATGCCCTCAAGCTCTTCGGCGGAGAGCGCCTGCGGGAGGTAGGCATTGAGGATTTCGATCTCGGCGCGCTCGTTGTCCGCCATGTCCTGGCGTCCGCCCTTTTCAAACCCCTCGATCGAGTCGTGGCGCTTTTTGACTTCCTTGCGAACGATCGCGAGGGCATCCGCATCCTCGAGCGCCGCGCCTGCTCCATGCTTTTCGATGGCGGAGTTCATGAGCGCGGCCTTCAGCATGCGGAGCACGCCAAGCTTCAGGGTTTCGCGGGCCAGCATGGCCGCCTTGATGTCCTGATCGATTCGGGCTTGGAAAGTCATAAGAAAAAAATCCTGCGCGAGAATCCGGTCCGGGTCGAACCCTAAATCCAAGAGCTCACAGCGGGAGGTCGAGCTGGTTCGGTCCGGTGAGCGCCCAGGCCTCGATCCCGCGCGCGCGGAGGTCGCGCGCAAATTCTTGGGCAAACCCGTGCAGGGTGAGGACCCGGCGGGGGGCGACTTCCTCGACGTGCCGCAGCAGGTCGTCGTACCCAGCGTGGTCGGAGAGAGGAAATGCCGCGTCGCAGCGGCTGCGGAAAACCGTCGCAGAATCGAGCGCCCAACCGGTGACGACCGCGGTCCGGAGGTCCGCGATCCCGCTCAGGGAATCTCTGGAGGACGGCGGGCAGACGATCACGGCATCCCTCCGGTCTGACCATTCGAGCAGGCCAGGAAACCGGTGCCCTGCCCGCTCATAAACTGGCAGGAGCTTCACAATCGAGGAATGCGGCATGGAGGTGAGGCCTGCGGCCCCCAGGGCGGCGAGGACCTCCTGCGCCTTGCCGAGCGAGTACGCCAGCAGGGCCGGAGTCGCGCCAGCCGCCAACGCGGATTTGCAAAATTCCACAATGCCGGCCAGCACGGCCTCGGCCGGCGGGAAAACGTATTTCGGGAGGCCGAACGTGGTCTCCATCACCAACGTCTCGGCGTGGCAAAACCCGGCCGCCTCGGAAGTCGCGCCGGCGCGGCGCTTGAAATCGCCCGTGTAGAGGACGCTGCCCGCATCGGTTTCGATATGACATTGGGCGGATCCCAGCACGTGGCCGGCCGGAAGAAGGCGGATGGTGAACCCATCAAATTCCCGGGACTCGCCGAAGTCCATCGGAATCAACTCCCCTTTCAGACGTCCCATCCGCAGCGCCATGAGATCGAGCGTCGCAGGGGTGGCGATCGTCACCTCGTGGCGGCCGGTGTGGTCGCTGTGCGCGTGGGAGACAAAAGCGCGTTGAGCGCGGTTGCGGGGGTCCAGCCAGAGCGGCAACTCGGGAAGGTGCAGGCCGTGCGTCAAGCGGACATCAACCATCTCTGCCGTTCACGTCGGGGGTTAGCCCCGGCGGGGCGCATCTCCGATGCAAATAGCAGGGAGAACAGGCGTCTCGCCTGTTTGGAGACTGGCTTTCGCTGCCAAACCAACGCCCACACGGGCGGGACGCCCATGCTCCCTGGGGTCCTCTCGCTCCGGTTGCAACTTTCGGAGATGCGCCCCCCCGGCGATGGTTTCCCCCTGCTCCCGGAGAAGCGGCGCGAGCCGCCATCCGGAGAGGAGAAAAATTAGCGCTTGGAGACCTGGAACCGCTTGCGGGCACCGGGTTGGCCGGGCTTTTTGCGCTCCTTCATGCGAGGGTCGCGGGTGAGCAGTCCCTCCTGCTTGAGCGGGAGTCGCAGGGCCTCGTCCACCTGAAGCAGGGCGCGGCTCAGGGCGAGGCGCAGTGCGCCGGCCTGGCCGTTGATCCCGCCGCCCGTCGTCTTGACGATCACGTCGTACGCGTGGACCGAGTTGGCGATCTCCAGCGGGCGGAGGATCTGGTTCTGAAGCGAGATGCTGGGAAAATAATCCACAAAGTCACGTCCGTTGACTTTAATGGCGCCGGCCCCGGCTTGCATGCGAAGGCTGGCGACCGAGGTTTTGCGGCGGCCGGTGGCGAGGATGGATTCAGTGGTGCTCATGTCGGAAATTCTCAGGCGGGTTGCGGGTTCTGCGCGGTGTGCGGATGCTCGGAACCGGCGTAAACTTTGAGTTTGGTGTAGATCGAGCGACCGAGCCGGTTGTGCGGGATCATCCCCCGGACGGCGCGTTCGATGAGGAGCTCGGGGCGGCGCTCGCGGCGGGCGCGGAACGTCTCATGCTTGTGGCCGCCGACGAATCCGGAGAAGCTCATGTAAGTCTTGGCCACTTCCTTCTTGCCGCCGATCGCGACCTGGGATGCGTTGAGCACGACGACGAAGTCGCCGGTGTCCACGTGCGGGGTGAAGATCACTTTGTTTTTCCCACGAAGGAGGTTGGCGGCCTTCTCGGCCACGCGACCGAGAGGCTGGCCGGCGGCGTCGATGACCCACCAGGCGCGCTTCACCTCCTCGGATTTTGCAGAATAGGTTTTCATGGATGAATTAATAGGAACCGAAAAGGATGGGGAATCACCCGACGGTTGTCAAACCGCCAAATCAACTTTTTTTCGGGGCCGTCCGCCTAGGCGATCGTGACCTCCGGGGAGAGGTACACATCCTGGATCGTGTGGAGGAGCTTGGCACCGTCCTCCATCGGGCGCTGGAACGCCTTGCGCCCGGAGATCAGGCCGGTTCCGCCCGCGCGCTTGTTGACGACTGCGGTGAAGACGGCATCCTCAAAATCCCGTTTCCCCGAGGCGCCGCCGCTGTTGATGAGCCCGGCGCGGCCCATGTAGCAATTCGCTACCTGGTACCGGCAGAGGTCGATCGGATGGTCGGTGGTGAGCTCGGTGTAGATCCGCTCGTCGAGCTTTCCGTAGCTGGAGGATCCGGTGTTGAGCGCGTGGAAGCCGCCGTTGTTTTCCGGGAGCTTCTGCTTGATGATGTCGGCCTGGATCGTGCAGCCGAGGTGGTTTGCCTGGCCGGTGAGGTCGGCCGAGACATGGTAGTCCTTGTCGCCCTTGATATTGACGGCGGGGTTGCGCAGGTAGCACCAGAGCACGGTCGCCATCCCGAGCTGGTGGGCGAGGTCGAAGGCCTCGGCGATTTCCACGATCTCCCGCGAGGCATCGTCGGAGCCGAAATAGATCGTCGCCCCGACGGCGGCCGCACCCATGTCGCAGGCCTGGCGGACGTGGCCGAACAAAATTTCTTTAAACGCGTTCGGGTACGTGAGGAGCTCGTTGTGGTTGATCTTCACGAGGAACGGGATCTTGTGCGCGTATTTTCTGGAGACCGCCCCGAGCACGCCAAATGTCGAGGCCACCGCATTGCAGCCGCCCTCGATCGCCAGCTTCACGATGTTTTCCGGGTCAAAATACAGCGGGTTTTTTGCGAAGCTGGCCCCGGCGGAATGTTCGATCCCCTGATCGACCGGCAGGATCGACAGGTACCCGGTCCCCGCGAGGCGGCCGGTGTTGTACATCCGGTGCAGGTTGTTGAGGACACGCTGATTCCGGTCGGTGGCCGCGAAGACCCGGTCCACAAAGTCCGGCCCGGGCAGGTGGAGGAGGTCTTTCGAGATCGTTTTTGACGTGTGGCCAAGAAGGAATTCCGCCTGGTCTCCGAGATAGGATGTGATGGATGAGTTCATGGGATGCAGGGAATAATGCCCTGAGCCGCCGGCCGTGTCCAGACGGCGTTGAAGGGAATAGCGAACATTTTGCGGGACAAAATACGCATGATAGTCCACAGTTTTCCGCGTCTTGAACCGGAATGAATTGCAACTTCCAGAATGATCCCACCCGCCGTTCTGCCGACCCCTCGATGAACGACGCTCCGCACAATACCAACCCGATCCTGAGCGCCCGGCATGGCTTCAGCCTGCTCGAGATGCTCCTGGTGGTCAGCGTGGCGGGAATTTTGGCGGCCCTGATCGTGCCTGCGGCCGCCGGGTTGACCAGCGTGGCCGAACGCCGGGGGGCTGTGGAGAGCCTGATGGGTGCGCTCGAGCAGGCGCGGGTTGCCGCGATCGAGAGCCGGGAGAATGTCTATGTCGGGTTTGCGGACGCCGACTTCCCGGTGCAGGAAATGCGGTTTGCGGCGTGGCTCGTCTTCCGCGATGCGAGCGAGGACGAGATGGCCGCGAGCCCGTCGAAGCGGTTCGTCGTCCTCCGGAAGTGGACCCGCCTGCCAAAAAACATGGCTTTCATGAGGGTGGAGGCGTCGTTTGTTGGAGGCGCTCCCATGGAGTTCCCGGGGCTGGGCTCCGAAATGGGGGCCTCGCACGCGGACGAGGCGTTTCCCGCCGTCGCGTTCAACCCGGCCGGCGCGGTGGAGCAGCCGACAAGCCCGCTTCGGGTGCTGCTTTACAAAGGGTGTTTTGCAGAAGGCCGGGACAACAGCCCGGGTGGCCGGGCGGCCCGCGATCGGGCAGTTGATCAGATCTCGCTCTCCCGCTTCACCGGCCGGGCGCAGTTTGATATCGCGGCTTCGGGGAACTAAATCGATGCCAGCCCTCGCCCATCGCACTTCGCCCGAACCGCTGCCTGCGGCAGGGCTGTCCGACCTGTTGGACGCGTACGCTTTTGCCCTGGTCGAGGTGGTTGTGGCGCTGGGGGTGGTCGCGTTTGCCCTGGTCGGGATCATCGGGCTTTTTCCTCTTGCGATCCGAACGAATTTGGAGTGCCAGCGGGAGACGCGTGCGACCCAGATCGCGCAGATGGTCCTGGCCGATCTCCGCGTGAATTCTTCTTCCCGCCGATTCTGCCTCGCCGGGCCGGCTCAGCCGGCTGCGCGTCTGGACCTCGACGCCGATGGCGGCGCGGTCTTCCTCGCGTTCAGCGAGCAGGGGAAGGCGCACACAAATGCCGTGACGGCGGACGATTTCGCGGCGGGGTGTGATGGGGTCGCGTATCTGGTCGGCCTTCGCGTCGAGACCAATACCGGCGTCGCGGGGCTCTCGCTCGTCGAAGCCACCATCGAGACCCCGGCAGCCGCCCGCTCAGATAACCGCTCAAAATTCCGCTTCGTGACGCACATGAGCTACCAGGAGGAATTTTGAAAGATTCCATGCAGGTGACGAAAAATAGCGTATTCAGCACCTCCCGGCGGGGACGCATCTCCGAAAGTTGCACGCCTGTCAGGCGGAGGACTTCCGGGTTCGGAGTTCCGCCTTTAGGCGGTGCCTTTTGCGCTGTCGACTCACTTGCCAGCCGCCTAAAGGCGGAGCTCCAAACAAGATCCCTCAAGGCGGAGCCCGTTTTTGCAACGTTCGGAGATGCGCCCTCCCGGCACGCAGCGGCGAAGATTACGCCCGCGCCGGCGGGAAATTCCGGCTTCACGCTTTTTGAGCTTCTTGTGGCGATGGTGACGATGGCGTTCCTCCTTCTCCTGCTTCTGAACATGGTTGACGTCGCGACCCGGCTTTGGCGGACGAATGAAACCCGGGCGGAGGCGTACCGGGAGGCGCGGGCCGCCATCGGCGTCATCTCACGCGACCTGCGAAACCTTGCTGCGACAACGAACCGTGCGCATTTTCTTTGGAGATCGGAGGCTCTTGCCCAGCTGGCTTCAACCGACGGTGCCAGCACGGGATCAGCGGTCTTTTTTCTCAGCCGGCTTCCGCCAACTGCGCAGGATCCCGCCTCCAACCGGAGCGAGATCTGCCAGGTCGGCTATTTCCTGGCCTTCCGCGGCACGCCCGCGTCCACCAACCCGTCGCTCAACCTTTACCGCTATTTTCGAAGCAGCGACCCCACGTTCGATGCACTTGCCAGCGGATCCGGTCTCTTCGCCGACACGGCGGCAGAAGCTGATGCCACGGAGCTTCTGGCGCGCCATGTCACCGGGTTCTCGCTTCAGGCGTTCACCGCAACCAACGGGTCGCTCGTGGACTTCACCCCATCCGATGCGACCCCGACTCCGGACCTCATCGGCATCGAGATTTCAGCGATCAGCCAGGAGACCGCCGCCAAGCTCGCCCCGGAGGTCGCGAGCTGGACAAACACGAACAGCCCGGTGATCGCTCCCGTCGTGCAGACGTTTACGACCCACGCCCGTCTTCCCCGGCCGCTATGAGGCGGAGTGGCCCAATGCACCAAAAGGGCCGCGCCTCTGCGCTTATTACAACGCTCCTCGTCCTGGTCGTGCTCTCGACGATCTGCATGGTATTTCTGCAAAGCATGAGCATCGAGCGCGCGGTGGCAAAAAGCGCCGCGAACACGTATCGCGCCGAGCTTCTGGCCGACGCTGCCGGGGATGCTGCGATCCAGAGGCTTCAGGCGATTCCTGTATCCGGGCCGTACGCGGCGGTGTTTGAGCTCGATACCACCCCCTATCTCTTTTTGGCAAAGCGGGAGGTGTGCAGCAACGCTCTGGCCACCACCCGGATTCCCTTGTTTTCAACGGTCGTCAGTTCCTTTGATCTGCCAGGCGCGGCCCGGATCGACCCAGCGCCCCGGATGGTGGCAGATAGGGACCGGGACGGCAGCGCCGTGGGCCGAGAGGTTGCTGCACCGGCGGATCTCCTCTGCGATATCAACGCCGCGTGCCGCCAGTTCCCTCAGGGATTTGTAGGCTTGGCGAACGGGCCTGCTGCCTTGCCGCTCCCGGTCAACTGGGTCTATGTCGCAGACCGCGAAGGCCAAGTCGTCGGCAGGTATGCGTTCTGGATGGACGACGAGTGCAGCAAGCTGGACCTCAGGTTTGCCGGGCAAGCCGCAAATGCTGCGGGCGGGCATGTCCGGGGTGCCGGGAGCGGACCCTCGGATCTTTCGCTGAGGCCGCTGATGTCTCCGCCCGTCCTGGCCACGACGAATGACCTGGCAAACCTGCTGGCGCTGCGGTCACTCACCAGCGGGCTCGCGCATCCGGCGGTCGTCCAGTACCCGCTCGACGCCGCCTCGCCGGGAATCGGCCGCGAGACGTGGCAAAAAATCCGGCCGTTTGTCACGTGCTTTTCCCTCCACGACGACCGCACCCCGGACGGAAAGCGCCGGCTGAATTTGAACGAGGTGGTTACCTTGACATCGGACGCTGGCCGGATCGCCGCAGAGACGTTAGCGATCCGGGATGCCATCGCGACAAACCTTCCCGGCTTCGGAAATCGGTTTTATTCCGCCCGGTCCGGGGCGGCAGCGGTTCCGACCGGGGCCGACCAGGCCGCCTACGCCACGAAGATTGCGGCGAATATCCGCGATGCCATCGATACCGATCGCGTTGCGACCGTGATCCTTCCCGACGGTTCCGCCTATGCGGGGAACGATCCGGATTTCATCCCGTATGCGACGCTGGAGAGCGACCTCCCTACCGCGTTCGGGAAGGAATCCGGACCGTTTCTCTCGGAGTACTATCGGATCGTCCGGGTCGTCGCACCCACCCCGCATCCGCCAACAAGCTCGGCGGACGCCGTCGCCATCACGGTCCGCTTCGCCCATTATGTTGAGCTGCACAACCCGACCGGGCGTACGATCACGCATGCCGACCTCGGCCCGGATCCATTCGTCGTCCTCTCAAACCGGACATCCTGGAACAATGAAACCCCGGATGGCGAACCCTCGGTGCTCCGGCTTGCCGATATAAAAATCCGCCTGCCGACGACGTTTGAGATTTCGGCCGGCGGGTTTGCCGTCCTGACGACCGACGGGCCGCCGTGGCGGGACGGGCAGACGGATTTTATCGCGCCTGTTGCAAACCGTTACGAGATCACGCGTGGAGCGGGACCTGGCGAGTGGGAACTCGCCGGCACGGGGGGCAAGCAGGTCCCGACCGGATCGGATTACGAGGACTACGTGATCCGCACGGCGGCGGTCCCCGGGAACCTCTACGGGTTGAAATGTTCGCTCGACTCGCTGGCCTCGTACTCCGACCAGCGCGAGCGGCTCGCATTGGGAAACCGGGACGGGCTGATCGACTACACGCTCCGCATTTACTCGGACCGCGGGGGAAACAGTTTCGGGCGCAACCAGAACAACCCGGCCTGGGTCTCGACATTTCTTTCCGACGCGCGAACCGAAAACCGCAACACGCCAAGCGGCTCGGATACCGAGCCGCGATTCACGCGAGGGGACGTGCGATCGAATGCGGAGGTCTCCGCGATCGGGTTCGACAACACCTCGGCTTGTTGGAAATCGGGCACGTCCGGGTACGGCGCAAGCCTGCCGGGCCCATTTGCCAGCCTGGGCACGACAAATTACAACACCACGCAGACCGCCCAATCGGGAGTCGATCGCTGGAGGCAGTGGTGGAGGGAGCACACGTCCGACCCGGCGGGGAACCACTTTGTTCCTGACAGACCCCTCGCCTCGCTCGGCGAGCTCGGGTCGATCTATGATCCTGCCCGGCATGACGCCGCAGGGTTCCGCGCGCAGGGGGCCACGCTGCGGATCGGGCAGTCCGACTCACCGACAAACAACCGCGCAAATTCCGCCGGCCCTGACTATAAAAATTGGCTCGGCGGCCGCGGGTCGGATGATGTGACTTCGCTCGCCTACCTTCAGAATGCGTTCCTCCTTCTGGATGTCTTCCGAACCGACGCGGTCACATCGGGGAGGATCAACCCCCATGCGATCGTGCGGGATCCCGCAGGACTGGTTTTCCGCTCCGTGCTGGACGGCTTCACGTTTGAGTCCGCCTCCACCAACCAGGCATCAAGCGTGCTCGCCGGACATCCCCTGAACGTCGAGGACACGCTGGCCGCCGTTCGGGCGTTTGTGTCGGAGCCGACAAACGGGGCTTTGGTAACGGTCGGCGATCTTTCGCGCCTCCCCGTGTTCCATTCCGCGGCCGCAACCTTGGCCGGGGTCCCGATGCTCGGGGTGTCGGACGCCGGCCGCGAGGAGTTTTTCCGGCGCTCGGCGAACCTCCTCACGACGCAGAGCCTTGCCTTTACGGTCTTTATCCGGGCCGAGGTTGGGAGGTTCGAGCGGGGTGCAGGCGGGGCTGACCGGTTCCGCGCGCAGGCGGGCACCTGGCGCGAGATGGTTCTCCAGCTCCAGCCGGTTTACCCGCCTGGCGGCGACCCCCTATCCCCGGCAACCCCCACAAAATGGAACCTCCTCCGCCCGCGCACGATCACCTACTGACATGAAACTACTTCTCCTTCTCGCCACGGCGGCAACCGTACACGCAAACGATCTGCGCAAGGAAGCGCCGAGCGACGCCTCGATCCGAATTCTCAACGGGTGCGACACCTCGCAGAAAGAACGCTGGCGGACCGGGCTCGATCTCACGTTTAAGGGGCAGATTATCGGACGCGACATCCGGCTCGGCGAAAGCGGACCGCGCGGAAAAATCACGTGCACGGGAAAAGATGTGATCGAGGTCTTCCGGCATGGCACATCCGCCCCGGCCCTGGCCCGGGTTCCGGCCAGGATGCGGGATGGCGGGACTTATTCTCTGGTTGTCTTCGGCCAGCTCGAGTCGGACTCCGCGCGGCTCGGGGTCAGGGTCATCGAAGAGGCCACCGGCAAGCCGGACGGGATGTGCCGGATGCTACTCATCAATACCATCGAAAAATTTCCGGTAGCGATCGGGATCGATCTGGCTGCGCCTGCCAGCCTTCCGGCCGGCGAGGTTCGCGAGTTCGTTTTCTCTCCCGGCCAGGTCAACATCGGCCTGTATTTCTTGGACCCGCAGGGGAAGCAGCGGCGCATGCAAACCGGATTGAGGGCAGAGCCGGGCGCCCGCCATACCGCTGTCCTCCACCCCTCCCCCGAGCGCCCGGACCGCCCCGCCCTGATCGTGAGATCGGCGGACGGGCCATAAGTAGGGCGTGGTTCGCTGAACCCGCCGACGTTTTCTCATTCAGCGACGGACGCCGATCAGTTGATTCGCGCCGGCCCCGGCGTCTCACCCGAAGGGCTGCCTCCGGCAGTCTACCGAGCGGCCACCCGGGCCGCCTGGTTGGCGAGGCATCCCTACCAGTCTATCGAAACGCTACGCGCAGGGCGGAGCCCTCTTGATCCGGTTGGGCCTGCGGGTGAAGTCAGTCGCGCTCGACAGAATTCGGCAGCTCGTTCACATCCCCGGGCCGGCTGGGGAAGTGCCCGGCGAGAGCTTCGCCGGCGGTCGAAACCGCCGCGACGATCGCCCCGGTAAAGTCGGCCGCCCGCATCCCGGCCTCGAAGGCCCCGGCAATCCCGGCCCAGAAGCCGGCGTCGCATTTTGCGTGGATCCCGGCATCTCCGATGATCGCAAACTCCTGGGTCTCGGGTGACAGGTAGATCAGGATGGCATTCCGCTCGGCGGTTCCTGCCATTCCCAGCTTGGTAAACTGCGCGGCGGCACGGTCGAGGACCGGCGGATCTTTGCGCTTTTGAGAGGAGATGAATACCCGTATTTCTCCGGAGGTCCGGGCTTCCGCCGACCGGATCGCCTCGGCGATGCGGCTCTCCTCGAGCGCCTGGAGCAAGTGTCGTGTTTTCATATTACCAACTCCCGCTGGCGCCTCCCCCGCCAAAGCTTCCGCCACCGCCGCTGAATCCCCCGCCGCCTCCTCCGCCTCCGCCCCACCCGCCTCCGCCTCCGCCGAATCCACCGCCCCCCCAGTGGCCACCGCTGCGGGTTCCGCGGCCAGATGGCCCGAGCATGATGCCTCCGGATTTCGAAGCGGCCTGCACGATGACGAGCACGACGATCACAAAAAAAACAACGACAATCAGCGGAACCGAGGCGGTGGGATGGTCCGGCTGGACCTGTCCTGCGCCGGAATATTCTCCGCGGGCCGCCGCCAGGATGGCATCGGTGCCGCGGCGGACCCCGCCATCAAAATCGCCCGCGCGAAACGCGGGGACGATTTCGTTTTGGATGATCCGTTTTGCCAGGACATCCGGGATCGCCCCCTCGAGACCGTAGCCGACCTCGATCCGCAGCTGGCGCGACCCCGGGAAAAAAAAGAGGACGACCCCGTTGTCGGTCGCCTTTTGCCCGACCCCCCATGCCTCGGCGGTGCGCTGGGTGAAATCCTCCATCTGGAAATTTTCCGGGACCTGCGGGAACGTGGCCACCAGGACCTGGCATGAGGAATCGCGTTCGAACTGCTGCAGCTTGGCATTCAGTTCAGCCTCGGCGGACGCGCTCAAAATCCCAGCGCGGTCTTCGACGTATTGGGTCGGCTTCGCCGGCAGGTCGACCGCCGCCCAAGCGGAGCCGACCAGTGCGCCGGCCAGGATGGCACCGTAAATCCAGGCGCTGCGAGCCGCGCGGGCAGCTGCGGAGCTCCGTCTCACGGGGCGGGAGTCGGCGACGCCCCGAACGAGAAGTCCACCTCCGGGGGCGCATCAGCCCCCGCACGAGCGGCAAAATACGGCCTTGGCGGGAAACCCAAAAACTTCGCGTAGAGAACGGTCGGGAGCTGCTGGACCAGCGTGTTGTACCCCTGCACCACCTCGTTAAACTTCCGCCTCTCGACGGCTATCCGGTTTTCCGTGCCCTCCAGCTGGGCCTGAAGCTCCTGAAAATTTGCGTTCGCCTTGAGGTCCGGGTACCGCTCGATGGTAACGAGGAGGCGGGAGAGAGCGCCGCCGAGCGCATCCTGGGACTGCTGGAATTTTTCCAGCGAGGCCGGGTCGGTCGGGGCCGAGGCTGGGTCCATCCGGACGTTCGTCACCTGCTGGCGGGCCTTGATCACATCGGTGAGCGTGCTCTTCTCAAAATTGGCAGCCCCCTCGACCGTCTTCACGAGGTTTGGGATCAGGTCGGCCCGAGGCTGGTAGACGTTTTCCACATCCGCCCAGCTCCGGTCGACCTCCTGCTTCGACGACACGAGCTTGTTGTACGACCCGCAGCCGCTCAGAAAAGTAAGGCCGAGCCCAGCCAGCGCGAGGACGAAAGATTTTCGAATGACGTTCATCCGCAACCGATACCCCGACCGCTTCAAAAAAACGAGCCCGATTTCTGAGCGCCGCATCTTGATTTATTTTTTACGCTCGCAATTTATGAACATTCCCGCATAACGCTTGTCTCTCTTATTCTCATGACAAAATCCAAATGCTCTTTGTTGTTTCCGGCGGCCCTTCTGGCAGCTGCG
>JBGTAT010000418.1:0-3044 GCA_041749755.1 Terrimicrobiaceae bacterium | reverse complement strand
GGCCCGCGAGATGCTCGACCGCGTGCGAACTCTTGTCCCAAGCGGCGGCGACGGCGTCTGGGGCGGGACGTTCCACTCGATCGGCAACCGCATCCTTCGCTCGCACCCGGAGCGGATCGGGTTCCGTCCGGGCTTCACGATCATGGACCGCGAGGACCAGGAGGACCTGATTGCCGGGGTGCTCGCCCGCGAGGGCCTCTCCTCCGGGGATCGCCGGTTCCCAAAAGCCGAAGTGCTGGCCGACATCTTCAGCTACGCGATCAATACCGGCACGCCGATCCGCACGATCCTGGGCGAAAAGTACCGCTATTTTATTCCCTTGGAGATGGAGATCGAGCGCGTGCAGGGGCTCTACGAGGCGAAAAAGCGGGAGTCCAACACGATGGATTTTGACGACCTCCTGTGCAAAACCCTCGAGCTGCTCCTGACGCACGAGGACGTCGCCGCGCAGTACCAGAGCCAGTTCCGCCACGTGCTCGTCGACGAGTACCAGGATACCAACCGGATCCAGTCCGAGCTCGTCGACCTGCTGGCGGCCCGGCACGGAAGCCTGATGGTCGTCGGGGATGATGCCCAGAGCATCTACTCGTGGCGCGGGGCGAACTGCGAAAACATCCTGAAGTTTCCCACCCGCCACTCCGGCGCCTCGGTTTTTAAGATTGAGACAAACTACCGGAGCGTGCCGGAGGTCCTGAATCTGGCGAACGCAGCGATTCTGGGAAATGAAAACCAGTTTCCAAAGAACCTGGCCGCCGTGCGGGCCCCGCACCCCGTGCGTCCGGCGCTCGTCTGCCTGGCGACGAATTCCGAGCAGGCCGCCTTTGTCGCCCAGCGTGTGATGGAATTGCGCGACGAGGGGATCGAGCTCCACGAGATGGCCGTCCTCTACCGCGCGCACTACCACTCGATGGAGGTCCAGCTCGAGTTCACCCGCCGCGGGATCCCGTTTTCCATTACCAGCGGGCTCCGGTTTTTCGAGCAGGCCCACATCAAGGACGTCGCCGCGTTTATTAAGTTTGCGCTCAACCCCCGCGACGAGGTCGCGTTCAAGCGGATCGTCCGGCTCGTTCCCGGGATCGGCAACAAAACCGCCGAGAGCCTGTGGTCCCAGGTGGCCGGGATCCTCGCCCGCGAGCCCGTCTTCTCGCAGCTCCTGCCGCTCAAGGTGCCAGCCAAGTCGCAGAAGCCCTGGTCCCAGCTCGTGCACACGCTCGCCGACCTCTCCGCAGGCCCCCAGGCGCCGTCAGCGATGATCGAGTGCGTGCTCTTCGCTGTCTACGATGACTACATGAAGACGAAGTTTGCCAACTACGACGCCCGCCGCGAGGACCTCGCCACGCTGGCCGGGTATGCCCGCCAATTCGAGGCGCCCGACGATTTTCTCTCCCAGCTCGCCCTCGTCGGGGGCGGCGAAACGTCCGAGGCATTTGCCGGCGGTGACGACAGCGAGAAGATCACGCTCTCCACGCTGCACCAGGCCAAGGGCCTCGAATGGAGGGTCGTCTTCCTGGTCTGGCTGGCCGACGGGATGTTCCCGAGCGCCCGCAGCCTCGAGAGCCCGGCCGCCATCGAGGAGGAGCGGCGGCTGTTCTATGTCGGCATCACCCGCTGCAAGGACGACCTCTACCTCACCTACCCGGAGATCCGCCTCAACGCTGGCTATGGGGAAAACTTCCAACGACCCTCCCGGTTTCTCTCCGAGCTGCCCGAGCCGCTTCTCGAGACGTGGGATGTCACGGCGGGCGCCCTGCCCGAAGAGGGACCGTTTTGATTTCGAATTGCCAAATCGTGAGATCCGTTCAAGAAAATGTTCGCCCATGAGCGCTGAGGAACCCGATTCGCCAGTCCTTTTCCCGGAAACCGCCAAGCCCCTGACAGCGGAGGCCGGAGTTGATATGCCCAAGCTCGATGTCGAATCCCTCCAGGCAGGCGACCGCATCGGAATGCAAACCGTCGACGACGTCTCCTACCTGATTCTTGTCGGCCGGTCCGGGCACGCGATCATGCTGGCCAGCGACGACCCGCCCCCCGCACTCCATATTCTCCTCCAGGGGGGAACAAATGCGGATTCTTCAGAATACACGCCGAACCGGATCCACGTCGGCGGTCGCCTTGCCTACTCCTTCTCCGTCGGCGACGAATCCCTCCACACGACGCCGGTCATCCAATCGCTGTCCTGGGACCGCGTGCCCGCCTGATTATTTCCGGCCGGAGCGGATGTCTGCCAGACGCGCATCCATTTCGTGAATCCGCGCCTCGAGCTTGGTGATGGTTTCCTGCGCGGCGGCAAGCTGGCGCCGCTTTTCCAGAAGGCTCGACTCGAGCTCCCGGATGCGCTTTTGCAGGTTGACCCGAATGCCACCTTTGGCAGGAGCAGAGACGGACGCCTGCTCATGAATGAGGGCCTCGGCGTTGAAAAACGGGCATTTCCCAAGGGTCATCGATTCGGCCGTGCGGCAGTTGATGATCGGGGTGTCCACGGTGATCTCGCCGATCCGGCAAAACTCCAGAAGCGTCTCGGCCGTTGTCGGCCCGTAGAGGAGGTTGTCGGACAATTCGATCAGCCAATCCATCGACAGGTCCGGGATCATCGGCGCCTTCGTCCAGACCTCCCGGTCGGTCGAGACCATGTCCTGCGGGTTGATCTGGGCGGCCAGCGCCCACGACAAGATCTGGTCGAACCGGACCGGCCCGAAAATTTCCGACGAATCGTACTTTTTCAGGAACCAGTTTTCCAAATGGTCAGATGTAGGAGGCATGGGGGACAAGGTGATCTTTGCAACTTGTCGCGCGTTTGCCAAGCGCTATCCGCAGGGCAGGCTAGGCCCGGGCGCATCTCCGAACGTTGCATGTCTGCCAGGCGAAGGGCATCCGGGTTCGGAGTTCCGCCTTCAGGCGGCTGGCGAGAGAGGAGGCAGCCCAAAAAGCACCGCCTCAAGGCGGAACTCCAAACAAGATTCCTCAAAGCGGAACCCATTTTTGTAACTTTCGGAGACGCGCCCGCTAGTGTAGGGCGCCACACACAATATGCATTGTGTTGTGCG
>JBGTAT010000417.1:0-10724 GCA_041749755.1 Terrimicrobiaceae bacterium | reverse complement strand
GCCAGCGATCCGATCGTGCCCAGAGCCTCGACGGCCTGCTCCTGAAGATCCAGCGAGGGGTCCTCCAGCTTGGCCACCAGGTCGGGGACGGCAAGCCTCGTGCGGGTGTCGCCGAGCTTGCGGGCTGCTCCAGCCCGCGCTTGCCGCGTGGCTCCGCTCGTCATGAGGCTGATGTTGTAAAAGTTGCGGATCACCTGAACCGGGCTGGTCAGCAGCATCTCGGAGACCGCCGCATTAAACGGCATTTCCTCCTCCGGCATGCGCACGCTCAGCAGGACCGGAAGGGCCACCCCCCAGGCCACCAAAAAAAACAGGAGAATCTGCGCATGGTAAAAAGAAAACTCGACCCCGCCCGGCAGATCCCATCCGGTCGGGTGGGCCGAGAACCAATCCATGATCACGCCGCCCACCAGGGGGCCCAGCGCGGCCAAAAAGCCGATCAGGCACGCGTGCATGGCCATCCACATCGTGCGCCCGGAGGGCTCGGACAAAACTCCCAGGAGCCGGATCTGGCAAAGCCCCACGCCCGAGAAGAGGGCGCCTCCGCAGATGCTCGTCAGGAAAATGATCAGCGTTACGTCGGAAACCCGCAGGCCCGCAAACTCGTGGACTCCCTCCCCGATGAAAAAGTACCCCAGCATGCTCAGCGGGGCCGTCAGGAAGAGCAGGCTGGCCGAAATCCGCGAGCCAACGCGGTCGATCAGGCGGCCGAGAAAATAGCTGGATGCCACCGAGCCGAGCGCCCCCGCGACGGTGATCGCCGCAAGTTCGGAATAGCTGAGCCCGAACTCCTTCTTGAGGTAGACGATGCCAAATGTTGCGACCATCGCAAACCCGAAGCTCCACATCCCGATCGCAAGGGTCAGACGCCGGAAGGCGTCGCTTCGCAGAGGGGCGATGAGCCTTCGCCAGACCGGCGTGCCTTCCTGCCCTGAGCCCCGGGCGGGTTCAGGCACACCCAGGTGGACGATGATATCAAGAAGCCCGAAAATGGCCGCCAGGCCAAACACGAGCGCGAAGCCATCCAGGCTGGCGGAGGACTGTTTTCCGTCGTACGAATCCAACAAAAATCCGGCCAGCCAGAGACCGCCGAGGGAGACCGCCGTGACCACACTCTGCCGGGTGCCCCAAAATTTCCCGCTGGTGCGGCCGGGGATCAGGTCGGTCATCCAGCTCAGCCACGGGGCCCCGCTGGCATTCCCCAACAACTCGCTGAGGGCCACCGCGGCAACCACCGCCACGGGAATCCATGGCTCCCCGGTGTGCGCGACCAGAGCCAGCGCCGCCGGAACAAACCACAGCGCCCGGTGCGACAAAGCCAGTGCCGCCCATACCCTCTTGCGCGACCCCATCGCCTCGGCCAGCATCGCTCCTGGGATCTGAGCCGCCATGCTGACCAACCTTACCGATGTGATCAGCCCGATCAGGACGCCGCTGGCACCGAGCGCCTCCATGAACATCGTCAGCGGCAGCCCGACCGAAAGCGACATCCACAGCATGCCAAGGCTGCCGGCAAAGATGCTCAGCCTCATCGAGCGGGCGAGTTGCCGGTGCGAAATTGCCCCCGGTTGGGCAGATGGTCCTCCTGTGTTCACAGAGTTGTGTGCAAATCTGTTTATGGCAGGGAAACAAAAATGCGATCTCCATTTCCGGGATCCTCCCAAAAATTCAGGGTTTCTTGTCTGACGACAAAATGCCCGATCCCCGTCATCCCAAGATCCGCCTTTCTTCCGGATTGATTTCACGCCCGCCTCCCGTCAATGTCGTTGTATTCCATGAGGGTCCCCATGCATGTCGTCGAAGCTCGCCGCGAAAATCTCGCCGCCCTCATTGAGCGCCACCGGTACCTTCCCGTCAGCGAGCTGTGCCGACGACTCGGGGTCTCCGAGGCAACCGCCCGCCGCGACCTCGCCGCCCTGGCGAGCCGCAATAAGGTTAAGCGGACCCACGGCGGGGCACTCTCGGAATTTAATGAGCGATTTCCTTCATTTCGCGAGCGTCAATCCTCTGGTGCACGCTCGAAGTCGAGGGTGGCGCGCGCCGCGGTCCGATTGATGCAGCCCGGAGGAACCTACTTCCTGGATTCCGGCACCACGATCTTCGCCCTGGCCGAGGCCTTTTGCTCGTCTCCGGTTTCTCCGGTGACGATCGTGACATCCAATCTCCCGGTCGGCGAATTACTGTCTTCCATACCCGACGTAAGCGTCTTCCTGACCGCCGGACAATTGCTCGGGCGCCAATCGGTCCTGCTTGGCGAGACCGCCAGGAGAAGCCTCGAGTTCTGGAGCTTCGATGTGGCCTTTCTCTCCGCCGAGGCGGCCAACGCGTCCGGCATCTGGAATAGTCAGGAAACAATTGTTCAACAGCAACATGTGGCTATCAAGCGGTCCCGAACATCGATCTACTGCCTCGATGCCTCTAAGGTCGGTTCCACCGCTCCCTTCCTCCTCCAGCGCTGGCCGGAAGTTGATTTCCTCCTCACCGATGCGTCCTCCGAGCGCCTCGCCCGCGCCGGCATCACGCCCACGCTGGTCAATGGCATCTCCTGCGATCCTTCGTCCCCCGTCCCCGATCTTGCTCCTCCCCCAAAAAGTTCCCTCCCGATTCACTTCCTCTAGGTGTGCCCCCGCCACTCCCCCGGCTTCCTTCCTAAAAAATATCTGAAGAATATGTTTGACGGGGGAAATAAAAAATATATGACGGAATCCAGTCATTTAAATCCTTTCATTTCCTGATGGTTTCTCCCGACATTTCCAACCGATCCTTTGTCGAGTCGCTCGTGCGCGAGACGCTCTTTCGTCAGCTTGGGCGGAGCGTGCCATCTGCGGCGGCTCCGACGCTTTTGGTCAACAGTTCGGCGCGGCACATGCACATCTCGCCCGAGAATGTGGAGGTGCTGTTCGGGAAGGGTGCGGAGCTGACGGTTCACAAGATGCTGTATCAGGAGGGTCAGTATGCCTCGCAGCAGACGGTGACGCTGGTCGGGCCGCGCAAGCGGATCATTCCGAACCTGCGGATCTTGGGGCCCTGCCGGAACCTGACGCAGATCGAGCTGGCATTTACGGATGCGGTCCAGCTGGGGATCGACGTGCCGGTCCGGATGTCCGGCGACATCGAGGGGACGCCAGGGGCCTACATCATGGGGCCGAAGGGATTTCTTGAGATGAAGAACGGGGTGATCCGGGCGGCGCGGCACGTGCACATGTCCCCCTCGGACGCGGAATTTTACGGGGTCAAGCACCTCGACCTCATCACGCTGAAGGTCACGGCCAAGGGGTGCGCGACCCGGTTTGATGACATGATCGTGCGCGTGGATCCGAGCTTCAAGCTCGAGGTTCACATCGACACCGACGAGGCGAACGCCTGCGACCTGGAACACGCCGAAAAAGTGGAGCTTTTCAAATCCTAACCTACAACCAAACCAAACCAATAAATATGAGCGAAGCAATCGGACTACTCGAAACCCGCGGATACGTCGGCCTGGTGGAAGCCAGTGACGCGATGATCAAAGCCGCGAACGTGCAACTGATCAAATCCGTGCCCATCGGCGGAGCGCTGATCACAACCATCGTGCAGGGCGATGTCGGCAGCGTGAAGGCGGCCGTCGAAGCCGGCCGCGAGGCAGCATCCCGCGTGGGCAACCTGGTTGCCTCCCACGTGATCGCCCGCCCGGCGACCGAACTGCTGAAGTTCTTCACGGCCTGAACGAATCCTCAACCAATTAACGACGAATAATATTATGGCAACTCAAGCACTCGGAATGATCGAAACCAAGGGTCTCGTGTCGCAGTTCGAAGCGACCGACGCGATGCTCAAGGCAGCAAACGTGGACCTGATCGGCTGGGAAAAGGTCGGCTCCGGCAACGTGGCCGTCTTCATCGGCGGATCTGTGGCCGCCGTCAAGGCCGCCGTGGAAGCCGGCGCCACCGCCGCGAGCACGATCGGCGAAGTGGTCGCCGTCCATGTGATCCCGCGCCCGCACGACGACCTGGTCAAGCTCGGCAAATTCCTTTCCGTCAAGCCGGCCGCCGCAGCGAAGTAATTCCTTCCGCCGGGGGGAGCCTCCGCCGGAACCGTGCCATGTCCGCAAACAACAAAATCCTCGTCGCCAACCTCGGGAGCACGTCGTTCAAGTTCCGCGTGTTCGAGATGCCGTCCGAGCGCGTGCTTGCGAAGGGTGGTGTTGAGCGGATCGGGTCGGCGGATTGTCCGTTTACCGTTTCGGTGGGCGATGCTCCGGCCAGAAAAGGGACCGCCTCGTTCCCCGACCATGCTGCCGCGATCCGCTTCATCGAGGCAGAGCTCGGCGGGTTTGACGGCCTCGCGGCCGTCGGGTTCAAGCCAGTGATGGCGAAGGGGGTTTCAGGCACCCAGTTCATGGAGGAGCCGGTGCTCCGGGCGATGGAGGAATTTAACACCCTCCTTCCCGCGCACAACCCGCCGTACATTGCAGGCGTACGCCTCTTCAACCAACTCTACCCGGGCCTGCCGTGTATCGGGACGTTTGAGACCGCGTTTTACGACCATGTTCCGGTAAGCACCTCGCGGTACCCGGTGCCCCTTGAGTGGGAGGCCAAGTACGGGATCCGTCGCTACGGCTTCCATGGGGCCAGCCACCGGTACGTGACCAGCCGCTGCGCCGAGCTCCGTGGCACCGACCAGCTCCGGCTGATCTCCTGCCACTTGGGCGGAAGCTCGTCGATCGCGGCCGTCGTCAACGGGTCGGCCATCAACTCCAGCTGGGGGATGACTGCCCAGAGCGGGCTGCCCCAAAACAATCGCGCCGGAGACTTTGATTGTTTCGCCCTCATCTACCTGGCCCGGGACCTCGGGCTCGGCCTCGATGCCGTCGAGAAGGAGCTCACGTCAAACTCCGGCCTCAAGGGGATGTCCGGGCTGCCGACCGGTGACGTGCGCGACCTCATCGAGGCCGCAGAAAGCGGCCACGCCAACGCCAGGATCGCCATGGAAGTTTTTGTCTCCCAGATCCGGAAGTTTGTCGGCCAATTTCTTGTCGAGATGAACGGAGCGGACGCGCTGATCTTCACCGCCGGGATCGCGGAGAACAACGCGGAGCTTCGCGCCGCCGTCTGCGCCAACCTGAGCTTCTGCGGGCTCGAGCTCGACCCGGCCGCGAACAAGGCGGCACGCGCCACCGAGGCCATCATCTCGACCCCCTCGTCCAAGATCGAGGTCCGCGTGATCCCGACAAACGAGGAGATCATCATCGCCAGGAACGCCTGGCAGAAGCTCAAAGAAGCATGAATCGCAAGTGCTCAGCGGCAGAGAATTTCCGCAGCTGGATGTCTTTTCCTGAATACTGAACCACTGAAAACTTTTCCAACAAACCAACACCAAACCAATAAAACATTATGTCACAACAAGCACTCGGAATGATCGAAACCCGCGGACTCATCGCCCTCGTTGAGGCGACGGACGCGATGCTCAAGTCGGCCAACGTCGAACTCATTGGCCCGATGACCCAGGTCGGCAACGCGATGGTCACGGCCTGCGTCTCCGGCGACGTCGCCGCTGTCAAGGCTGCCACGGAAGCCGGCAAAATTGCTGCCCAGTCGCTGGGAGAAGTGATCAGCGTGAGCGTGATCGCCCGCCCGCACGCCGATCTCGGAGCGGTCTTGCCGAAATCCAAGTAAGGCTGCTGAAGGCCTATGAGGACCACGCGGTTCCGCCGAATTTAAAGGCGGGCCGGAACAGGTCCTTCGGGCCGACCCCTTCTGGGGGAGCTGAGCACCGAGGGTGAGAAGCTCCCTGCCCAAACATTACCCAAAAGCCACACGACCCACCTTCATCCCGCATAATATCCCATGATCCTAGCCCGCGTCGAAGGCAGCGTTGTTGCCACCAAAAAAAACCCGAAGATGACCGGCCAAAAGCTCTTGGTCGTCCGTCCGCTGATCATCGATTCTCCGGCGGCGAAGGAGCTCAAGCCCGGCAGCTCCACGCTCGTGGTGGTGGACAGCCTGGGGGCCGGCGAGGGCGAGTACGTGCTGGTCGTGCAAGGCAGCTCGGCCCGCCTCGCGGCCGACGACAAAGATTCCCCGGTCGACGCGGTAGTCGTCGGGATCATCGACACCGTGGATCTCGGAAAAACGATCCTCTACAAATCGAACTAATTTATGGCATCCATTGACGAAAAACTTGTAGCGAAGGTGGTCGGCGAAGTGCTCGCCCGCCTCAAGACCCAGCCCGCGCCAGCCAGTTCCGCGCAGGGCAGCTTCGGGGTTTACGAGGACATGAACGCCGCCGTTGCGGCTGCCCAGCGCTCATTTCTGAAGCTCAAGGAAGGCGGGATGACGGCCCGCAAAAAGGCGATCGCCGTGATCCGCAAGCTCTGCGTGCAGAAGGCGAAGGAATGGGGCGAGATCGAGTTCAACGAGACGAAGATCGGGCGGCTCGACCACAAGATCGAGAAGCTCGGGATTTGCGGCGACCTGGTTCCCGGTGTCGAGATGCTCGACCGCATGGCCTTCAGCGGCGACTCTGGCCTCACCGTCATCGATTATGCTCCCTGGGGGGTCATCGGGGCGATCACGCCCTCCACGCACAGCGTTCCGACCCTCACCGGCAATGCGATCAACATGGTCGCCGCCGGCAATGCGGTCGTATACAACACCCATCCTGCAGCCGCCAAGTGCGCGGCGATCGCGATCCGCGAGTACAACCAGGCCATTTTTGCCGAGACCGGGATCTCCGACCTTCTCACGACCGTTGTGAAGCCGACGCTCGATACGTTCGATGCGATGTGCAAGCACCCGGACGTCAAGCTTCTCTGCGTCACCGGTGGCCCGGCCGTCGTCGCCGCGGCGATGAAGACCGGAAAGCGCGCGGTCTGCGCGGGGCCGGGAAACCCGCCGGTTGTCGTTGACGAAACCGCAGACCTCGACCACGCCGCCCGCTCGATCATCCAGGGCGCGTCGTACGACAACAACCTCCTCTGCATCGGCGAGAAGGAAGTTTTCGTGGTGGCTTCGGTTGCCGACAAACTGATGGAGGCCCTCCGCAAGGCGGGAGCTGTCCAGCTGGATGCCCGGCAGGTCGAGGCGCTTGCCGAAAAGGCGTTTGTCTTCCCGCAGGGAAAAGGCGCGGGCTGCCCGCATCCGGTCGTAAACCGCGACCTCGTCGGCCGCGACGCCGCCGTGCTCGCCAAGGCAATTGGCCTCGATATCCCCGCTTCGACCCAGCTCCTCTTCGGGGAGACCAAGGCGGACCACATCTTCGTCGACGAGGAGCAGATGATGCCGTTCATTCCGGTCGTCCGGGTCCCGGACGTCAACGCCGCCATCGCCGAGGCGATCAAGGCCGAGCACGGGTACAAACACACCGGCATCATGCACTCGCAGAACATCCGGAACCTGACCAAGATGGCGCAGGAGATCGATACCACGCTCTTCATTAAAAACGGCCCTTGCATGACCGGCCTCGGGCTCGGCGGCGAAGGGTTCCTGAGCTTCAGCATCGCCACCCCAACCGGGGAAGGCGTCACCACCCCGATGACATTCACCCGCTCCCGCCGGTGCGTCATGGTCGAAAACCTGAATCTATACTAGCCATGAGAACCGCCACGATTCGCGGATACGCGACCAGCACGATCAAGCACCGCAGCCTCGACGGCTGGCGGCTGCTCGTGGCGGTTCCGGATTCCGCGGACCTGGCACCGCAGATCGTGATCGACAACCTCGGGGCTGCGATCGGCCAGCAGGTGCTGATTTCGAGCGATGGCAGCGAGTCCCGCAAGATGGTTGGCGACGAGCGGAGCCCCGCCCGCTGGTCGGTGCTTGGCATCATGGATCCGGAGGGGAGCCTCGCCCTATGAGAATGGGGACCGTCATCGGCCGGGTTACACTTTCCGTGCGCAACAAGCGCTTTGTCGGCGAGCGCCTGCTCCTGACGCTCCCCTGGAAAAAAGAAACGTTCCAAGGGGCGGATTCGTTTGCGCCCGGGATCGTCGTCTACGACGAGCTCGGGGCAAATGTCGGCCAGCACATCGCAATCAGCGAAGGCCGCGAGGCGGCCTGTCCATTCCCTCAACCCACCCCGGTCGACGCCTACTGCGCCGCCCTCGTCGATGAGCATTTTTACCAAGACTAAACTATGAAACTATTCGCACAAAAAGACGCTGAAGAATTTGTGAAGTCCGGAGCCTCCGAGTTCCGCTACAACCGCGAGATCCGCATCACCCCCGGGGCGAAGGACATCTTTTCTGAGGCCGGGATAAAGGTTGTTTTCGACGTCGAAGCCGCCGCTCCGGCCGCCGCTTCGCCGACCCCGGGCACCGGCGGAACGACCGATGATCAGAAGCTTTTTAACTCGCCCGAAGCCGAGCGGATCAAAAAGGAGATCTGCGACATCGGCCGCCGGATCTGGATGCGCGAGTACTGCGATGGCAACGGCGGCAACATTTCCGCCCGCCTGGGCCCGGACCGTTTTATCATCACGCCGACCGGCGTGAGCAAGGGATTCATGACGCCCGAGATGCTCAGCATGGTGGACATCAAAGGCACGCAGCTGGCGGGGACATGGAAGCGCTCGAGCGAGTTCACGACGCACGCCGCGATCTACGAGACCACGCCCGCCGCGGTGTCGGTCTGCCACGCCCACCCCTGCCATGCCGGGGCCTTTGCGATCAAGGAGCTCCAGCCTCCCGCGCGCCTGATCCCCGAGCTCGAAGTTTTTGTCGGCACGGTGGCGGTGGCCGGATACCAGACGCCCGGCTCTCCGGAGATCGCGGCCAGCATCCGCCCGCTCGCGCCGCAGCACCAGTCGATCATCATGGGCTGCCACGGCGTCATCTGCTGGGGCACATCCGTCGAGGACGCCTACTTCAAGATGGAGATCACCGACGCGTACTGCCGCACGGTCATCCTGGCGCAGGCGCTTCCCGGCGCGGCCTCGATCCCCTGCGAGAAGCTCGACGACCTCCTCAAGATGAAGAAGGGGATGGGCCTGCCCGACAACCGCTACGAACTAAAAAATGCAGAGCTTTGCGAGGTGGATCCCTGGGACCAGATGTGCGGCCAGCACGGCTGCTCGTCCCCGGTGACGCCGTTCAACCCGATGCCGGCCCCCCAATCTGGCGCGGATGTCGAGGCGCTCGTTCAAAAGCTCACCGACGAGATCATCGCAAACCTCAACAAATAGAATTATGAAAGTAGCTATCATCGGCGGGGGTGGGCGTGTCGGATCGTGTGCGGCGTTCGCGCTCCAGTGCTCCGGCATCGTTAAGGAAATTGTGATGCTCGACGCCAACCAGGCGGCGGCGGAGGGCGAGGCGCTCGACCTGCTTCACGGGGCCGCGTTCTGCGCGGATCAAACGATCTCGGCCGGCACGTATGCCGACTGCAAGGATGCCGACCTGATCTGCATCACGGCCGGACTACGGCGAAAGCCGGACGAGTCCCGGCTCGACCTCCTCAACCGCAACGTCTCGCTTTTCCTCGGGATCCTGGAGAGCCTCAAGGGCGCCGGGATGAAGAAGGAGGCCATCATTTTTGTGGTGTCGAATCCGGTGGATATCCTCACCCAGCTTGCCGTGGAGAAGACCGGACTTCCGGCCTCGCAGGTTCTCGGCCTCGGCACCGTGCTCGACACCTCGCGGTTCTGCTCGCTCATCGCCTCGTCGATCAAGCTTCCGGCAACCCAGGTCCGCGCGATGATCCTCGGCGAGCACGGCGACACGATGCTGCCGATCTGGTCGTCCGCCTCGGTCGACGGGTTTCCGCTCGCTAAATTTCCCGGAGTTACGCCGGCATTCCAAACCCAAATTTTTGAGCGCACCCAGAAGAGCGGTGCGGAGGTCATCTCCCGCAAGGGGGGTGCCGGGTATGCCGTCGGGGTGGCAATCCGCGAGGTGATCGACTCGATCGCCCTCGACCGCCGCCGCATCCTGCCGATCTCCAGCCGCGTGAACGGAGCCTACGGGATCCGCGATATCTCGATCAGCGTCCCCACGGTCGTCGGACGTGCAGGCGTCATCGAACACATCGAGCTCGAGCTGTGGCCGAAAGAGCTCCAGGGCCTCCAGGCCTCGGCCAAGGCGCTCAAGGATACCCGGGCCAAAATTTAAGGCGTAGAAGATCCTTATTCGAGCCAGAGGGATGGTAGGGATGCCTCGCCGAGGCGTCCGTCGGGAGAAGTCGGACGGCTCGGCGAGGCATCCCTACCCTTGGTAGGCGATGAACGAAAACAGGGACTCGTTCGCTGCGGTGTCAGGGGCCGCACTCTTCGTGAGGGAGAACACCAGGTTTTCGGCCGGGGGCCGGCCGTTCATTTCCAGGCACCGCGCGTGCATGACGGCGGCCGGAGATTTTCCGGGTGGCGAGGCGAGGCGAGCCGACTCGAATCTGGCCGCTGCCGCACGCCAATCGCCCCGCCGGTACAGGACGAGGGCTGCCGAGTATTTTTCGATGAGCTCCTCGCGAGCGAGGCGATCGCTTTCTCCCAAGCCGAGGAGCTCAAAGAGATCGACGGGATGGTTTCGTCCGGGGACGAGGACTCGATCGACCGGCATGAAAACGAGGGAGGGTGCTCGAAGGAGCGCTGCTGCCCGGGTCTCCCCGGAGACAAGGATTGATGTCCCGTAGTGCGATGCACTTGCCTCCACGCGCTGGGCGAGGTTTACGGTGTCTCCCATCATCGTATAGTTAAACCTGAGCTCAGATCCGATATTGCCGACGACTGCCGGGCCGGTATGTAGGCCGACGCGC
>JBGTAT010000416.1:0-5847 GCA_041749755.1 Terrimicrobiaceae bacterium | reverse complement strand
CCCGGCTTCAGGCCGTGCCGGGTGAGAACGGCAGCGGCATCGACCGGCCGCTCGAACTCCGGCTCGACCGGGATCCCGGTGATCTTGATGTAATCGCCCGGCAGGCCGAGCGCCTCCATGTGGATCTTGTCCTCCTCCTGGGCGACAAAATACCAGTTGAAGGCGCGCGTGATCCAGAACGCGTGGAAGTGGAAGTCGGTGATCACGATCCCCAGCTTCGCGTCGAGCTTCCCGTTTCCGATCAGCCACGAGATGACGCCGGCCGGCATGAAGTGGGTGCAGAGAATGATGTCCGGCCGGAACTCCTTCACGAGGTTCATGAGCGGGAGCGCCTGAGGGATGTCGAGCGCGAGGCGCCCCTTGTCCGAAACCCAGGGGTCGTCACTCGATTCGTACCACCAGCCCAGGAACTCCGGCAGCATCGTCGAGAGCTTGGCGTAGAGCCGGGAGTAGAGCTGCTTGTGGAGGACGTTCGTGTGGTCGAGCGAATCGTCCGAGAGGACCTCCTCCACATCTGGCCGGCTGCGCATCACCCGCGCCAGCGCGTCGGCCGCCTTCACGTGGCCGGAGCCGACCGACGCCGAGAGAATAAGGACGCGCTTTTTTGGCATCGCCGGTTGTCTCATCGTAGGGATGCTAGCCTGGCGGGATCGCTTCAATACGATTTGCCCTCGGTGGTGGCGGGGAAGCTGTCGGTGCGGAACGGGGACGCCGGAAGGCCCGCCCCGTTTGCCAGGTTGCAGGTCGGGTTGTTCGACCAGGCGTAGCGGACCGCGACCGGTGCGGGGACGCGATCCGACCAGGCGATCACGTCGTCCCCATCGATCTTTGCATCCGCCCAAACCCAGGCTTTGTCCTCCCCGCAAATGGCAAACCCCTCGAGCTGGCTGGCCGGGCTGTTGCGCACGAGCGGCGCAGTCTCATTGGTCAGGGATTTGACCACGTAGTTCTCTGCGAGCGGGGTCGCCACGAGTCCGCCGGTGGCCGACGAGAACGTGAGGCGCGCCTTTCCGTTTTCGACCTTCATCGATTCGTAGACCGGGCCGGAGTAGGGGACCGATTGCCCGTAATCTTTTGCGAGGGCGATTCGAGCGAGGCGCTCGCCGACATCCCGCTTGTTGCGCGGATGGATATCGCTGGCTTCGCCGATGTCGATGAGCACAGCCTGGCCGGTATTCGGGGCCTTGAGCGTGCGGGATTGCGCCTCGCGAAGCTCCGCCCATCCAGAGTCGCCCGGCTCGGGGGATTTGGTCTGAAAGTTGGCGAGCTGGCAGAAGTAGAACGGGAATTCTCCCTGGCCCCATTGCTTCCGCCAGTCAGCGATCATGAGCGGGAACGCGGTCCGGTATTGCACGGCACGGCCGGCATTCGATTCCCCTTGGTACCAGATGGCCCCGCTGATCGCGTACGGCAGAATCGGCGAGATCATTCCGTTGAACAAAAAGGCCGATGTGTTCTGCGGCGCCATCGGCGCTTTCGGTGCCTGCGGGGCGGCAGCCGCTGCCTTCTGATCAAGCGCCGGAAACTCGTACTCCGCCTTCGCAAGCCACTCGCCGCTCAGCGACATCGGGCCCGCCTTCGGCTCGCCGGAAATTTTTGCCTGCCCGGCGGGGGCATACATCCGGATCGCCAAAACGTTTTTGCCGACGCGGACTTTGGCGGCCGGGATGTTCAGCGGTCCGCCGCGGCGGACGCCGTTGGGTCCGCCTGGCGACTGGTAGGTCGTCTGGGCGAGGAGCTCGCCATTCCAATAGATGCTGTCGAACCCGTCGATCGGAAGGCTGAGGGCGACGTCGGCGGCGGCCGGCATCGTGATCTCCTTGCGCAGCCACACGGCGCCGGTCTTTGGCAGCCCGGGTGCCTCCACCAACCCCGGCACCTTAACCTTCGTCCAGCCGTCGGTCGAGATATCCACCCCGGCGAACGCCGCCGCATCTTGAACCGGCTTGTCCTCGCGGGCGGTTTCCTTGAGCCACGACGCCATTTTTTTAAGATAGTCATCCTTTGCGGCCGGGTAGCTTGCCGCCTCCGCCCAAACCCGCTCGGAGGCGGACTTGAGTTCCGGGACCGTCGCCAGCGCTTCAGCGCTCGTCCAGGCCTCGGACGGCGTGCCGCCCCATGAGGTGTTGATGATCCCGACCGGGGACTTCAGCTCGCTCTGAAGCTTTTTTCCAAAGTAGTATCCGACGGCGGTAAATCCGCCGGTGGTTTCCGGAGATGCGGCGACCCAGGCTCCCTCGGTGTCGTCCGCGGTGGCCGGCACAGCAGCCTTCTTGACAAGAAAGTGCCGGAGCAAAGGGTTCGTGGAACCGGCGATCTCGGCCTCGGCCCCGATCGTATTCTTGACGACCCATTCCATGTTCGACTGGCCGCTCGCCACCCAGACCTCCCCGACGACGACATCCGCCAAGGTCAACTTGTTTTTCCCCTGCACTGTCATCTCAAACGGGCCAGGGCCGACCGCCTTCAAATCGAGCGCCACCGACCACTTCCCATCTGCCCCGGCCTGGGTTTTCACCGTCTGCCCGGCCAGGGTCACCGCAACGTCCTCGCCGGGGTCCGCCTTCCCCCAAATCGGGACACGCCCGGATTTTTCCAGAACCATGTGGTCGGAGATGATCGCCGGAAGCTTGACGTCAGCCTGAAGGCCAGAGACGGCGCACCAGATGGCGAGGAGGAAGCAGAGGGAGGGAAGTTTTTTCATGAGCAAATGAGCATCACACATCGAGAGGCCACATTTCACAAGGATTTCTCTTCCGGCGGGGGAACAACCACTGGAATCTGCCGCATTGCGGTTCGGGAATTGCCTGCCTGCAGGTTAGGCGACGGCGCCGCATTGGGTTCGGACCAAGGGTGCCCTTGCCCCTATGGGCTTTTCCTCCCACCGGTGCCATAAGGAGCGGGGCCATTCCTGGCCCAGTCCGAGTGCTCGCGGCGAAGCCGCCAACTTTTCCGTACGCACCCGCCCGCCCGCGCGCGGCGAAAAAACCTTTCTCGCTCCGGGGGCTGCAGAGGTGGTAGAGTCATTGCGTCATGAACATTCTGATTGTGGGCGCCGGGATCGGGGGGATGGCACTTGCGGCGCTGCTACGGCAGCGGGGGATCGATTGCTCGCTGGTGGACCGGGCAGAAAATCTTGGCGGGGCTGGCTACGTGTTGGCACTGTATCCGATGGGGAGCCGGGTTTTGCACGGGCTCGGGGTCTTTCCGGAGTTTCGCCGGCGCAGTTCACCCTTCAATACCTACGAGGTCCACAACGGGCAGGGCGAATTACTCCACCGGTTTGACATGGCCGGCATGGTGAGGGAATCCGGCTACACCGGGCAGATCCTCCGCAAGGATCTCCTCGAGATCCTGCGATCGGCCGCCCCGGATGTCCCCCTGCGCATGGGGCTCGGCCTGGAGCACCTGGAGCAGAAGGACGGACGGGTCCATGTCCGTTTCACCGATGGCTCGGTCGGCGAATACGATGCGGTGGTCGGGGCGGATGGCATCCACTCGCGGACCCGGCGGATCCTGTTTGGGTCCGAGCCGGACCACGAAACCGGCTGGGGGCTCTGGCTGTGGTGGACGAAGTCGGAGATCTCGCGGGACACGATTCGCGAGTACTGGGGGAAAGGTCGGTTTGTCGGCCTCTACCCGACGCCGTCGATGATCGGCGCGGTCGCGGCCGGTCCCCGCAGCCTCTTGGCTCCCGAGGTCCTCGATGGAAACGGGCTGAAGGTCCGCGAGGTTTTTTCGGCTATGGGCGGGGGTGCGGCGGATGTGATGAGCACGTTTCCGGCAACGACCGACGACCTGTTTTTCTGGAATCTCAACGATTTTCGCAGCCACCGCTGGGCGAGTGGGCGCATCGCCCTCCTCGGGGATGCCGCGTGCGCATTCCTGCCGACCGCCGGAGTCGGGGCCTCGATGGCGCTGGAGTCCGCCGCCGTGATGGCCGACGAGCTGACCCGCACCGATACCGAATTTCTGCCAAGGGCGTTTGCACTTTATGAAAAGCGGCGAAAGCACCGCGCCGAGATGGCGCAGGACGACTCGCGCAAGCTTGCCGTCTGGATGTCCGCCGAGTCGGCCCCGCTCGTCTGGACGCGCGACCAGTTCATGAAGCTCGCCACGATCGAGTCGTTCGCAAAAAATATCGCGACCAGCCTCACCGAGCCGATCTGAGCTTTTTTCGGGCGAAAGGGATGCTGCCCATACAGGGCAGAGACGCTGCGCTTGCCCTGCGCTATGGGATGTCGCCCCTTTGGGGCAGAGCGGCCTATGCCGTCTGTGCGGACGCGTGTGGCTCCGGAGATTTTCCGCGGAGCATGTAGAGGAAGTTGCCGAGGAACCCGATGGCTCCGACGGTAAGGAAGAGGGTGCCCAGCGCCAGCATTTTTTCGATGCCGAGCCAGGCGCCGGGGATGATCATGAGGACGCCGACCGCGTAGTTAAAGAATGCGGCGAGGAGGATCTGCGACGACAGGCGGACGTCGAGCGGGGCGTCCGGCCCGCGCTCGTCGCCGCGGATTAGCGACGAGATCTGGTAGAAGAGGGCGACGAGGCCGGGCACGCAGGTCCCAAGGATCGCGGCGAGGAGGGTGGCGGCTTCGAGCTGCAGGGAGGCGTCCTTCTGGATGTGGCGGGTCCAGACGGCGAGCGCGAACATGGCGGTGCAGACCGGGATCATCCAGAGTGCGGTCGTCAGGATCTTCGTGTCCCAATCCAGGGTTTCCTGATCGCGGTTTTGAAGGATCGCGGTGAAGCGGGCGAGGTAGATGAGGACGCCGACGAGGTAGATCGCGGCGCAGAAGATTGCAAAAAGCGGCGGGCCAAATGCGGTGGCGGCGAAGACCCAGGCCGCGCCGGAGTTGACGAGGGCGAGCGCGAACCACGGGGTGTTCGTGCGCTCGGGCGTGCTGCCGAGGCGGAGCGCCGTGATCCGGAGCGCGAGCCCGAGGATCGCGTTGATGACGACCCCGCCGAGGCAGAGGACGATCGTGGCCGGCGTCCAGGCGGAGGTGGAAAAAAATCCGATGAACGGATTTTGGGCGAACGGGACGCCGACGACGAGCATGATGCCGAGCCAGAGCATGGCGGTGGCGATGAAGGCGGCGGAGGCATCCGGGCGGTCCTCCCGCTTGAACGAGGAGGCGACGTTGACGATGAACGTGACCGCCCCGCAGGCGATGAACGTCTGGCCCATGATCCCCATGGTGGCCGCCTCCTGGAAGGCGGTGGGGATGAGGATGAGCAGGCCCACGATGTGAAAGACGAGGTGGAGCATCACAAACTGAGGGCTGTAGAGCGGCATCCCGAAGACGATCGGCACCGAGCGGTATACGAGGCCGAAGACTCCGGTGAGGGCAAACCCGTACACGGATAGGTAAATCCAAGCCGTGCTCTGCGCGGAAATCTTCGGATCCAGGAGGAGCTCCGGGTTCAGCGCCAGCCAGGCCGCCGAGAGGCAGAGGAAGACGAGCGACGTGATGAGGAATGCCAGCGGCCCGCGCACGGCATCCGACGGGATGTTAGGGTTGGTTGTTTGCATAGGTAGGATGGGTTGATTGAAAGGCGAAGAGGACGATCGTGATCGAGGCCAGCGAGCTGAGGGGCATGATGATCGCGGCCACGAGCGGGTTCATCCATCCGGCCAGCGAGGCCGCGACGGCACACGCATTGTAGAGCAGGGCAAAGGCAAAAACCGCGCGCGTCGTGAGCGTGTGGCGTCGTGAGGCGCGGAAGAGATTGCCGAGTCCGCCCAGCGCGCTGCCGGGCATGTAGAAGTCGGCCTTGTGCTCGAGGAGTCCGCCATCGACCGAGGGGGTTCCCCGGCAGAGCGCGGCATCGAACGCGAGGCTG
>JBGTAT010000415.1:0-13277 GCA_041749755.1 Terrimicrobiaceae bacterium | reverse complement strand
GGGCCGATCGTCGTCCGCGCCGAGGCCCCCGGCGTTACTGCCGCCGAAACCACCATGGACCTGCGTTGACCCCGGTTCGTTGCACTCTGCCCGTGCTTTGGATTCTGAATAGAGAAGGTGGGCTACCGGGTGGGCGGAGGGGCTGGTCGCTGAGAACTCCAAGTGTCCTGCAAAAGCTGCAAGAGATCCACAGATTCTGTCTCGGCCAGGGGATACATCACATCAGCCAGACCCCGGCTCGTCGCAGTGATCTCGGGATAGGGGGTGTCAGTCACATCGACAAAGCCGATCTGGTAGTTTTCACCGGGTTTCCCGATTGTTGGCCGTGCTGCGGCGGACTGATCGGGAAAGGCGAACCAATGGGTGCCGACGATATTTGGTTGGAGCACGGAATCGAGAACGTAGGCGGCGTAGGCCCGGCTGCGTTGCAATTGGTCGCCAACAAACATGAGCCCCACCCCCGGCACGCCGCGGTCTGGAGCCCCGAAGTGGAATTCGGCAATGAGGCAGGGTTTGTCGAAATCTTTCGGGAGCCCGGTGGTAGCCAAGGGCATGTAGCGGTTCACGCTCAGAACATCCGAATAGCGAGTGGCCTCCTCGTAGATTTCGGGGCTCGCCTTGTGGATCCGCGACCCGAGGTAGAGGTGGTTAGGGAAAACCTTGCGCATCATGTCATGGCAGACTTTGTAATAGCGGTTCGCGATGAGTCGCTCGAGTGATTTACGGTCCTCGTCGAAGCCTTCGGACTCTACCGGAAACGCATCCAGGGTTTCCCATGAGGCATACTTGGTTGACCAGGCCGCGTTGAGTTCTTCGATGGTGGCATACTTTTCCTTCAGAAACGCGAAGACGGCCTGACGGGCTGGCATCCCGGGTTTTCCGGCCAGAGCATTGCCGACAAAGTCTTCATACCATCCCAGCTCGTTATCAATGAAAACTCCGAGACAAAACGGGTCCGAACCCGAGGTGACCGCCAATTCACGGAGTCCCTCTTCGACTCGCTTTTCAAACGCAGCGGAGAAAGGATCCGGCAAGCCTTTACCCAGAGAATCTTGGCCGCGCCCAACATGGAGGATGGGTGTGTAAGGCGTCTTGGGATTCTTATACAAATGCGCATCCGACCAGGCGCCGACTGTATTCATGCCCCATTGGCGCATACGGGCATGAATGCGGTCATAAGCTTTGGCCTTCCAGTCCGGGCCATACGTGCGAATCAGATTGGCTATGGCAAAGTTGACATTATCTTTATCAAGCGCCTCTCCGAAACCCTCCTTTGATGGGATCCACTCAAAGAGGGCCTCCCGCCCATTCAGGACGGTTGATTGGACAAAACCAACCGAGTTGGCGCCGTGGGAAAAAAAGAGGCGCCCCTCGGGATCCACAAACCACCAGCGCCCCTTGTATTTCTCCACGCGGAAGAAGCCTGTCGCCTCTAACTGCGGTCCGTCCTTCCATCCGCCGAAGCGATTGAAACTCTCCGGGCCCGGTTTTGTCTTCAACTCGCGGTCCTCCTTGAGAGTGCGCCGCGCAAGCTCATCGTCGGAATGAACTTTGTTCGGCCAATCCAGTTGGCGCACCTGGCCAAACTTATCCAGGTAGGGAAGCTCGAGAAGACGCGCGTTGGCCTTGGCACCAAACGGCTGCGCAAGGCTGACTTGAATGTCCTTGAGATCAAGGTGGCTCGAAGCCGATTTAATGATGAGTCGACACGCGATCACCTTCTCCGGGTCAAACTTCATCCAGTGGTACCGGAACCCGGTGGGCCTGGCGCCTTGCGGGAAAAATATCTCCGGGGAGTCATCGGCACTCTGGGCCCGCTGGAAGGGGAAACCCAGGGTGGCCCGCTCGCCCGGGAGGATATAGGCCATGCTGGAGGAGCTGTCCTTCCAGTCCAGGGCACCTTCGTTGTCCAGACGTCCCCGGATCCACACCAGCCCGTCCCCGTTGTTCGTGATATCCACACGGAAATACGAGTATCCTGAGATGTCCCAATCGCCCTCCTCCGGTTTTAAAACGATGGTGCACGCCTTGTCCTTGAGCTCGCCCGAAAGCTCGAGTTTTCCTTCTTGAGAAAGCGACTGCTCGATCGACGGGGGGGCCGTGACCGAGAAGTCCTTTAGGACGACATGGGGTTTCAACAAATCCTCAATCTGTGTTGCAGGCTCTCCCGCAGGGAGGAGGGCCGGAAGGAAGCCGGCGATGATGAGTAGGTTAGTTTTTATAGACATTTTCGTTGAGGGCGACCTGTAGGATGGTCACAAATGGGGTTTGATCGTAATCCACCTGTCCGATGGTGATCGTGTTGTCGTCGTTCTTTTTCCACGGAAGTTCTTTGCCGGAATACAGGTCGGTGACCTTGCTGACCTTCTTGGCCCCGATGGATTGCGTCGTGAACGTGCCCATGGCTTTGTTGCGGTAATCCTTGTAAATGTGGCAGTAGATGTTGTTGCCTTCGTAAGTGGACCCATACTCGCCGTGCAGGGGCTGCCATGGGCCGCCCCGCGTGTTATAGATGGCCGGGCCGACTTTCTTGAGCCATTGGCCGGTTTGAAGAAGGACTTCCTGCTGGTTTTTCGGGATAACCCCCTCGCGGTCGGGCGCGACGTTGAGCAGCAAATTTAAATTCCTGACCACGCAATCGGAGAGGAAAACGGCAACCTCTTCGAAGGTAAAGACCGGCGCATTGGGAACATATCCCCAGCCGCCCTTTTGCACCGACATACATTTTTCCATGTAGCGCTCCGTCCGGATGTCACCGGAGGTGGCAGCCCCGCCTTCCTCGCCGTGCACATCGCCGATCCAACCAAAGCGCTCGTTGACAATCATCTGCGGTTGATGTTTGCGGACCAGACCCATGACGCCGAGGGCTTTGCCAGTGGCAGCTTCTTTTTCTACGAACTGTTCGCCGATGAGCCAGTCGCCTTTCGGGTCTTGATATTGGCCGGCGTCCCAGAAGCGGGCTTCCAGTTCGTTGTCCACGCTCTGGCCCAACCAGCCTCCGTCCCAGAACATGTATTCGATGGGTCCGTAATTGGCGAGCAACCTGCTGAGTTGTTCGTAAACCTCTTCCTTCATCAGCGTGGCATTTTCCTTGTGCCACGGCTCCGGGGTGTATCCCCACACGTTAGGTTTCATGTTCTCGCCGGTCACGTTGTAATAACCGGGATAGCGCCAGCTCATGGGCGAATAGTAGAGCCCGACATGCAGACCCGCCTTTCTCACCGCATCGGTGTATTCCTTGATCAGGTCACGGCCGAGCTGTTTGACGCTGGTCCAACTGTTGGGATGCTTGCTGTCGAATAATGCGTATCCGTCATGGTGCCTGGTGGTCAGGACCATGTATTCCATGCCTGCCTTCTTGGCCAACTCTGCCCAGGCGGACGGGTCAAACTTGGCGGCTGTGAATCCAGTCTCCGGGTTTTCGCCGCGAGCTCTGTAATCGTCAGGGGTGTAGCGCTTGTTGTGCATGACCCATTCAGATCCTTTGTCTACGGCTGAATAGATTCCCCAATGGATGAACATTCCAAACTTGGCATCCAGATACCATTCCATCGCACTGTCCGGCAGAGTCGAGACCCACCCCTCTGATTTTTGCTCAGGCACAGTCGGCTTGATGAAATCCTGCAGGGCCAGTTCCGGAGCTTCTCCAAGATACTCCAACTCAATGTCGTCGGCGTATCCCGCCCCCGCCCCAGCCGGATTGCATAGGGTGATCGTAAGGGTCTCAACAATGCGAGCGGAGGTGAACTCCAGCGAGATCTTCTTGTATTCCGTCAGTGCACTTCCCACGGAAATCTTTGGACCACCGAAATCGCTGGCGATGAGTTCGACGGTATCGGCGCCCAATTCGGTTTTTACCCACGCTGACAAGCGGTAGCGGCTATTGGGACGAATCTTTACTTCCTGGACACAAAATGCACGCCCCGGGCCGACGGCCATCGCATGCTTGCCCGATCGGGCATTGTCGGAAATCTGGGACGCTCGGGTTCTCCAGTGCTTCCAACCACTCATGGTCCCCGTTTCAAAATCTGCGTTGGTGATCCTGGCGACAAAATCGGCCCCGGTTTGCGCGGCTGCCTGGGCAGGATTCTTTGCGATGAGATTTGCAGGCATAATAACGGCTAATAAAAGGAACAGAAGGAGCAGCGCGCGAGACGGACGCATCTCCGAAAGTTGCACGTCTGCCAGGCGGAGGACTTCCGGGTTCGGAGTTCCGCCTTTAGGCGGTGCCTTTTGGGTTGCCTCCTCACTCGCCAGCCGCCTAAAGGCGGAACTCCAAACAAGATTCCTCAAGCCGGAGCCCTTTTTTGCAACTTTCGGAGATGCACCCGCTTGAGACGAAAGCCCGCCGGTGAGGCTCTGGATCAGAAATGGCATGGTCAGTATGATAGGGAGGGGTTCGGGTTCACTGTTTTGGAAAACACAGACAGATCCCACTGGTCACGCCAGCGGACGACGGGTTGGTCGGCTTCGAATTCGATGGGCAGCCAGATGTAGCCGGCATGGATCGGATCTTCCGGCTTGTTGATGTCGAACATCGCAATCCATGCATCCTGCCGCCCTGCGACGGGATAAACGAAGGTGCTTTGAGCGCCGAAGGTTTTGTCCGGACCGAGACCGTTAATCGGATTCACACCGCGGCAGGGATTCGGTAGCTCCCTATAAGGGCCGGTGAACCGCTCCGCCACAAAGATGCGGGCGGGGTTGGGTTTCCAGCCGGAAGTTCCCGATCCCAGGAGATAGACATTGTCGCCCCGCCGGAAGAAGGCCGGAGCTTCCGTTCCGATGGTGACGCCCTCGAGCACTTTGTAATCCCCGACCGGTTTCAGGCCATCCTCGGACAAGCGCCCATAGACCAGGGCTTTATCCGGCTTGCGAACGGCGATATGATAGATTGTGCCGTCGGTATCGGCAAAAATGGCGAAATCTCCGGTGCCGAACTGGCTGTGGTTGCCGAGAAAGTATCCCTTGTATTCGAATGGGCCGGTCGGTGTGTCCGAAGTGGCGACGCCGACCCAGGCGTAGTCTTTGCCGCTTTTTCCGCCCTTCTCCTTGGGCGGATAGAGCTTGAAATAAAGGATGAACTTCTTGGTGGCCTCGTTGTAAATCACTTTGGGGCGGTCGAGAATGAAGGCTTCCGCCAGGTCGGGATGGGCATCCGGTGCGAAAACCGGGAGCACGAGCCCTTGATCCTCCCAGTTCATCAGATCGTCACTCACGTAGCAGCGGATGCCGGCTTCGTTCTTTTCGTCCTCGGTTTTACCCTCAATTTTGTGCGCTCCATACCAGTAGTAGCGTCCACCAAAATCCAGGATGCTAAACCCGTGAGCGTTGATGGGGACGCCATTCGTATCGAGCCAGGGTTGTCCGGGTAGGATGGCACTTTGCGAGGTTCCGTTGGGTTTGGAAAAGCCCGGAATGGCCAGAACACTAAGCCCTGCCAGAAGGACGAAAATCCGGGCAACAATCGATTGCAGAGGAGAGAATTTCATTGGGCGTTTCATTCGTTAAAGAGACTGAGATCCCATTCGGTGTGCCACTGGATGATTGGCTTGCCGGATTCGAACTGCACCGGCAACCAGGCGGAGAGGGCGTCAATGGGGGCTTTGGGTTTCCATAGGTCGAACATTGCGATGTAAGCGTTCGACTTGCCTTCCACAGGGATGACAAAGGAAATCTGGCCGCCAAATGTTTTTTCCGGGCCGAGCCCGTTGTGCGGATTCATTCCTTTTGCCGGATTGCCTAACGCCTTGTAGGGACCGGTGAGGTTCGTTGCGAAGAAGGCACGCGCAGCATTGGATTTGAAACCGGTGGAGCCTGAGCCAATCAGGTAATAACCTTCGGGCCGTTTCACAATGGCCGGGGCCTCGGTGTGTCTCTCAATACCCTCTACGGGATGATAGTGGCCGGCGGGAAATAGGTAGTCAGCGCGCAGCAGGCCGGCGCAAAACACCTTGTCTGGTTTTCGGACTGCCAGATGGTAAACGCTCCCGTCACGATCCCGCACGATGGCAAAATCACCTGATCCCTTTGGCGAGCCACCGCCAAGAAATCGATGACGGTAGGTAAAGGGTCCGCTCGCACGGGTGGCGGTGGCGACGCCGACGTAGGCGACCTCATATCCGACCTCCCGATCATACAACTTAAAAAACATCACAAACTTCTTGGTCTTCTCGTTGTAAATCACTTTAGGGCGTTCCAAAATGCAGCCCGCGGCGATTTCGCTTTCGGGATTTGTCTCGTCGACAGCCAAAACGACGCCCTCATCCTTCCAATTGTAGAGGTCTGTCGATGAATAGCACCGCACGCCGCCATCGGCCATTTGTTGTTCAGAGCGACCCGGAAGCTGGTATTCGCCATACCAGTAGTAACGGCCACCATGAAAAATCACGCCGCCACCATATGCGTTGATGTTAGCGCCGTTGGTGTCCTGCCAGGGTTGTCCGGGGTGAAATGCGGTGTGCGCCTGATGTCCGGTTCCAGTTTGTTCGGCGTGGGTCGGTAGGACCGAGGCAAACAAGATTATTGGAATGGCGAGAATCAGCGGGCAGATGGACTGCCAGAAAGTGAGTTTCATTGAGCCTTTGGGGGGGATGGGGGTAAAACCTCTTTCACTGTGGTTTGTTGTTGTGCTGGATTTAGTTCAGGTTCTCCAGTTCCTCGTTGCTCGCAGGCTTTTTCTCTTCGGCCTTAGCCTCGGGTTTTGGCGGGCGGACGAGCAATGCGGCGCGCAGGGCCTCTTCCGCTTCGCGATACTTCGGGTGTTGATAGACGCGGATGTAGTCAACCAGCACGGCATTCGGCAGTTTCGATTCATCGACCCACCGGTCTCCCTTCAGCGTGCTGGCAATGACGCTGAACCAAACACTCATCGCATCGTGGGGAAATCCCGAGGAGCTCAGCTCTTTGGCCAGTCTCCCGTCGAAATAGAACCGGATGGATTCGGGCGTGAACTCGCACGACCACACATGAAAACCGGCCGAGGTGTCCGGCGCATCTTCGACGACCCAGCGTCCCGCATTCCAAGATTGGCGGTTTTTTTTCTGGTGGTAGCGGGACTGGTTGATGATCCCAAAGCTGTAAAAGTGGGGGTCGCCGCCATCCTGCTCGCAGAAGTCCAGTTCCAGCAACGCGGGCGGCCCCAGCGGCTGGTCGGGCAAGCGATGTCTCATGGACCAGAACGCGGTGTGCCAGCCCTCTGCGGGAGGCGTTTTGAAGCGGGCCTCATAGTAGCCGTAAACAAAGGTCTGCTGGCTGATGACCCCGCCGCCGGTGTAGTCTTTGCCGCGCGCGGGCTCCTTGCGCAGGGCGGTGACAAGATGGCCGTCCTTGACAGAGATGTTTTCCGGCTGCTGGGTACTGAGCATTTTGCTGTCGCGGCGGAACCCCCACTTTTGCGTGTCAATCGTGTCGCCTTTGAATTCGTCCTCAAAAACCAGCTCGTAGCCGGCCGGGGGCAGCGCGGTCACCCCGGTGGCGAGTTGAACCGGAATGTGGATCTTGCTGGTGAACTTCGGTCTCTTGCCCTGTCGGTCAGGCGCTGGAGAATCGGAAGGACTGGCTACGGACGTCGCAGAGGTCGACACAGCGAAGAACCAGAGGGCAAGCAGGATGAGGACTCGATGAGATGTCATGGGTGCCAGGTGTTTAGCGGGCGAAGAGGGCAAACTTGCCGAGTTGGAGGCTTCCCTTGCGCGCGCCGTGATCGATAGAGAAGCGGGCGTATCGGGCGGGGATGCCGGGTTGTTGGATGCCGGCAACGAAGCGAGTGAGCGGGATCTCCCACTGGGCGAGGCCGTAGGAGCTGCGGTAGGCTTCCGTCCACGTCGAGCCATCGGTGGAGAGTTCGAGGCGGAGTTCGTAGTTGCTGCCATGGGCGCTGACATCAAGGTTGACGGCGGAGAAGGCGGTGACCTCTTGAACCGCACCAAGATCGAGGGTGAAGGACGGGGCGCACTCGACGTCGGTTTTGACGGCTAGAAGATTGTCAGCGTCTTTGGTGACGGTGCCGGAGGAGATTGTGGCTACGGCGATGGCCTGGCGGGCGGTGCCGAATGCCGACTTGTCGTCAAACTGCCCGGCGGCGGAGCCGAGTGCCTGATACGGCGCGACGGGTTCGTCCGTCGTGAGTTCGAGGATCGTGACGGGGTCTTGGTAGGTGTCGGCCGCGAGATCGAGGGTGACGCCGGAATCGTTTTGGGTAAACGCGATGGGCGTGGTGTCGTGGAGCAGGTGGGCGGAGGTGATCTTGTGCGGAAGGGCCGCGAGGCGCACGCGGTTGTTGAGGGGCGGCTGAAGCAAGTGAATGTAGATCGTGCGGTCGCGGTAGGTGGATCCGCCCCAGGAGCCGTTGGCCCAGGGGCCGCCTCGGGTGTTGTAAATGGCGACGCCGTTTTTGGTCATCCACGCGCCGATTTCCCTAAGGCGCTCGACTTGGCGTGGCTCGATGCGGCCGTCGGGCATCGGGCCGACGTTGAAGAGCAGGTTGCCACCGCCGGTGACGGTGGAGACGAGGATGCGCAGGCACTCGTCGAGGGATTTGAGTTTTTCGTCGGGCCTCCAACTCCAGCTGCGCCCGATGGTCATGCAGGTTTCCCACGGGCGCTTGACCTCCATGGTGCCGACACGTTGCTCGGGAGTATCGAAGTCCTCGTGGCTGCCGTTGCGGTTGTTGATCAGGGCCTGCGGCTGGAGCTCGCGGATGATTTTGTTGACGGCGGGCGCGCCGTATTCCCCGGGCTTTTTGCCGAGTCCGTCGAACCAAACGATGTCCACCTGGCCGAAGTTGGACATCAGCTCGCGCATCTGTTCCTGGAGGTAAGCGTGGTAGCTGGCCTGGCGCCCGGTGAAGGCGTCGGGGTGGTGCCAATCGGGCTGGGAATAATAAACCCCAAAGCGGAGGCCGGCGGCGCGGGTGGCCTCGGCGAGCGGGCCGACGATGTCTTTGCCGTACGGGCTGAGTGGGGATGTGATTTTGTAGTCGCTCGCCTTGGTGTCCCAGAGGCTGAAACCGTCATGGTGGCGAGTGACGAGCACGATGTATTTCATGCCCGCGGCCTTGGCGATGGCGACCCAGGTGGCGGGGTCATAATTCACGGGGTTGAATTCTTTGTAGAGGTTGTCGTAGCGCTCGGTCGGAACCTCGCTGCCCTTGCTGCCGAAGCCGCGACGCTCACCGGCGCGAGACCACCCGATTTCGGTGCCCGCCACGCTGACGGGGCCCCAGTGGATGAAGAGGCCGAACTTGGCGTCGAGCCACCAAGCGATGCGTTCGGCCGCTTCGCCTGCGGGAGGTTCGGAGGGGCCTTTGGACGGAGAGGCGGAGGCGGGGAGGGCGAGGAGACCAAGGAGGGCGACGGGGAGGGCGAGGGATTTCATGGTGATTGGACGGCCTCCAGGGGGAACGCGAAGGCAGAGAGCAGGACCGTGAGAGCGGCCAAAGCGGCTTGGACCGTTCGCGAGTGAGTGGGGGAGGGGAATGTCTGAATCATGTCTGATGCATCAAACTGACATAACAAGCCCGTTTGAGCAACCGTCTATTGAATCCTCCTCTTTGCGAAAGTTCCCCCTTGGGACTGGCCTTCTCAGCGAAACGGATTTCTCACAGCCACTCCCTGGATGCTCTGGCTGTCGCTGAGATCTTGGGAAACCGGCGTCACTCGAGCAACCGGCTTTGGAAGACCTCGTAGATCCACTTGCGCGAGCCGGCGAAGACGCAGGTGATCACCCGTTGTCCGTCGATGATTTCGTATTCGAAAACCACGCGGTGGGAACCGACGCGCAGGCGCTGGAAACCTTCCAGGTCATCGGTGAGCGGCTTGATGTCCCCTTTCTCGTGAGCAAGTGCCTTGATGGCGACGCGCAGCGCGTGTCGGGGTTCGGGAGCGAGCCTGCGCAGATAATCCACCACCTCCTCCTGGACGCGCACCGAGATCATATTTCATCGAGCACGGAGACATCATGATAAGCCGCCCGGCCCCCGCGATGTTTGCGGATCGCCGCCATTGCCTTGGGATCGGCCAGAAGCTCCATGGTCTCGCCAATGGCCTCCATCCGCTCGATCGAAACAAGCACCGCGACCGCACGACCCTGCTTGGTGATGGTCACGGGGTGGTCCGCAGCTTCCTGCACCAAGGCGGAGAGTTTCTGCTGTGCGGTCTTGATGGTATACGTATCGGCCATGGCCAAAAGTATTCCTTTTTTCAGAAAAAAGGAAGCGGTTTGTCAGGGCTTATTTTTCCCTGCAGGCATGGCATCGCGCAGGCGCTTTTCCGCCCCGGCATTCCAGTAGCCACATTCGAGTTGGAGGAAGACCGAGGTGTAGGGGATCGTCATGTTCGTCTTCAGCAGCAGGACGTGGAAGGTTTTCCCGGCCTCGTCGAGCTTGGCGATGATCTCCTCATGGGGGAGTTTGGTGATCTCCGATCCTGCGAGGATTCCGGCGAGTTTTTCGCGGTAGGCTGAGACGCCCGGTGCGGCATCTTCCGGAACAAACTCCAACTCCCTGTCGATGGAGATCGTCGGTTTGACGTGCTTGGTTCCAGAGAGAGCTTGAAGGACTGCGGTGGTCACTTCTTCTTGCGTGGCTCCGGTGTTGATCGTCGTCACACCCGGGCTCACCTGCCATGGGTAGGCCGAATCCGCAATGACGATCCAGTTCCGGTGACCGAGCAGCGGCAGGGTTTCTTTGAGGGTTTCCTTCCAATCTGCGGCATGAATGGACGGCGGGAGCAGGATCGCCAGGGAAACGAAAAGGTGTTTGATGACGAGTGTGTTCATCGTGAGGGATAAGTGTTGCTGTTATTGCAGGGTGACCTGCAGGGATTGACCTGCGGGGATGGTGAGGGGTTGGCTGAAGACAATGCGCGCCTGGCCGGGGTTCGTTTCCAAGGCTGCGGGAACGGTTTTTCCATCGAGTGTGGCTGTGACTTTGGTGGGGCTGGCGCCAGCGGGGGGAACGAGGTCGAGCCTGGTGAGCCGGAGTTGGCCGAACTTCAGATCGAGCGAGGCGGTCATCGTTTTGCCGCTTTGTTTCTGGCTGAATGAGCCCCAGCCTTCGGCGGCGGTAAAGGCCGTCTTGAAGTCGTTGGTCTGCCAGCGCGGGGCGAAACCGATGGAGCCGGCAGGGCCGTCGTAGGAAAATCCCCCGGCGGCGAGGAAGGTGGCGTAGCTGGCCATGGCGCGGGCGTAGTGCTCGCCGGCTTCCGGCTCGTTGAACGGATTGGCCTTTTTCGGGCTGTCCGGCTGGTGCCGGTCGTGGACCGCGCGGGCCACGGTCAAGCCCTCGGCCACCATGCCTTCGTAGATGAGGTGGGTGGCGAAGGCATGCTCGAAGCCCGACATCGTCTCGTTGTAAAAGCCCTGGTGAAAATGGTGCCCGGCCGTCCACGGGTGACCTGGCAAGCTGCCGTCGGGCCGATACGAGCCCTCAGGCCATGTCGCGATCAGCGTTCCGGCCATGCCCGCCTGGGCAAAGGGGCGGCTCGGTTTGTTCTCCGGACGCGCGTAGTATGGCCCGACGTCATTCCTGAAGTTGTGACGGAAAATCGAGGCCAGCGCGGCGCGGGTTTCTTCCGCGGGCACGATGCGGCCCAGTCCGTTGCGCCACGCCCATTGCTGGCCGAGAACCTGGACAATGTGGCTGCCATCGTAAGAACCCGGGCGCCATTTTTCCGACCCGGGGGAGCGATGGAGAAACCGTTCGCCGTTCCAGAGCTTGTCCATGAAGTTTTTGCGGCCCAGAGCAACGCGGTCCCGGCAGAGGTCGGCGAATTCGCTGTCGCCGGCGATGCGGGCCATCTTTTCGACGGCGGTGAGCGCGGCGAGGCTGAGGCTGGAAATCCACGGGCTGGGCCCCGCGATGTCCTCGTCGAGCGTGTGGTGGGTGACGAGGTCGGGCAGGCCATCATGATCGCAGTCCTGGGCGAGCAACCACCCGGTGGCGAGGCGGAGTTGCGGCCAGTATTTTTTCACGAAACGGTCGTCGGTCTCGAGCAGGTGCGTTCGGTAGGTGCGCAGGAGCAGCCCGCTTTGGCCGTCGATGGAGGCCCAATGTTTATACCCCCAGCCGAAGAGGAGGGGCTGCTTCGGAAGCGGATCAGGCGAGCCGGGGCGGCCATCGATGCGCATGGCGATGCTGCCATCGGATTTGAGGCCCACGGCCGGCACGAAATCGGACTGGGTGCGCAGGGATTTTTCCAACTCGGGAAAGAGCCGGCCCGCACCTTCTTCGTAGTGCCAGACATGGTTGCAGGTGCCGGGAAACGAATACACGCCCTCGAAGCCGTAGAACCGGCCGTCGGCGAAGCGAAAGCACGTGGCCGTGGCGAGGGCCGAGACGTTGGCAATCGAGCGGTCGAGCAACCAGCGCGGCAGGGTCGAGTCATAGTAGGTCTGCCGCCACAGATCGATGACACCAACGAGGCCGGGGCCGTCGACGGCGAGCTTGTCCACGACGGCGGATGCGGAGTCGTACTGGGTGGCATACCAACGGCCCTTGCCCTGCAGGAGGCCCCAGTCGTGGAGTTCGAAATTCGGGAAGTGCCAGGCCACGGCAAAGGTGAAGCGGCGCGATTCGCCCGGCCCGAGGCGAAAGGGGGCGGTGAGCGCGCCCACCTGGGTTTGATCGAACGGACGCGTGGGCGCGGCGGCGACGGGATCCGCGCCTTTAGCGAGATCGCCATCGACCGACGGCAGGGCTTGGGCGTCGGAGGGGGGATTCAGCAACACCAGCGCCATCGTGCCGAAGTCGGGGCGTTGGCTCAGCGGCGCGAGTTTCTGGTCGAGCAGCTCCGCCTGGTCGAAAATCAGCCCGCTTTTCGTCGAGGCATCGGTCACGACGAGGCGGGCCTTTTTCCCGGCATGAGGGCGCAGATCCCAGATGACCGGCACGAGGGTGTCGGTTCGGTTCGGCATGGCCGAGAAGAGCACCTTGTCGCCGGAGAGCAATTCGACGCGCAGGTTTTCGGCGTCCTGCTGCCCGGAGAGCAAAAAGCGCAGGCTGTTGCGCTCGATGACAAATTCCGGGGATTCGAGGGTTCCGGTGGCGGCCGGACCGGCGGGGAGCGAGCTGGCGCAGGCATTGCCCGCACGGCCCTTGGGCCCTCCAGCCGGAAGGGAGTCAAATGGCGCGGGGCTGATGCCGAAGGCCTCGCCGCCCGACTTCCAGCCCATGTAATCGGTGGTCTCGAAGTTGGCCAAAAGAATGGGCGCCGGCGCCTGGCCGGTATCGGCCGAACTGGCAGCGGACGGGACCGCCGCAAACTCGATCGCGAGGG
>JBGTAT010000414.1:0-6004 GCA_041749755.1 Terrimicrobiaceae bacterium | reverse complement strand
GTTCGGACGTACGACATGCTGACGGTCGCCGACGCGGTCGCGCGCCGCACGCCCGAGCTCTTCAGCCTCGAGATGTGGGGCGGGGCGACGTTTGATGCCGCGATGCGGTTCCTGCGCGAGGACCCGTGGGAGCGGCTCGTCGAGCTGCGCAAGCGGATCCCGAACATCTGCTTCCAGATGCTCCTCCGCGGGTCGAACGCCGTCGGCTACTCGAACTATCCGCCGAACGTCGTGAAGGGATTCATCCGGCACTCGGCCGACTCCGGGATGGATATCTTCCGGATCTTCGATTCCCTGAACGACCTGCCGAACATGAAGTCGGCGATGGAGGCGGTCCGCTCGACGCGCGCGGTCTGCGAGGGGGCGGTCTGCTACACCGGGGATATCCTCGATCCGAAGCGCACCAAATATTCGCTCAAGTACTACATCGCGCTCGCCAAGGAGCTCGAGCGGATGGGAGCACACATCCTTGCGGTGAAGGATATGGCCGGACTCTGCCGGCCGTTCGCGGCCCGCGAGCTGATCAAGGCGCTGCGGAGCGAGATCGCGCTGCCGGTGCATTTTCATACCCACGATACGAGCGGGGTGAACGCGGCCTCAGTGCTGATGGCCGCCGAGGCGGGGGTCGATGTCGTCGATGCCGCGATCTCCTCGATGTCCGGCAGCACGTCGCAGCCGAACCTCAACAGCCTGGTGGCCGCGCTGCAGAACACCCCGCGCGCCAGCGGGATCTCGCTCGGAGCGCTCGACGAATTTGCCGACTACTGGGAGCAGGTGCGCACGTACTACGCCCCGTTCGACACGTCCCCGCGCACCGGAAGCGCCGAGGTTTACCTTCACGAGATGCCCGGCGGACAGTTCACAAACCTCAAGGAGCAGGCCGCGAGCATGGGGCTCGCGCACCGCTGGCCGGAAATCGCGCGCTGCTACGCCGAGGTGAACACGCTCTTTGGAGATATCGTCAAGGTGACCCCCTCGAGCAAGGTCGTCGGCGACATGGCGCTCTTCCTCTTCACCCGGGGCATCCGCCCGGCCGACGTGGTCAACCTCGAGCCCGGCACCCCGTTCCCCGAATCCGTGAAGGACATGCTCGCGGGCGGCCTCGGCTCGCCGATGGGCGGCTGGCCGAAAGCGCTCTGCTCCGCCGTGCTCGGCAGCACCAAACCGAAAACCGTCCGCGCCCCGAAGGTCGACCTCGCCGCGGTGCGCCAGGAGCTCGCCGCGCGGCTCAAGCATGAGCCAAGCGACGACGAGCTTTTCAGCCACCTCATGTATCCGGACGTCTTTGCGGACTTCTCGAAGTTCGCGCGCGAATTCGGAGATGTGAGCTTCCTTCCGACCCCCGCATTCTTTTTCGGCCTCAAGCCCGGCGAAGACATCGCCGTCGACATCGAGCTCGGCAAGACGCTCTTCATCAAGCTCATCAATATCGGGGCTGCGGACAAGGACGGCCGCCGGATCATTTCGTTTGAGCTCAACGGCATGCCCCCGCGAGGCGACGGCCACCGACAAGTCGGTGCAGGTCGTCACCAAGGCCCGCAGCAAGGCCAGCCCGTCGAACCCGCTCGAAGTCGGCGCGCCAATCCCCGGCATGATCACCGCGGTCGGCCCGGGCCTCGGCGGCCGCGTCGCCAAGGGCGACAAGCTGCTCACGCTCGAAGCCCTGAAGATGCAGACCACCCTCTACGCTCCGGCCGACGGAGTCATCGACGAGCTGCTCGTCGGGGTCGGGGATGCCGTGGACGGCGGCGACCTTCTCGTCAGGTTACGGAAATAAGGCGGGCGAGTTCCTTCGGGAGCGGCGAGGCAAAGCGCATCTCCTTCCCTGTCGTCGGATGCGGGATCCGGAGGGCGCAGGAGTGGAGGCCGAGGCGCTTGGCGGGGTCGCTCACAGCCCCATATTTTTTGTCGCCGATGATCGGGCAGCCGGCCTCGGCGAGCTGGACGCGGATCTGGTGCCGGCGGCCGGTTTCGAGCGTGAGCTCGACCAGCGACCTCCACTCGCTGGTGGCGAGGACCCGGTAGTGGGTGACCGCGTGGCGGGTCGCATCGCTGGCGCGAACGCTGACGACCTTGAAGGGGTTCGACTCGTCGAGGTCGGACTCGAGCGTGCCTTTCGGCTCGCGGAGATGTCCCTCGACGACCGCCTCGTAGCGCTTTTCGGCCTGCTCCCACCGCGACTGGAGGGCCTCCTTCGCTTCGGGGGTCTTGGCAAAAACCATGAGGCCCGACGTCTCGCGGTCGAGGCGGTGAACGATCCACACCCGCTCCTTCGACATCGGGTTGCCGCGTCGCACGTGGTCGGTGAGCTGCCGGTACGCGGTCCGGTCCTGCTCCATCTCGCTCGCGATGCTGAGCAGGTCGCTCGGCTTATCGATCACGAGGACGTCCGCATCCTCAAAATAGATGCGGATCCCGGAGCCGACAACCGTGCGGGGAACGGCAAACCGGTCGGTGCGCACGGCCACCACATCGCCCGGGACGAGCGCCTGGTTGAACTGCGAGACCGGGCGGCCGTTGACCGTGATTGCCTGGAATTTCAGCCACTGCCGGACCTGCGTTTTTTTGACCTCCGGCCAAGCGGCGAAGCAGTGGGCAAGGAGCTCGGAGGGCGATTGAACGTGGGATGGCTTGGGCATGGATGCAGGAGCGGCCTCAGACCGGCTTTTCGAGGTTGTGAATTTGGCGGACCATCTTGGCGACGAGTGCGGTCCAGCCGGTCTGGTGGCTCGCCCCCACGCCGGCCCCGTTGTCGCCGTTGAAGTACTCGTTGAAGAGCAGGAGGTCCCGCCAGTGCGGGTCGTTCTGGAAGAGTTCGACGCCGCCGTTGAACGGACGTCGGCCGTCCTCGCCCGGCACGAAGATCCCGACGAGCCGCCGCTCGAGCTCGAGCGTGATCTCCCGGAGGTTCATCGGGTTCCCGCTGCCCGTCGGGAACTCGACCTGAAACGTGTCGCCGAAGTAGAATGCAAATTTCTGGAGCGCCTCGATGAGGAGGTAGTTCATCGGCATCCAGACCGGCCCTCGCCAGTTCGAGTTTCCGCCGAACATCGCCACCGGGCTATCGGCCGGGCTGTACGACAGCGTCTCGGTTCTGTCGCCCTCGGTGAACGTGTACGGATGGTCGCGGTAGTGCCGGGAGAGAGCCCGGATGCCGTGCGGCGAGAGGAATTCCTCCTCGTCAAAGAGCCGCTCGCAGAGCCTTCGCAGGCGCTCCGGCGGGACGAGCGAGATGAGCAGCCGCCCATCGACCTCGCGGCCGATGTGGTGGAGCTGGTCGAGCATGTGCGGGCGGTGGTCGGCAAAATACTGGATGCGCTTGCGCAGGAGCGGGAACTGCCGGACCGTGGCGGAGTCGAAGCTCTCGACCGCAAAGAGCGGGGTCAGCCCGGCAATCGAGCGCGTCTTCAGGTACGCGGTCGAGCCGTCGGTCCGCTTCAGCACGTCGTAGTAAAACCCATCCTCATCGTCCCAGAGCGAAAACCCGCCGGTCCCGACCGCGTTCACCGCAGCGGCCAGGTAGATGAAGTCGTTCAAAAATTTGTCCGCGATGTCCTCGTATTCCGGCTCGGATTTTGCGAGCTCGATCGCGATGTTGAGCATGTTGAGGCAGAACATCGCCATCCAGGCGGTCCCGTCGCTCTGCTCGATTTTGCTGCCGTCGGGGAGCGGGTAGCGGCGGTCAAAAACCCCGATGTTGTCGAGGCCGAGGAAGCCGCCCTCAAAGACGTTGTCGCCGGTCTGGTCGACGCGATTTGCCCACCAGGAATAGGAGAGGAGCAGCTTGTTAAACGCACGCTTCAGGTAGCCGAGGTCGCCCTGGCCGGTCATCCCGCGCTCGATCGAGTAGATCCGCCAGCTCGCCCACCCTCCGATCGGCGGGTTGGCATCCGAGAGCGCCCACTCGTAGGCCGGTTGCTGCGCGCTGGGCGACGTGTACCGCTCGCCCCGCAGGACCATGCTCTGGCGCTTCGCGGTGGCCGGGTCGGCGACCGTGAAGGCGACGGACTGGAACATCAGGTCCCACGCGCAAAAATACGGATACTCCCACGAGTCCGGCATCGAGATGACGTCGTGCGCGTGGAGATCCTTCCAGAAGCTGTTCCGCCCGTGCCAGCGCTCGGGCGGCGGTGGCGGCATCGTCGGGTCGCCCTGCAGCCACTGCATCACCGGATAAAAATAGAATTTTTTGCACCAGAGGAGACCGGCCAGCGCGCTGCGGTGGACATGCGCCATCTCGTGAGTGAGCCCCGGCGTGCGGGCCTCATAGAACGCGTTGCCTTCCTTCTCGCGCGCGGTCAGGACCGCATCAAACACCTCGCCAAACGGCTCGGGTTTTGGCGGGCGGCAGAGGCGGAGCCGGATCGCCCACTCCTCGCCGGACGCAAGGGTCCGCCGGTACACGGCGGCCGCTTTTGTTCCGACATGGGACGGGTTCACCGCGCCGGCAACCGCCGAGATCACATGGTCGTGGAAGGCATCCTTCACGTGGGGTGCCGGGTTATTGGCGCCGAAGAGGCGCCCGGCATTTGTCTCGTTGTCGGTGAAGAGGAATTCCTCCGGCGCGTCGCAGTAGAGATGGTATTCCGGCAGGCCCCACGGATGCGCGATGATTGCCTGGCCGTGCGGGGCGAGGTGCATCTCCGGCTTCGTGGCCCCGGGCTGGCCCCATGACCACGTGTTGCGGAACCAGAGCGTCGGCAGGACGGTCAGGGGAGCCGGGTCGGGTCCGCGGTTGATCGCCCGGATGCGGATGCAGATGTCCTCCGGGCCTTCCTTTGCGTACTCGACAAAAATATCAAAATACCGCGACTCGTCGAAGATCCCGGTCTCGACGAGTTCGTACTCCGGTTCGGTCCGCGGACGCCGTCCGTTTTCCTCCACGAGCTGGTCGTAGGGAAACGCGGCGTGCGGGTATTTGTAGAGCCCGCGCATGAAGCTATGCGTCGGGGTGTTGTCGAGGTGGTAGAAATAATCCTTAAGGTCCTCGCCATGGTTTCCCTGGGGGTTGGAAAGCCCGAACGGCCGCTCCTTCAACATACGGTCCTGCCCGTTCCAAAACGCGGGGGCGAAGCAGAGCCGCCCGTCCGAATCGCTGATCCCGAGCAGCCCGTCCTCTCCCCAGCGGTAAACCCGCGAGCGCGCGTGCTCATACGGAAAAAATGTCCAGGCATCGCCGTCGGCGGAATAATCCTCGCGGACCGTCCCCCACTGGCGGTCGCTCAGGTACGAACCCCAAAGCCCCCAGGCCGCCTCCCCCGCGTCGCGGGCGGCCATCCGCACTGATTCGGCATCGTCCAGCATGCCGCCTACCTCGCAGATCCCGTCGGCTTTGTCACGTTTTGGCGGCCCTACCGAAGCGTGCCGGGCAGGAGGGGCTGAAGATTTTTGACGTTTTGTACGGCGTCGCGATGGCAGACCAGGATGGCGTCCGGGGTCTCGACGACGACGAGGTCGCTCACTCCGCAGAGCGCGATGAGGCGCCCGTTCGAAATCGCAATGTTTCGCTGCGAGTCGAGCGCAAGGACCTCGCCGCGCGAGCTGTTGCCATCGGCATCCAAGCCAAGGTGGGCGGGCAGCGCAGTCCAGGCTCCGACGTCGTCCCAATCAAATTCCGAAAGTACGGCCACCACATTTTCCGCGTGCTCCATGATCGCGTAGTCGACGGAATTTTTTGGGAGTCCGGCGAAGTGATCGGCAAGGTACTGCGTGATCCCGGCTGGCGAGGTGAGCCCCTCGATGAAGCCGGCAAGCTCGGGGGCCTGGCGGCGGGCCTCCTGCAAAAAGGTCGCCGCCTTCCAGAGGAAAATCCCGGCGTTCCAGTAGTATCGGCCGGACTGCACATATCCGGTGGCCGTCTCCAGGTCGGGCTTTTCGACAAACTTCTCCAGCCGCCTGACCCGGCTTCCCTCCGGCCCCGCCGGCAGGTCGGCGCCGGTCTCCAGGTAGCCGAACCCGGTCGATGGGAATGCCGGTGGCACGCCGATCGTCACGATCGCCGCCT
>JBGTAT010000413.1:0-1802 GCA_041749755.1 Terrimicrobiaceae bacterium | reverse complement strand
GATCGCTCCGGCTGAGCAGCCGGCCACCCCGCCGCCAAGCGCCAGCGGCGGCATCACCGAGCAGCAGTGGATCGTCTTTTTGAACATCAGCGCCCTCGCCGGCTTCGTCGTTCCGTCGATCGGTCACATCCTCGGGCCGCTCATCATCTGGCTCGTCAAAAAGCCGGAGAGCCCAGCGATCGACGCCGCCGGCCGCAACGTCCTGAACTTCCAGATCTCATGGACCATCTGGATGGTTGCCTCGGTCGTCATCGCAGCGGTCGGCTCCTGCCTGGTCATCCCGATAGTCCTCCCGTTTGCCGTCGGCATCGCGTGGATCGTCTTCGTGATCCTCGGCACGATCAAAGCCAGCAACGGTGAGCCCTACGCATTTCCCCTGACGATCAAGATGCTGTAGGTCGCCCTCCGGAGGGCGCTTCAGCCGGGGGACGCATCTCCGAAAGTTGCACGTCTGTCAGGCAAAGGGCTTCAGGGTTCGGAGTTCCGCCTTTAGGCGGTGGCTTTTTCGGCTGCCTCCTCACTGGCCAGCCGCCTAAAGGCGGAACTCCAAACACGTTTCCTCGAGGTGGAGCTCGTTTTGGCAATTTTCGGAGATGCGCCCTCAGCGGGGCATGGGATTTTGTTTCCGTGGGAGCGGGTTTCATTGTAGGGGTGTTGGCATGATGTCATTTGCAGGAACACACACGGCGCTTGTGACGCCGTTTCGCGGCGGAGGATTTGATGCGGAGGCCTTTTGCAGGCTGATTGAGGAGCAGGTTGCGGGCGGCGTGACCGGGATTGTGCCGGTCGGGACGACCGGGGAATCGCCGACGTTGGACCACGATGAGCACAGCGCGGTGATCCGCGTGGCGGTCGAGGCGGCGCGCGGGCGATGCCTAGTGATCGCCGGAACAGGGTCGAACGCGACGTCCGAGGCGGTTGCGCTGACGAAGGATGCGGAGCGGCTCGGCGCAGATGCCGCCCTTGTCGTCGCCCCGTATTACAACAAGCCCTCCCAGGAAGGGCTCTATCGGCATTTCCGGGCGATTGCGGAATCCGTAAAAATCCCGATCATCCTCTACAGCATCCCGGGGCGGTGCGGGATCGAGATCGGGGTGGAGACGGTCGTGCGGCTGGCGGCGGACTGCGGGAATATCCGGGCGATCAAGGAGGCGGGCGGGTCGGTCGAGCGGGTCAACCAGCTCCGGGCCGCGCTGCCGGTCGGCTTTGAAATTTTGTCCGGTGACGACTCGCTGACGATTCCGTTTTTATCCGTGGGTGCGGTCGGGGTGATCAGCGTGGCCTCAAACGTTTTTCCGGCCGAGGTATCCCGGATGGTTCGGCTCTGGCGCGACGGCGACACGCGGGCGGCGCTGGAGGTCCACCAAAAGTTTTATCCCTTGTTCAAGGATCTCTTCATCGAGCCGAACCCGGTTCCCGTGAAGTACGCGCTTTCGCTCCGCGGGAAAATTGCGCCGGACGTCCGGCTGCCGCTCTGCGAGATGTCGGCGGCGAACTGCGCGCGGATCGCCGCCGTTCTGGAGGGCCTGAAATGATTCGCCTCCTGATCAACGGGTCGAAGGGCCGCATGGGACGGGCGCTTGTGGCCTGCGCTGCAGAGGATGCGGATCTGGAGATTTCGGCCGAGGTCGATGCCGGCGATGATTTTACTGCCGCGCTGGCCGCATGCGATGCGGTCATCGATTTCACCCACGCCCCGGCGACCGCAGGTGTCGCGGAGGCGTGTGCGGCTGCCGGGAAGACGCTGGTCATCGGGACGACCGGGCACACGGATGCCGACCGCGCCCGGATCGAGGCCGCAG
>JBGTAT010000412.1:0-13283 GCA_041749755.1 Terrimicrobiaceae bacterium | reverse complement strand
GATCCTCGAGTGCGTGCGCCGGTTCCCCGGCCCGCGGCCGCTCATCCTTGAGTTTGTCCACGACGACGGCCGCTCGGTCGACGTGGCGGCCGCCGAGGAATTCAGCGTCGGCGACGAGCGCGGGCTCGCCGGCGAGCTGGCGGGATTTGCTGTTTAAGCCTTGATGCCCCATCCCCCTCCTCTGCTATCGTGCCCAGCTTATGAGTTCCAAGCCCTCCGCGCAGATGCGCCCGCATTCCTCTGTTGTCCTCGATGGCCTGAGCCGCGCCCCGAGCCGGGCGATGCTCTATCCGGTCGGCTACAAGGAGAGCGATTTTGCAAAGCCGCAGATCGGCGTGGCCTCGACCTGGAGCATGGTGACCCCGTGCAACATGCACATCGACCAGCTCGCCCGCGAGTCCGCGCTCGGCATCGACGCAGCCGGCGGCAAGGCGACGATCTTCAACACGATCACGATCTCGGACGGCATCTCGATGGGCACCGAGGGGATGAAGTACTCGCTCGTCTCGCGCGAGGTGATCGCCGACTCGATCGAGACCGTTGTCGGATGCCAGGGGTTTGACGGGTTCGTTGCCATCGGGGGCTGCGACAAAAATATGCCCGGCTGCATGATGGCGATCGCGCGCATGAACCGGCCGGCGGTCTTCGTATACGGGGGAACGATCCTCCCCGGCTGCCTCGCCGGAAAAAACCTCGACGTCGTCTCGGTCTTTGAGGCCGTCGGCCAGCGTGCCGCCAACAAGATTTCGGACAAGGAACTCCACGACGTCGAGTCGTGCGCGATCCCGGGCCCCGGGTCGTGCGGCGGGATGTACACGGCGAACACGATGGCCTCGGCGATCGAGGCGCTCGGGTTCAGCCTCCCGAACAGCTCCGCGCAGGCGGCGATCTCAAAGCACAAGGTCGCCGACTGCCGCGAGGCGGGCAAGGCGGTCATCAACCTGCTCAAGAAGGGGATTCGTCCGTCGGATATCTTCTCAAAGGAGGCCTTCGAAAATGCGATCACCGTGACGATCGCGCTCGGCGGCTCAACGAACTCGGTCCTCCACCTCCTCGCGATCGCCCATTCGGCGGGGGTAAAGCTCACGATCGACGACTTCACGCGCATCGGAAAAAACGTCCCCGTGCTGGCCGACCTCAAACCCAGCGGCCGCTTCCTGATGTCCGAGCTCGTCGGGATCGGCGGGATCGTCCCGATGATGAAGGAGCTCCTCGCAGCCGGGCTCCTGCACGGCGGCTGCCTCACGGTCACCGGCAAGTCGCTCAAACAGAATTTGGCGGCGTTCAAACCATACCCGAAGGGACAGGAAATCATCGCCCCGATCAGCAAGCCCCTCAAAAAGGAAAGCCACCTGGTCATCCTGCGCGGCAACCTCGCCCCGGATGGCGCGGTCGCAAAGATCTCCGGCAAAGAGGGCGAGTCGTTCCGCGGAACCGCCCGGGTTTTTGAGTCCGAGGAGAAGGCGCTGGACGCGATCCTGGCCGGGAAGATCCGCAAGGGCGACGTAATCGTGATCCGCTACGAGGGGCCCCGAGGGGGTCCGGGCATGCGGGAGATGCTCTCCCCGACCAGCGCGGTGATGGGATGCGGACTCGGCAAGGATGTCGCCCTGATCACCGACGGCCGATTCTCCGGGGGCACCCACGGATTCGTGGTGGGCCACATCACTCCGGAGGCCTTCGAAGGCGGCCCGCTGGCGGTTGTCCGCAACGGCGACCCGATCACGATCGAAGCCAAAACCCGGCAGCTCACGCTCGGGATTACAAAAAGCGAGCTTCAGGCCCGGCTTGCCAAATGGAAGAAGCCGAAACCCCGCTACCACCGCGGCGTGCTCGCTAAATATGCCTCGCACGTCTCCACCGCCTCCGAGGGCGCGGTCACGGATAAGGGGCTTTAATGGCCTACGCCATGAACGAGCTCGCAGCCAACCCGATGCAGGCGGCGGCATTTCTCCGCTCGGAGAGCCAGTCCGCGAAGTTCCCCACGCAGGTTTCGATCAGCTTCGGCGAGCGCACCGACCGCGCCGCCCTGCGGCAGGCATGGGAGGCCGTCTGCTCGGCCCACCCGATCCTCAGATCTTCCTTCTCCCGCGGGCCGGGCGGAGAGGTGATCACCACCCGGACGGATGCGGGCGGGACGACGTGGAAGGAACTCGATTGGACATCGGTGGACGCCGCAGAAATTCCGGAGCGATGGAATCAATTCCAGGCCGATGACTCGCGGGAAACATTCGACGCGGCCGGACTCGTCCGGTTTTCGGAAATCCTGCTCCCCGGCGGCGGCTCCCATTTTCTTCTTTCCACCCCGGAATACCTGCTCGATGAGACATCGATCACGAGGGTGCTTCTGGACTGGCTGATCGCTCTCGAGCAGCCTCTCTCGCCCGAGGAGCCCCCCGCCCTGCCGTCGGCCTCTGCGTCAGCTTGGGCCCCGATCTTGAAATCCGCCTCCGCGCCGCTCGTCCTCGATCCCCGCGGCGGGGCCAGCGATGTCGTGTCGGCAAAACTCCAGATCGGGCGCGAGGAATCCGCACGATTTTTTGCTGCGGTCCAGGACCGCGACCCCGGAGCGATCATCGGCTTCCTCTGGGCGCTAACGCTCCGACGCCTCGGCGCCGAAGGCAACGTCGCCGTCCACCGGATCGATGCCCGACGGTCGACCCATGATGTCGGGTATTTTGAAAACTGGCTTCCCATCGTCCTCGATTGGGGCGCGAAGCAATGGCTGGACGGCCTCGATGCGGACGCGCTGCGCGCAAATGCGTGGATCTCCCCCGCGGCCGCACTCGCCGCCTCCGAGTCCAGCGTCTCGCTATCCGACCTGCGCACCGGGTTCGCCTGGGGGAACCCGGACGTCAACGACATCATCCATACTGCGCTCCCGCGCTGGATCAATTTTGACGCGCGCATCCACCGCAACCCGCCCGACCTGCTCTGGCTGGAGGCCCGCCCCGACCTAACCCTGCACGTCCGCGGCCCCCTGGGCAGTGAGGCCGCCGCCCAACACCTCCTCGCGCGCCTCGCCGCGCTCATCGAGTCGGTCGAATCCTTAACCTCCAAACCGGCCGCGCAGATCCCGCTCCTGCTTCCCCAGGAAACCCGCACCCTCAAAGATTGGTCGCGCGGGCCCGAGCCGCTCGAACGGCCGCCGACAACGCTCGCCGCATTCCAGGAAATTGTCACCCGCACGCCGGATGCCATCGCGGTGAAGGATGGCGACTACGAGCTCACCTACCGCGAGCTCGACGCGCTCTCGGACCGTCTCGCCCAGCATTTGGCCCAAGCCACGCTCGCCGGGGGGTGGCACGTTGCGCTCTTCCTTTCCCCCTCCTCCTGGATCGCCATCGCGCTGATCGGGTCGTGGAAGGCGGGCAACCTCTGCCTGGCGCTTGATCCCTCCGCCCCGCCGGACTGGATCGAGTCGATGCTTGCCTCGCATGATGCCGGGGTCGTCTTCTGCGACGCCGCAAGCGCGCCGCTCCTCGATACCTCCACCCGCCGCCGTATCATCCTCGATCAGGATTGGGAGTCGCTGGAGACGGCGGACTGCCCGCCCCCCTCGCTGATGGGCAGTTCGCCAGCGGCAATCCTCGCCGGGCACCCGGACGGCCTCGCCCCAATTATCCGGGCGCTGACGCATGAGATGCTGACCTCAGCCGCCCGCGAGGGGGCCCGCACGCTCGACTTCCAGCCGGGACATTCGTTCCTCGCACACTCCGCAGCCGGCGGCGGCGCATTTTTTGATGAGTGGCTCATCCCGCTTCTGAACGGCGGCACAGCCATCGTCCCTGGCGACGACCTGCTCGACCCGATCCGCTCGTCGGCCACCCACCTCCGCCTCACCTCTCCGGAATGGGCGAACCAGGCCGCCCGATGGTCGCGCGAACCGGAGGTCCTCGACTCCCCGCTCCAAGTCGTCGCTGTGGAATTGGGGAAGGCGACCGGACGCGCAAACGATATCTGGACGTCGTGCACCGGCGGACGCGTCCGCACGATCCCGTTTTTCAGCCCGGCCAGCCTCTGCGGACTCGGGGTCGCGGGAACAAAGCACTCTTCGCCGGGCCTCTTCCTCCCGGCAGGATTCCCGGTCGCTGGGATCGAGGCCTCGGTTACCGATGCCGACTCACACGAAATCCCTCCGGGATTTCTCGGGCGTTTTTGGATCAAGTGCCCGGATTGGAAATCCTTGGCCAACCCGCACGGCCGGCGGGGAATTGAGACCGGCCTCCAAGCGTGGAGATCGCCCGACGGCAGCCTCTCGATCGAAGGATCCTGCGCTCCCGGCCTCACCTGCTCGGCTCGCGCGGCCGACCTCCTCTCCACCGGTGCCGCCTTGGATACGTTTGAAGCAGCCTGCCTCTGGACGCTTTCCCGCGAAAAATTCCCAGGCACGATTCCCGTCGAAGAATGGCCGCTGACCCGCGGGGGCTGGGTAGACGCGGACGTACTACCGAAACCCCAAAGTGCCCCGAAGCCAACACCCTCGGCCGCGCGCGTGGTCGCCGCCGCCACCCCTCCCCGTCGATCGGAAACCCCGTGGCAGCCGGTCTCGATCCTCCAGCAGGAAGGATCCGGGCGGCCGCTCGTGCTCGTCCCTCCCCTCTCCGGGCTTCCGGAAAGTTACCACGACCTCATTGCAGCCCTCGGCACCAAGCGGAAAATCCTTGGCCTCCAGGCGCGGGGAACATCCCAGCCGGATGCCGCCCACACGTCGCTGGAGGCGGCTGCTGCCGCCTGGATCGATGCGCTCCTCGAAGAGGACCCCACGCTTTCCTTCGACCTCTGCGGGTTCGGATACGGGGCGATCGCCGCACTGGAAATCGCCCGCCAGCTCGAAGCCGCCAAGCGCCCGGTCCCCGCCCTCATCCTGCTCGGTGCCCCCGCCCCCCAAACCGATGCCCCGACCGGCTGGCTCGCCTCCATGAAAAGCGTCTTGAAGCGCCTCAACCCGGCCGATCGCGTCGAGCCGTTCCACACCACAGGCGAGCCCGCACGCACCCACGAGGCCGCCTGGTCGCGCTACCGGTTCATCCCATTTGATGTCCATGCCCGGATCATCCTGCCCTCGGACTTTCCGCCGGACGCCGGCGCAGCCTGGATCGACGTCCTGCCCTCGGCAGATATCGACCTCGTCAAATGCACGTGGTCCGAGATGCTTTCGTTCCCGGGCGTCAAACGCCTCGCCTCGCTCATCGAAGGCTAAGAGAAGCGCGGGCTTTCCCACGATCTCTGCCCATAAGGAGCAGGGTCATTCCTGGCCCTGTCCGAGTGCTCGCGGCGAAGCCGCCAAACAAGGCCCGCAAGCGGGCAGAGCCGTTCGACCAAGGGCAGAAATGCCCTTGCCCCCTAGGAGCTTTCCGCATTGACTACTTGGCTATTTTTGCAAATAGTCTTCTATATTTCGATGCCTCTTTCACGTTCCAAGGCGGTTTTGCGGGCGCAGGTCATCAAGAGCCTTGCGCATCCTTCACGCATCCAGATGGTGGCGGCACTGGAGTCCGGGGAACGGTGCGTGTGCGAGCTGGCCGAGGTGGTCGGGGCGGACATGTCGACGGTTTCGAAGCATCTCGCCCTCCTGAAATCGGCCGGTCTCGTCAGCGTGGAGAAGCGTGGGCTCAACCAGTATTACCGGCTGAAGTGCCCCTGCCTGGCCAGCTTTTTTGACTGCGTGGACGGGATCAACGAGACGCACAGCAAATCGATGAGGGCGGCGTGCGCGCGATAGGCCATCCCTCATCAACGGGCAGGTTAAAGACCCGCCCGGATCCGCTGCCCTCGAACTTCTTCTCAAATGATAACAGACGCCACCCCGACACCTAAAAACGAGCCATGAGCCATTCCATCGCCAAAAAGATGTCATTCCTCGACCGCTACCTGACCCTGTGGATCTTTGTGGCCATGGGCCTCGGCGTCGGCATCGGCCACTTTTTCATTTCCGACCCCGAGGCGTTGTTTGCGCCGGTGACCGTGGGCACGACGAATCTTCTGATCGCTGTGGGCCTGATCCTCATGATGTATCCGCCCCTGGCCAAGGTGCGGTACGAGGAGATGCCCCGAGTGTTCTCCAACACGAAAGTGCTTGGCATCTCGCTCTTGCAGAACTGGGTGGTCGGTCCGCTCCTGATGTTCGGGCTTGCGGTTCTCTTCCTGCACGGCCACCCGGAGTACATGGTCGGGCTGATCCTGGTCGGCATCGCGCGCTGCATTGCGATGGTCCTTGTTTGGAACCAGCTCGCCAAGGGCAACAGCGAATACTGCGCGGGCCTCGTCGCATTCAACAGCGTCTTTCAAATTCTGTTCTTCGGGATTTATGCGTGGGTCTTCATCACCTGGCTGCCGGGGCTGCTGGGGATCGACCTCTCGATGGTCCAGGGCGTCGGCGGACGGACGGTGACCGATGTCACGATCGGGGAGATTTTTGTGAGCGTGATGATTTATCTGGGCATTCCTTTCGCCGCCGGCGCCCTCAGCCGGATCATCCTCATCCCGCTCAAAGGGCGCGAGTGGTATGAAAAGAAATTCATTCCGCGCATCTCGCCCATCACGCTCATCGCGCTGCTTTTTACTATTGTGGTGATGTTTATGTTCAAAGGGGAAACGATCGTGTCCCTGCCGCTCGACGTGCTGCGGATCGCGGTGCCGCTGGGTTGCTATTTTGCGATCATGTTTGTGGTCAGCTTCTTCATGGGCCGATGGGCCGGAGCCGATTACAGCCGCAGCGCGACGCTGGCTTTCACCGCCTCGGGCAACAATTTCGAGCTGGCCATCGCCGTTGCCATCGCCGTCTTTGGCGTCGCCTCTAGCGTTGCCTTCACCACCGTCGTCGGACCGCTGATCGAAGTGCCTTTCCTCATCGGCCTGGTCCATGTTGCCCTCTGGTTCCGCAGGAAGTTTTTCCCGCGCGAGATCATCGAGGAAGCCGACCGGCTCGGAGCGGATGCGATGTCCGACAAAGACCGCGCATTCCTCGAATCCCAGGCCTGCCAGTCCGTCCGCCGGGCTATGGGAAAATGAACCATGTCCGTAGATCAGCCTATTCCAAGTGCCCCTTTATACCTCCATCTGCGTAAATCAGCGTTAATCTGCGGCTAACCCTCCTCCCCATCCATGCCAACCAAACCATCCGTCCTCATCCTCTGCACCGGAAACTCCTGCCGCAGCCACATGGCAGAGGGCATTCTCCGCGCCGCCGCCGCCGATCTTATTGACGTCCACAGCGCGGGATCAAACCCCGCGGGATTTGTCCATCCGAAAGCGATCAAGGCGCTGGCTGAAATCGGCATCGACATTTCCGGCCATACCTCGAAGCACATGAACGATTTTCTGAGCCGCCAGGTCGACACGGTCATCACGGTCTGCGGCAATGCCGACCAGGCGTGCCCGATGTTCCCGGGCCAGGCCCATCGCCACCACTGGGGATTTGACGATCCTGCCCACGCAACCGGCACGGATGAGGAAATCATGGGCGAGTTCCGCCGGGTGCGGGATGAAATCCAGCTCGTCTTCGGAGCCTACGCCGCTGGACTTCGCGAGGCCCCAAGAACGATGGACCCAAAATAATGGGCGGCAAAGGAAATCCCCTGCAGTCTTGTGGTGGTAATGCCAACCCTTACTGGCTGGATCTCTGGGTGGATCTTCGTATGATTGCGATAGACCAATTTCCTTATGCGACATACTGAAAAACATCGCACCCAACGCGTGGGTTGGCTGCGCGCGGCGGTACTCGGGGCCAATGACGGCATCTTATCCACGGCCAGCTTGATCGTGGGCGTCGCAGCGGCTGAAGCCACGCGCAATAGCGTGCTGGTCGCAGGAATAGCCGGGCTTGTCGCTGGGGCGATGTCGATGGCCGCTGGGGAATACGTCTCCGTCAGTTCCCAAGCCGACACGGAGGGTGCAGATCTGGAGCGGGAGCGCAAGGAGTTGGCCACGGACGACGAAAACGAACATGCCGAACTCGCGGCCATCTACGTCATGCGCGGGCTTGATCCCGACCTCGCCAAACAGGTGGCCACGCAACTGATGGCCAAGGACGCCCTGGGTGCACACGCCCGTGATGAATTGGGCATATCCGACACACTCAGCGCACGTCCCGTCCAGGCCGCTTTCGCCTCGGCGGGCAGCTTCACCGTCGGTGCCGTTTTGCCGCTGCTGCTGGTTTTCGTCGTGCCTCGGGAGGTCCTGACGTGGTCGGTCTCCGGGAGTTCCCTGTTGTTCCTTGCTTTGCTCGGCGCCGTGGCCGCCAAAGCGGGAGGTTCCTCTATTGGCAAATCTGTCGTACGCGTGACCTTTTGGGGTGCGCTGGCCATGGCCCTCACCGCTGGCGTCGGGGCCTTGTTCGGCACCACCCTTTAGACTCTCCCCGGAAGCGGCGCCACTCTTGTCGCCGAATCGATTTTCCCCGGCGCCACGCGCCGCTTGCTTTGCTTCCAATGGGCGACAGGAGTGTCGCCCCTCCCGGTGCTGACAAGCATTATCCCCCCACTGCGGTCATCGGACACGACCGGCCGAAGGAATCGGAAAAACCGGGCTTTTCGGCAAGGGCAAGTTCCATCAATTCCTGCACGCTCGATACACCGCACCGGAGTGCGGGATTGAGATCGACGATGTCGCGGCGGACGAGCGGCTCATCCCACCGCTGAGACAGCAGTGCAGAATCCCTCGTCGCCGTCTATCCCCTACTTGCCCGCCATATGACTAGGGCCCGGAATTCTTCGCTCCCTCCGGCCGGACCTCGAGCAGGTTGCTCACGTTTTCCGAGCGCCAGTACTTTTCTGCGAGCTGTCCGATTTTCCTGCGTGTGGGCTCGGTGCGAACGTGGCCGCGCAGCGTTGTCTGGGCGTTGAGGGTGACGACCTCGATATCCTCGGCATTTCGCGAGAGGCTGCCATCCGCCTGGATGAGCTCCTTGATAAGCCGCGTTTTTTTGTCATCCCGGAAGCTGTCCCCCTCCTCCATGGGGATCGAGCGATTGACGATGCCTTCATTGGCGTGCTGCCGGGAGTGAAGCCCGTCGTCCGCCAGCACCTCGCGGTTTACATACGACTCCTGGTGGAACTCGGTGCGGCTGCCATCGACCCACTTAAAATGAGGTCTGTTTGGGAGACCAACAAAGGAATCATCAAGGACCAAGAGGGTGCCCGCATCGTTGAAGCGAAGCGCCCGAGGCTGGACGACCCGGCGGTCGGAGCTCTCGAGGCTCGTCTTCACAATCACGTGAGTCACGCGGCCCTTGGGCATATCCATGGTGAGGGCGTTCACCCGTCCGACGGAATCCCCCTGCGAGTTGATGACAGGCATCGCGAGGAGGTGGGTGGCCCGCTCGACGTGGCCGAGCTTCAGGATTTCGGCATTTTTAATGGTTGTCTCGCCGGGCATGTAAAACCAGGGCTGTAACCCGAAGTAGCGCAGGGTCGCAGCCACGCGTTCCCTGTCGGAAAAGGATGCCTTGTTGTGGGAGTTCACCCGGGGAGCTCCGAGAAACCTGGCCTTCGTGACGTCGAGCCGCAGCACGCGGTTCGCGGAATCCAGCTGGAGCGCCTTGGGAGCGACCGATCTCGTCTGAGCCCCAATGCCGAGAAATCCTCCCGAGCGGACAAGCACCTCGACCAGCCGGGCATTCTGCAGGTCAACGGTCATATCCTCAACGATTCCAACTTTCTCCCCCTGCTGGCTCCAAACCGGCACCCCCTTGAACTCAGTGAAGGATTCTTTCGTGCGGTAGTCAGACTCGTGCTGGGCCGGGATCTCGCGTGCCTGCAGGCTGCCTCCGAACATGGGCGTGATGGCAAAAATGAGGAGTGCGATGTTTTTCATGTGGGTGGTTGGGTATTTCAGCTTGGTGCTACGCGCTTGGAATAGCCCTCTCTGATTGCCTAACCATACTATTGACCCGCCCCCGCTTGGTATGGGGTGAAAACCCCGCCTCAGGAGCCGTCAATACCCTTCGGCCGCGTCCACTCCTTGGACGATGGCAATCCCGTTCGATGTCCCGAGCCGGTTGGCTCCCGCCTCCAGCATCGCCAGCGCGGTCGCCGCATCCCGGATTCCGCCGGATGCCTTGACTTGGCAGCGCCCGCTCACAGCGGCCGCAAGCAGCCGCACATCGGCCACCGTCGCTCCCCCGGTGCTGAAGCCCGTGGAGGTTTTGACGAAGGCCGCCCCGGCATCCAGCGCTATGGCGCAGGCGGTGCGCTTCTGATCATCGCTCAGAAGGCACGTCTCCAGGATGACTTTCACCGGGGCATCTCCGGCCGCCCGGACGACCAGCTCGAGATCCTGGAGCACGACGTCCAGACGACCCTCCCGAAGCAGGCCGACGGCCAGCACCGTATCGATCTCGTCCGCCCCGCAGGCGACCGCGCGCTCGGTCTCAAACGCCTTGGCCAGCGAATCCATCGCCCCCAGCGGGAACCCGGTCACGGCCGCAACCTTCACCCCGGACCCCGCCAGTACCTCCGACGCCAGCGATACCCGGGAGGAATTCACGCACACGCTGAAAAACCCATAGGTTTGCGCCTCCTCGCAGAGCCGCACGATGTCGGGCCCGGTCGCGTCCGGCTTGAGTAGCGTGTGGTCGATCGTCCGGGCCAAGTTCATGAGAACCTCACAAAATCGCGAAGGAACTGGAACCACAAGAAAAACATCCCGCGTGCCGTGTAGCGGATCATCTGGTCCCCCTCGCGGCAGAGGATCCCGCAGGTGATGTTGTGGCTGAGCTGGCCGCGCAGGTCCTGCTGGAGCTCCTCGCTCGGGGCGGCCTCGGTCACCGCACACCCGTGCGGCCCGAACTCCGCACCCACCAGCTCCCCGTGACGATCCATCATCTGCCGAATCGACTCCCCGCCATCCAGCCGCTGCACCCGGCTGCCGGGAAACGGATGCAGGCCGAACGAAAACGGATAGTTCCACGTCGTCGCCAGGCGTCCGTCGCAAGATCGCGTCCGGAACGATATGTAATAAAATGCCATCTCCGGCTGCTCGACGAGCGAGATCGCCCCGATCGTATTCCGCTCCCGGTTCAAATAGAGCCGGTAAAAATGTTTGGTGTCGTCATGCGTCCAGCAGACGTCCTCCGCATGCTCAAATCCGCCCGCCTCCATCTCGTCGCTCAGGTCCCCCAGGGAGGGAAACGTGACCCTCGAGGGCGGCGGACACGCGGAGACGCTGCGTTCGACCGGCAGCCGCATCCGGCGCACCCGGGTCAGGATCTCCAGCCACGGCATCAGAAACCACGTCGATGCAAAAATGACCCCGGTCACTAAGCTCCCCCCCAGCAGCCAGCCCGCCAAAAACGACGTCGCCACCAGCCCGAGCGTTCCGAGCCGAAATACCGCCGGATGCCGAAATGTGCGCAGCGCCGCACACATCACCCCGGCCGCGGCCACCAGCAGGATATCAAAGAGCATTGCGTCCCTTTAAAAATCGCTCCAGCTGCCCGGTATCAAAATCGGCGAGCACCTCGCCGTCGGGCATCTCGAGCGTCGGGGTCAGCCCCTGGCCGGAGATCTCGACCATCCGAGCGTAGCCGGCCCGGTCGGTCAGCACATCGACCTCCCGGAATTCCATCCCGCGCGCCTTCATCCACGCGACCGCATCGACGCACCACGGACACCAGGGTTTGATATATACAATCACGGGCCCAATTTCCATGCTTGCAAGACCCACGCCAAGTGATATTTTCAAAGGTCCCTCACACGGCGCGTTCGTCTAGGGGTTAGGACACAGCCCTCTCAAGGCTGGTGCACGGGTTCAAATCCCGTACGCGCTGCCATTTTTTCACCGACGCTCCTCCCGCCAGCCTCCGGGGTGCGCCCCGGGAACGCCAAGCCCCAGCTTGGCAATTTCTTTTGGTATGCCGAGCTGGGGCTCGGCGTTCCCAAGGGGTGGGGGTGAAATCTTTCTGCGTAACATGCACATGGACAGCCGGATATACATCCCAACGAAAAGACTCGAAAAAAAAATTCATTTTTTTTGAACGTCCGGTCCCTGTGGCAGTCAAATCTATCGGTTAAGGCAGCAATTCGGGCCACCGCGGATCAGTTTTCTTTGTTTTCTGATTTTTCCGTTGGTGGCCCGAATCTTTTTCTGCGGGAATGGTTTGGGATTTGATCCTGGCGGTTGGGTGAGTAGCTTGTGGGCCATGCGAAGACTCCTGCTCCTGGCGATTTCTGGCGTTCCCCTGGTTTTTGCGGACGATGCTCCCCCCGCCACCCTGCGCGAGACGGTGAACGGGCTCGATGCGGCGCAGACTACGAAGGCGATCGAGGCGCTCCAGTCGAATTTCCTTTCGCCCCAGTCATTTGACGATGCATCCCGCCAGAAGGCCTTGCTGGAGGGTTTTGTCCGGCGCCTCTCGCCCGGGGTCACGATCGTGGATACTGAAAAACCTGCTCCTGCGGCCGAACCGGCACCGTTTTTGGCCGAGATCCTGGATGACCGGGCCGGCTACCTGCGTCCGGGCCGGTTGGATCCGGCGACGCTCGCCCAGCTCGACACGTCGCTCAAAAGCTTTTCGGAAAAGAACCTGCCCGCCGTGATCCTCGACCTGCGCGCTGTCCCGGGCGGAAGCGAGTTCGAGGCGGCCGCCGATTTTGCGCGCCGGTTTGCTCCGAACGGCAAGATGCTCTTCACCATCCAGAAGCCGAGCGCCAAACAGGAGCGCATCCTCACTTCGAACCAGACTCCCGGGTTCTCGGGAACGATCATCGTACTGACCGACTCGGACACCGCCGGGGCGGCAGAGGCGCTGGCTGCCACATTGCGGTTTAATGCGGGTGCCATGATCGTCGGAAGCGACACGGCGGGGGAAGCGGTCGAGTTTTCAGACATCCCGCTCGGCGGCGGAAAATCACTTCGGGTGGCCGTCTCGCAGGTTGTCCTGCCCGACAATGCTCCCCTCTTCCCGACCGGCGTCAAGCCGGACGTCGCAATCGCCCTCCCCCCGGGCGAGCTCGAAGAAATTTTTGCCGCCAGCCGGGAGAAGGGGGTCAGCCAGTTTGTCTTTGAGGTCGAGCGCCCCCGGATGAACGAGTCCGCCCTGCTGTCGAATACCAACCCGGAAATCGAAGGGACCCGGGACTCCGAGCTTCCCCCGCTTCGGGACACCGTCCTCCAGCGCGCGATGGACCTCGTTACGGCAATCAGCTTTTATAAAAAGCAAAAGCCCTGACCTGGGAGCAGGTCGTTAGGTTCCCGGCACAAGCGGGCCGATTGCAGCCAGCGCGCGCGGGTAGAGCGGATGGCGGCCGCCGCGGCTGAGTTCCGCCAGCAGGGTGTCGGTG
>JBGTAT010000411.1:0-9739 GCA_041749755.1 Terrimicrobiaceae bacterium | reverse complement strand
GGACGACGAATTACAACCTCATCACGCGGCACATCCTGCCCAATGTGGCCTCTCCGATCATGGTTTCTGCCACCTTGGGCATCGCCAATGCGATCATCACCGAAAGCGCGCTCAGCTTTCTGGGCCTTGGCTTTCCGGACGCCTTCTGGGCGGTGGCCGCCAGCGACGAGTAGATTAGCCCGGTCCGGGAGGCGCTGGCATGCCACACGGAGCGCTTCGCCGACGGGTCGAGGATCTCGACGTACACGCCCGCAGCGGGATCGCCATCGAGATCGGTCTTGTAACGGAATTCGATCGCCGTGCCGCGGACGATGCCCGAGGCCCCGTGCCGTCGGGCCTCCTGGGCCAGGTCGTCATTTGTGTACGGCGGGGCATCGCCCAGGTCGTTGACCGGCTTCGGAGGAAGCATCACGACATCGAGCCCGCGCTCGGCCAGCGCGGTTCCGATCAGATCTGCAAACGCCTGGCCCGCATGGTCGTCGTCGGTCGCATTGCGAAACGGGGCCACCACGACGTGGCCGGAAAGCTTCAACGACGGGTTCTGAGGGCCGGCGTCCACGCGCGAAACGCAGCTGGAAAGCGCTGCGGCGACGGCAAGAAAAAGAAAGGTAAAAACGCGTTTCATAGGTGCGGATCGGCCCATCATTCAGAAAAGCCATTGCAAGGCAAGCGATAGCTCGACGACCTCGGAGCCGGAGTTGCTCTGGGTCCCGCTGCTGAGGTAGCCGACGCTGGCGACGAGCTCGACACTTTTGCGCGGGCGCCAGGAATTTCTGATGAACCCGCCGTAGTTGAGCTGGCTGCTGTCGAAGTAATACCCGACCACGCCGGTGAGCTCGAGCGTCCACTGCGGGAGGATCTCCCGCCGGGCGACCACCGTGAACCCCTGGTAATTGATCTCGGGATCGATCAGCGTCTCCGGCGAGCCTGATTGGATCCCCGCCTGGTCGAGGCCGGCAATTTCCTGGTTCGCCGTGCTGCCGGGATCAAAGAGCGGCTGGACAAGGCTGGAGTCGGTCGAGGTGGTATGGAACTGGCTGTACTGGCCGATATAGGCGATGCGGATGTTGACCGGGTCGCGCATGACGACCCGCTCGACCTGCCATTCCAGACCCCAGCCGTTGCCGAGCAGATCGTTGTCGATCGTGGCGACGCGGGCGGAGGAGGTTCCAGAAACCCGCCAGTTCGACGCGCCGTCGAGCGTCCAATCAAATCCGGCATAGACCCGGCTCTGGCGGCCGTCCAAAATCTCCAGGGCTAGGCTGTCGGTCGCCCGCTGGTTGTACCCGGCCCCGACAAACCACGAGCGCGTAGGGGTGAGGCGCCGGCGAAGCTCCGCCGAGGCCAGGAACCCGGCAGATGAAACACCGGCATCGGCTGCCAGGTGCCACGACTGAACGACATGGGCGTCGAAACCGACAGTGCCCTCCATCCGGAAATCCCGGATCGATCGCAGGTCGAGGTTTGCCTTTTGGTGGAGGTCGTCGCGGTGGAGGTGGAGGACAAGTCGGATCCGGTTTGTCAGCGGGCTCTCCCACGACGCGTCGGTCCGGAGGATGTCGCCGGTCGAGAAGAGGTACTGGTAGCCGGCAGAAAGGTCGAAGCGGGGGAGCTGCTCGCGGAAAATATCGTCGATGATCCGGCGGGCCTCCTGCCGCAGCGGGCGCGAAATTTGGCGGTCCCTCAACAGCTCCTGATAGGTGGTGAGGGCGGTCCGCCAATCGCCCGAGAGCCGCGCACTGGAGGCGAGATCGACCTGGTACGGGAACCGCTTTTTGGCAAAAAGCGTCGCCCGCATTTTTTCCAAAATCGCCTTCGCCCGCGCATGGTGGCCCTGCAGGCTTTCCCCGGCCGCCAGAAAATACCACCCCTGGTCGTCGTCCGGGTAAAACTTCAAAAACCGCCGGGCGTAGTGGAGAACCTTCTCCGCATTTTTGCGCTCGAGCTCCATCGAGGCCAGAACGAGCAACGTCTCCTTGTCCGACGGGCTCTGGCGCAGGATGCGGTGGGCAAGCGGGCGGGCGGGTCGCGGGCGGTTGAGCCTCGACAGCAGGTAGAGGAGGCGCTTCTGTTTCTCAAAGAGCGGCTCCTCGGGCAGGGCGGGTTCGTCCCCGGGATCTGCCGGGAGCAGTTCTTCGGCCAGCTCCGGCGTGTCCAGGATATCCATCAGCTGGGCGCGGAGGCTCCCGCACGCGAGCATGGCACCCAAAAAAATAGCGGGAAACCGGGTCCTCATGGCGTCCGGGTTTCTTTCAGCGCGAGCTGGAGAGCTCGGCGGTAGGCGCGTTTCGCGCGCTCGGGGTCGCCGGTCGAGAGGGTGGCATCGCCGAGCATGCGCCAGGCGAGGGAGTCATCGGCCCCCCGGGCTCCAGCCAGATAGCGCCGAAGCAGAGCCGCCCCCTGGCGGTAGTCCTCGAGGTCGAGGTAAACCTGGGCCGCATCGCGCGCGGAGCCCGGATGGCGGTCGAAGTCGATTCCGGCAAGAACAGCCCGCATCTCTCGATCCCTCCGCTGGGCTCCGAGCGCGCGGGCAAGCGAGAGCTGGAACTCCACACGTCCGGGCACCAGCTTAACCGCCTCGCGATAGACGGCCTCCGCCTCACGAAACCGCGACTCCGCCTCAAAAAGGTTTCCAGCCAGCTCCAGCATGTCAGGAGTTTTTCTCTCGGCCGGAGTGAGGGTGTCCTGGAGGAACTTCAGGGCATCCTTCGGCCGTCCGGCCTGGAGCAGGAGGTACGCGTAGGCGGATTTGATGTCTGCTGACGAGGCCTTCGTGACGAGGCCTTCGAGCTTCTTAAGGGCGGCGGCGGGATCCCCGGCGGCCATGAGCTTGTAGGCGAGATCTTCGCGGAAGTACGTGCTTTCGGGAAACTTCACGAGCCCGCGCTCGATCGCCGCCCGCGCGGCATCGGAGCGTCCGAGGAGGGCATTGTAGTAGGCGAGGCTGCGGAAGACTTCGGCCGGCGTATTTGGCTCAACTTGGATCATGAGCTCCGTCGCCTCAACCAATGCCGGAATGTCGCCCAGGTTCTCAGCTGCGGAATAAAATTCCTGGATGAGATCGGGGTTTCGGGTCTTCTTCGCCAGGGCGGCGAGCTTTTCGACGATCTGGTCGTAGCGGCCTTCGAGCCAATCGATCCGGACCAACTTGTGCTCCAACTCCGCATCGCCCGGGGCGAGTTCGTGGGCGCGGGCGTAGAGCTCGCGCGCCTCGAGAAAATGCTGCTCCTCAAATTCGATTTCGGCGAGGCTTTTGAGGATTTTGACATCATCCGGCTGTGCGGCGAGATGGCGGAGGAAAAGCTCCCGGGCCCCGGCGTAATTGCCCTCGAGGACAAAGATCTTTGCAAGCAGGAGCAGCTCGGGGCTCGTCCCGGTGGAGGGAAGAAATTTCGGGAGCACCTTTCCGAGCTCTGCTTCGCGGAAGAGCCCGGGGGCGAGCGCGATGAGGCGTTCGAGCGCCGGGCGCGAACCCTCGGCCGCCAGCGGATAGTAGGCGTCAAAAGCCTCCGACGGGTGGCCGCTCCACTCAAGCGCCTGTGCGTAGAGGAGGCGGGCGCTGGCATCGTCCGGCTGCATGCGAAGGTATTGTCCGAGCGCCTCGGCGGCCGCCTTCTGGTCCCCCACCCCCATGGCCAGATTCGCGAGCAACAGCAAGGTCTCGGCATCGTGCGGATGGCCGTGCTCCCATGCTTTGAGGATCGGGACGGCATCCCGCGATCGGCCGGATGCCAGGGCCGCGTGGGAGACCGCATTCACAAACTCGCGGCCTGGCAGAAGCTTCTCCAGGCTCGCCTGGCGTGCGATCAGAAAATCAAGCGCCTCGCTGTTGAGGTTCTCCTCCCGGAGAAGCTTGAGATAGAGGTTCGCGGGTACGGCCGCATCGGCGGGCAGGTCGCCAGGGTGAGCCTCAAACCATGTCCGAAGGGCAGCGAGGCCGAGATCCGAACGATTCCCCTGCTGCCACAGTTTGGCAATTTCCAGCACGGCCGCCGGGCTTCCATCGGAGAGCGCCTGAGCGGCGGTGGCGGCGGCCACGGGATTTCCAGCCGACTTGGCACTGGACAAGACGTCCTGCCAGAGCCGGGTTCGCTGCAAGGCGGACATTTCGCTTGGCAGCGCGGCCCCGAGCGCTTCGATCTTCTCCGGGGAGGATGAGCGGGCGAGCACCTGCGCCAGGCCATCCCGCACGCTCGCCGCATATTTTTTGCTGTCGAGGAGGGAGAGGAACGGGGCGGCCAGAGCTGCCGTTTGGCCGGCATCAAACATTTGGCGGCCGGCCGCGCTCATCGCCTGGTCGAGCTCGACCCAGGCATTGAGAAGCTTGTGGAGCTCCGGGTTTTCGGCGCGCGCTTTTTCAGAGACGGAATCGCGCAGCTTGGTGAGGCGAGGGATATCGCGATCCTTCAGCGCACGCTCGAGGACCTCGTTTTGGTTTGGGATCAACACCAGGAGCACGAGGAGCGTTGCCCCGATGAGGATCACCGCAAAAAACGGGAGCGAACCCGGGCGAAAGGCGGACCCGCTCACGGAAGCGGCGCTCCTTCTACCGAGGCCTCAAGAGCATTTCCCCCGGCTAGCACCAGGCGGCCGCCGGCATCGGATATTAAAGATTTTTTTTCGCCGTCGATCGTCACCTCGTAAGCCGTGGCGGGGGCGAGTCCGGCGAGAACGACGGTGACCGGGCGCAGGTCGGACGCCCGGAGCGAGATGGCCTTCGGTTCGAGCTTGGTGACCTCGACCTCGGCGGTGGAGCTTTCGAGATAGACGTGCGGGCCAGGAGATTTTGCGAGAACGAGCTCGGTCCGCGCTGACCGGCCGGTGGCTACGTAGAGCTGGCCCTCAGAAAGCTGGAAGCCGATCACATTTTTACAGGCGGCGATATCCGGCACGAGTCCGCCAGAGGGCAGGCGGAACGTCCTCAGGTCCGGCCCGTGCACAAGCACCCAGCTTTGAGGGGAGGAGGAAAAAATTGCCGCCGTGTGGGTCTGGCGGACGACACGCGCGTAGGCGGCGGCGGTCGTCGCCTGGAGCGGCTGCGCCATCGCCCAATCGAAGACCGTGCGCAAGGAGTTGAGCGACTCGAGCCGATCGGCCATGAACATGTGAAAGTAGATATTCACCGGCTTGAGCCTGCGGGGGGATCCGGTCCGCTCGAACGTCTGGATGACGTTCACGTACCCTCCCCACCGGGGGCCTTGGAACCCATTGGTAAAGAGCATCTCGTTCTGCACGGCGGCGTTGATTTGAAGCCGCCCCCCCCACTTCATCGAGAGCGGGGCCACGGCGGTGAGGGTCGGTCGGGCCCGCGAGATCACGGTATCCCCGCCGTTCATGTTCTCCGTCGGCAGCGCATCGGCGACCGAGAGCGCCTCAGGCCCGGGGCGGCAGTTCCCGGACCAGAGGACCATCTCGACCTCCTTGCCGGGAGGCAGGAGCTCGCGACGGATGAACTCGATCGAGGAGCGGATCTCCCGGGCGGGATCGATTTTCCCCATGTTGTACTCGTCGCCCAGCTCCAGCGACTGGACCTCGTAGAGCGTCATCGTCTTGTCGTCGGGCATCCAAAAAAATGGATGCGAATACGTGTGCGAGGCGGCGCGGATGTTCGGAAGCGCAAAGATATCTTTAGCGATCGCGAGGAGCTTGGTGCTGTCGCCCGGCTTCTGGCGCTTCAGGTAACCGCGCACCTCAGCTTCGATGACCGACGACGTCACCGGAACAGGATACTTTTTGTAGATCTCATCCCGGATCACCTCGGCCGTCAATTTCGTGGGATCGACCGCCGAGGTATTGCTGAACCCGTCGGCATCAACATGAGAAAAAAAGAACCTAAGCCCGTCGCGTGTCGTCGCATCCGGTGCCGGGAACACCGGTGGGCGCAGCGCCTTTTCGAGAAAGGCAAACGGATCGATCCCCCAGAGCGTCACGTTGTCCGGGCGCTCGAACCTCAGGAACGGGAACAGCGCCACCCCGCCCCACGGCGCGACAAAAACCGCATCAAACGGGCGGACGACTTCGCTGCCCGGCACCGTGAACCTCGATGAAACAAATACGTCGGCCTTTGCCGGGGCCTTCACCACGGGGTAGTTGTAGGGGACCATCCGCAGCGGGGTCTCCCCGCGCACCACCGGCGAGTCGCCCACGTCAAACCCGGCAGGCAGGTTGAGCGTCGTGTTCGTCCGCATATCCACTTCCATCCCCAGCATCTTTCCAAAGGCCGCCGCGTACCGGTCCTCAAAGGGGATCTTTCCAAAAACCAGGATCGGCAGGCTGCGGTCCTTACGTGCGGCGAGCCAGGTCAGCACGGATTTCTGAACCGCTGTTGGCCACTCGGTGAACGCATCGAATGCAATCCCCGCATACGTGCCGTCGAGCACCGGGAGGGGGCCCGCCATCGCGTCCAGGTAATCCACCTCGTACCCCATCCACTCGAGCGGCATCTGCAGGCACTGGGCAATCCAGGTGTCCGCCGGCCAGTACCGCGCGCCACCCACGTCGACCTGCCGTCCGTAGATCACGGCGATCTTGCGCGCGACCGGCCGGATCGGGGCCAGCGAGTTTCCAAAGAGCTCTGGCGTCGTCACAAAGGGAATGAAACCCGCAGCCCGGATGCGCTCTGCGGTCGCCATCGCAAGATCCGGGTTCTCCGGCGAGACATAATCCACCACGTACACCGGAAGCCCGGTTGAGGAGGCATCGCGCAGGCGGGCCATCAGCCACTCGGTATCACCCGGCAAAACCTCCCCATAGGCCTTCTTATCAAAAAAATACGTCTGGAAAAGCGACTCGGCAAGGACACCGCTGATCGATGGGCGGATCGCCTCCAGCACCGAGAACCCCCGGTTCACCACGATCTTTTTCTCCGGATGCCTGCCCCGGATCTCCTGCACGGCCCGGACCAGCCCGTCCCGCATCTCCTGGGCTCTCGCCGGATGCTTCACCGCGATCAGGTCCACGCTGTCCATCGTGTCTAAAAAAAAGCCGTCGAACCCCTTCGCGACCGCGTCGTCGGCCAGATCGCCCAGAAGCTTCGGCCAAGCCGGATGCGACACGTCCGCCAGATCGCTCTTCCATGTCTCGTTCCGGCCCATGACCGGGATGCCATCGCGTGTAAACCGCTTGCGATACGGCGCGTCTGCCGCCACCTCGACCGCACTCAAATACGCCAACACTTTTGACCCGGCCCGGTGCGCCTCCTCCAAGCTCGTCTTCGCATCCGCATGGATGATGCTCGTCGAAAAAACCGCCAGATCCGCCGGATTCACCTCGGCAGAATAATTGATAAAAAGAGACTCTGCCGCCACGGCGACCGGCTGTAAAACCAGCGCCGACGCGCCCGAAAAAATGAGAGCCGCAGCAAAACGCATCATGCGGGGGGACTATACTGGCGGAGGCGAAGGCATCCAGCCGGAAAAAGGGATGGCGCTAGCCCGGATAAATCACAGTGGGGTGGCTCATTGTGATTTATCCGGGCTAAAGGTTTGCCGACACCATTTTCCTGAGCCGGAGCATGCCTCGCCGGATGCGGGCTTTGACCGTACCGAGGGGCTCGTCGAGCCGGGAGGCGATCTCCTGCTGGGTCAGACCTCCAAAATATGCCATCTCGATAACCTCCCGCTGCTCGCGGTTGAGCTTCATGACAGCGGACCGCACGATCTGGCCCTTTTCCATGGCATCGACTTCGTCCGCCGCGCGGCGCTCGTGAATGAAGTCGTCCGGGCAGGTTTCTTTTTCGACCTCATCCTGAAGCCGGAAGCGCCGCTGGAGTGAGCGCAGGCGGTCGATCGCCTTATTGCGGGTCATCGTGAGCGCCCACGTAATCGGCTTTCCCCGCGAGGCGTCGAACATGGGAGCTTTTTCCCAGATCATGAAGAGGACATCTTGCGCGACATCCTCGGCATCAGAGGCGCTGTTGAGAACCCGGTAGGCCGTGGAGTAGACGAGCCCGACGTAGCGCTTGTAGAACTCTTCAAACGCGTCACGATCGCCCATCCCGATCCGCTGGATGAGCTGGATGTCAGCTTGAAGGTCTTCGTCGGTGTTCACGAAATCCAGCATAGCCAGCTTTCGTGAACACGCAACGGAATCTCTACTTTACTGGGAGCAGCACTGGGAGGACTTTTTGACCGGGCAGGTCGCGGCCGAGGCGGCGCAGCAGCCCTTGGTGCTGGTGCAGGCCTGCTTCGTCATCGGGCAGGTTTTGCTCGGGGCGCACTTCTGGTTGGAGGCGCAGGCGGTGAGGCCGAAGCTGGAGATAAAGGCGATGCTGAGGAGTGTGACGATGGATTTCATATCAAGATGACCTATATCACAGAATTCTGGTTGCGCAAGACGGCTCAAACGATTTTGCTGACGCATGCCTGCCTCCCGAATAATCGCCCCCACGCTCACCGAAATTTTTTCCGGTGCGGCCCAACGATTTGGCCACCTGCCCGCGTTCGCGCGCAAGGATGCGGAGGGGAAGTTCGTGCCGATCAGCTTCCGGGAACTCTACGATAAGGGCCTCGACCTGGCGACGGCGCTCGCCGCAGCCGGCGTGCAGGCGCGCGACCATGTGGGGATCATCGCCGACAACCGCCTGGAGTGGATCCTCTGCGACTATGGGATCCTTCTGGCGGGCGCGGCGGACGTTCCTCGCGGGACGGACATCTCGGATGAGGAGCTGGTTTATATCCTGACGCATGCCGACGTGCGGGTGGTTTTTGTTGAGAACCTGACCACGCTGGAGAAGCTGCAGCGTTGCCACCACCGGCTCAAGCGCGTGGAGAAGATCGTTGTGATGTCCTCCGGCGGACAGCCTCCGCGCGGGGTCGACCGGCTGGAGGATCTTCTGGCCGACGGGGCCCGGCGTAGGGCGGGCGGCGACCACACGGCCAGCGAGCGGGCGGCGGCTGTGGATCCAGAGGACCTCTTTACCATCATCTACACCTCCGGCACGACGGGGACCCCGAAGGGAGTCCAGCTCACCCACCGGAACATGTCCTCGCAGATCGAGAACCTGCCATTCGACATCGAGCCCGGCGACCGGATCCTTTCGATCCTCCCGATCTGGCACAGCTACGAGCGGGTGTTTGAGATGGTCTCCGTCGCCATGGGTGCCTGCACCCACTACACGAGCCTGCGCGGGATCGCTGAGGACCTGAAGGTCGTTCGCCCGACCCTCATGGCCTCGGCCCCGCGGCTCTGGGAGAGCCTCTACCAGAAAATTCTCGCCAACGTGCGCGGCGCTTCGTTCGTCCGCAAAGCCCTCTTCCATGCGGCCTATGCCTGCGCGCGCAACGTCCACCGCGCGGAGAGGTTTTTTCTGGGTCAGGAGCTCGACATGACCGGACGGGGGCTCGCTGCGAACCTGCCCCGCGCCGTCGCGCATGCCGTGGCCTGGGGGGTCTCCGTAGTCCCCCACCGCCTGCTCGACGGCCTCGTTCTGGCCAAGCTCCGCGCGCTGGTCGGCGGCGAGTTCCGCGGAACGATCTCCGGCGGCGGTGCCCTCCAGCCGCATGTCGATGAATTTTTCAATTACATCGGCATCCCGGTGCTCGAGGGTTACGGCATGACCGAGACCGCCCCGGTCCTCGCAGTGCGCACATGGAAAAACCTGGTGATCGGGACCGTCGGCCACCCCTACCCCGGCACCGAGGTCCGGATTATCGACCTGAACACCGGGGATATCCTCTATCCATGCGCCTGGAGGCGGGGCCGCGGGCGCGGCCTCCGCGGCGAAATCCACGTGCGCGGC
>JBGTAT010000410.1:0-7838 GCA_041749755.1 Terrimicrobiaceae bacterium | reverse complement strand
GTCGCGCGCGAACTCGGCATTCGCCGTCCCCGGCTGGCGGCGGATCACGTCGTTGTAATAAATCGCGGCGGAGCGGTAGTTTTTGTAGCGGTCGTAAAACTTCGCAATCGCAAGGAGGTCGCCGGATTCCCGGCTGCCGATCGAGGCCAGATTGTCGCGCGCCTGGGCGGCCTTTTCGCTGTTCGGGTACTGGAGGAGAAAATCCTCAAACGTGTTTTTTGCCTGCACGAGGGCCGAGAGGTCCTGGGAACGTCCGGTGGCGCCGATCTGCATGTAGATGTAACCGATCTGGTAGAGCGCATCGTCTGCAATCGAGCTCGTCGGGTACTTGTCGAGGACCGCCTGGTAAGCAGCCGACGCCTCGTTCACCTTCCCTTGCTTCTCATACGTCAGCCCGAGGTTGAATTGTGCGATCGGCGCATTTTTGCTGAACGGCGCGTTTTTCAGGATTGCGGTAAACATCTGCTCAGCCCGGTCGGTTGCCGGAACGATCTCCATGCCCAGAAATTGCAGCTTCCGGCCGGCGAGGTATTCGTTGGCGATGAGCACCTGCTTCGAAACAGCCTTTTCGAATTCCGGGGTATCCGGGTACCGGGTCACGAGCGTCTCATAGGCATCGAATGCCTTGCTGAGGTTGCCCTCGGACTCCAGCAATTCGGCGATCCGATACTGGGCCTGCGAGGCGAGCGGGGAGACCGGGGAGCTCTTGATAAACTGGCGGTAGGCGGCGATCGCCTGCTGGGTGGCACCGGATTCATCGTAACCTCTCGCCAGGTCGAACCCGGCCTGCTCCTCCAGGGAAGCGGGCTCCGGAGCGTCCGGGTTCGAGCGCCCCTGCTGGCTCGGGTTCTGTCCGAAAAGCGGAAGGACGGCCGCGAAAAGGACGGCGGCGCAGAGCGTGGAAGATCGGAGTGACATCAGAACCGGTGATCTTTAGGGGACTCCGCCCTGTGCGTCAAGTGCCACGGAACGATTCGGCTTGGTTTCGCCCCCCCGCCCGTCGCACTCTCGGCGCACCATGCGACTCCTCCTCGTTGACGGCCATTATTACCTCTACCGATCGTTCTACGCCATCCGGGGCCTGAAAAACTCCCGCGGCGAGCCGACGAATGCCATCTATGGCTATCTCAAGGCGCTCCGCCGGATGATCGCCGACCTCCGCCCGGACCGCGCCGCGATCATCTGGGACGCAGGGCTGCCGGCCCGCCGGACCACCCTCCAGCCGGAATATAAACAAAACCGGACCTCCATGCCCGACGACCTCCGGCCGCAGGAGGATTGGCTCCAGGAAAATCTTCCCCTCCTCGGCCCGGCCAGCCTTTCCGCCCCGGATACCGAAGCCGACGACCTGATCGCCTCGTACGCGATCGAGGCCGCTCGCGCCGGAGCAGAGGTCATCATTGCCACGAACGACAAGGACATCCTGCAGCTCGTTTCCCCGGCGATCCGGATCTACTCGACCGCAAAAACCGATGTCGCCCCCGGCGGCTACGTCCTGCTCGGCGAGGCCGAGGTCGAGGCCAAATGGGGGGTCCCCGCCGCCCGCATCGCCGATGTTCTCGCCCTCACCGGCGATGCCTCGGACAATATCCCCGGCGTCCCCGGGATCGGCTCGAAAACCGCCGTCGCCCTCGTGCGCGAACACGGCCCGGTCGCGGATTGGCTCGCAAACCCGGGGCGGATCACGAACCCGAAACTCCGCGAAAAAATTCTGGCCCACAGCCATGCCATCCGGGCAAACCGTGAGATGGTCCGCCTCGACGACGACCTCCCGCTCCCTACCCCGTGGGAGTCGCTCACCATCCGACCGAGCTACCCCGCCCTCCTCGAAGCCCTCCGCCCCTGCGAATTCAAGAGCCTCACCGCAGAGATCGAAGCCGAAGCCGCCAAAGCCATCCCCTCTTCCCAGCAGGAACTCTTCTAAATTGCTCCCCCAGATGCTCCTTGCCCAAGTCTTTAAATCTAAACCCATGAGCGACGAACCCACCAACTCCCAACTCCTGATTTACCAAACCGAAGACGGCCGCATCAAACTGGATGTGCGTTTTGAAGGCGAGACGGTGTGGCTGACGCAAAAGCGTATGGCGGAGCTTTTTGGCAAGGACGTGCGCACGATCAACGAGCATCTACAGAACACCTTTGACGAGGGCGAACTGGCCCCAGATTCAGTTATCCGGAAATTCCGGATAACTGCCGCCGACGGCAAGAGCTACGATACCCAGCATTACAACTTGGATGTGATCATATCGATAGGCTACCGGGTGAAGTCGTTCCAGGGCATGCAGTTCCGCATCTGGGCGACGCAGCGGCTGCGGGAATTTATCGTGAAGGGATTCGTGCTCGATGACGAGCGGCTAAAAAATCCCGACCTCCCCTTCGACTACTTCGAGGAGCTGCTGCGCCGGATTCAGGACATCCGCACCTCTGAGCGGCGGTTTTACCAGAAGATCACGGATATTTACGCCACGAGCATCGACTACGATCCCACGGACGACGCCAGCATCACATTCTTCAAGACGGTGCAGAACAAGCTTCACTGGGCGATCACCGGGCAGACGGCAGCGGAGATCATCGTCAACCGTGCGGACAGCACACGGCCGCACATGGGACTGACGACATGGCGCGGGGCGAAGGTGAGGAAGGAAGATACGGTCATCGCCAAGAACTACCTGGCGGAAGACGAACTGGCCGCCCTCAACAACCTGGTTGAGCAATACCTCGTCTTCGCCACCGGCCAGGCCATGCGCCGCATCCCAATGAAGATGGCGGACTGGATCAGCAAGCTGGACGGCTTCCTCACCATCAATGACCGCGACATCCTCACCCATGCCGGCCGCATTTCCCATGAGCTCGCGCAAACCCATGCGGAGCGGCAATACGATACCTTCAGCTGCCACCGCCTCGCCGACGCGGCCGCCAAGCCGGATGACTTCGAGAGCGCCGTGAAGCAACTGCCGCCGCCCAAAACCAAGACCGCCAAGAAAACCCCGCGCCGATGATTCCCTCGTCTTCATCATGGACCTGCCCGATCCGCTTGCAGAAAATTGAAACCATCCACCCGATTCTGGGAGCAATGGTTGAAGTGCTGAAATAATCAAGCAGCAGCGTGCTCGCGGGATCGGGCGCTGAGGAGCTCGTCTGGGCGAGGAGATTCCCTCAGGCGCGGGGGTCGAAGGCGTCGCGGAGGGCGTCGCCGAGGAAGTTGAGCGAGAGGAGGGTGAGCGACATGCAGGCGGCGGGGAAGACGAGGAGCCACCAGAAGCTTTTGAGCGGGTTGATCGCGCCGGCTCCGTCGGCGAGCAGCGATCCCCAGCTTGCCTGCGGAGCCTGAATCCCGAGCCCGAGGAAGCTCAAAAATGATTCGTCGATGATCACGGCGGGGATCGTAAGCGTGAGGTAGATGAGGATGATGCCGCCGAGGTTCGGCAGGAGGTGGCGGACCAGGATCGCCACGTGCGATTGGCCGAGGACCTTGGCGGCGGTGATGAACTGGCGGGATTTTAAGGCGAGGACCTGGCCGCGCACGATCCGGGCCATCGTGAGCCATTCGATGACGCCCAGCGTGATGATGAGGATCGCGATGCGCGACGACTGCACGAGCCATTCCCAGCCGAGCCCGGAGGCAAACCGCTGGAGCTGGACGTTGAACGCATTGATCGCGATGAGGATAAAAATCAGGCGGGGCACGGAGTAGAGGACATCGACGATGCGCATCATCACAGCGTCAGTCCGCCCGCCCGCATAGCCCGCGACCAGGCCCCAGGCAGTGCCGATGAACAGGCTCACCGCCGCGCCGCAGAGCCCGACGATCAGGGAGATCCTGCCGCCGGTGAGCACGCGGTAGAGCTGGTCGCGGCCGTTGAGGTCGGTGCCGAACGGATGCTGCCACGAGGGCGGGGCATATTGGTTGGGCGAGGGGTTGCCGAGGGAGACCGGAAGGAAGAATGGGCCCACAACACACGACCCCACGATGAGAAGCAGGATGGCTGCCGAGACCCATGCGATCGGGTTCCGGAGGATGCGGCGGATGGCGCGCGGGTCAGCCACGGATCCTCCGATCGAGGACCCCGTAGGTCAGGTCCACCGCCAGATTAAAGAGAACCAGCAGCACGCAGTACACGATCACCATCCCGCCGAGCAGAAAGCCGTCGCGGTTCAGGATCGAATGCACAAAAAAGCCTCCCGCTCCTGGGATGTGAAAGATCGTCTCGACGACGATCGAGCCCGTGAGGAGGTGGGCCGCAAGCGGGCCGAGGTACGAGACGACCGGCAGGACGGCGATGCGCAGCGCATGGCGGTATACAACAGCACTCTCGCGCAGGCCTTTCGCGCGGGCGGTCCTCACAAAATCCTGCTGAAGCGTCTCAACCATGCTGCCGCGCATGAGCCGGGCGATCGAAGCCATCGCAGGGGCGGCCAGGGTGATCGCGGGCAGGATCAGGTTCTGCCAGCTCCCCCATCCGCCGACCGGAAGCCATCCGAGATCGAGGCCGAAGACCAGAATGAGCAGCGGTCCGACAATGTACGAGGGGAGCGAGATCGCCGCCAGGGCGAGCAGCATCGCCCCCGCATCGCGCCACGTATGCTGGTGCATCGCAGCCAGCGTCCCCAGCCAGATCCCGCCGACGGTCGCCACGAGGAATGCGAGCCCGCCGAGCGCGAGCGTCACGGGCAGCGTCTGGGCCAGGATCTCGTTGACCGAGCGGTTGCGATACTTTGTCGAGAGCCGCAGGTCCCCTCGCACGAGGTCGCCGAGGTAGCCGGAGTATTGCTCCCAAAGGCTTCCGTCCAGCTTGTACTTCGCCAAAAGCTCGCGCTCGATCGCCTCGGGAATTTTTCGCTCCCCATCAAACGGCCCGCCCGGCGAGAGCCGAATCAGCAGGAACGTGATCGAGACGACGCAGAAGAGCACGATTGCCATCGCCCCGAGACGCTTGATCAGGGATGCGATCATCGGCGGCAGCGACAACTGGGGACCGGTGCATGTGCAAAACGCGCAGGACGGCACTTCCCGTTGCGAGGTGACGTTTGGAGTTCCACGTTTACGCGGGTCCTTTTGCGCGGCAGACGAAAAAAAAGCGACTGCCTGAGAGAGAGGTATCCAACGATCCGGGATGCTGCCCCTACAGGGCAGGAACGCAATTTGCGCAATACCCGGGGCGGCGCTGACGTTTGCCCTGGGCTAAAAGATTTAGCCCCGTTGGGGCGCAAGTCAGCGGCATTTCTGGCATCTGCGAATCTGTGAAAATCTGCGTTCATCTGCGGCTATAAAGATCGTTGAAGTAACTTCGGCGCGCCCTCCCTTCGGCGAAATGGCGCGAGCGACCTGCGATTAACTGCCCGGATTTCCCGGGCATGTCAATTCGTGGGGGAGCCGTTAGAGGCGGATCCGAAAAAATCGTGAGCGCGGGCGACATATCCGGTTATCGTTGGCGGATGTCATCCGCCGCTCCTGATCCATCCCCTGCCGTGTCTGCGGCTGCGGGATGGAATTTTGACAACTCGTACGCCCGGCTTCCGGAGGCGCTTTTCCGCCGGGCGCTTCCGGTGGCGGTCGAAGCTCCCCGGATTGCGATATTGAACCGTCCGCTGGCCCGCGACCTCGGGTTGGATCCGGACCTACTGGAGTCGGCGGAGGGCGCGCGCGTCCTGGCCGGCAATGCGATCCCCGCCGGAGCCGACCCGCTGGCGCAGGCGTATGCCGGACACCAGTTCGGAAATTTCACGATGCTTGGCGACGGGCGCGCCATCCTGCTCGGCGAGCAGATCACGCCGGGCGGCACCCGCCTGGACGTCCAGCTCAAGGGATCCGGGCAGACGCCGTTTTCCCGGCGGGGTGACGGACGGGCCGCGCTCGGCCCGATGCTGCGCGAGTTTATCATCAGCGAGGCGATGCATGGGCTCGGGATCCCGACGACCCGCAGCCTTGCTGTGGTCAAAACCGGAGAGATGGTCTTTCGCGAGGAGCCCCTGCCCGGGGCCGTGCTCACCCGCATCGCCGCGAGCCACATCCGTGTGGGCACGTTTGAATTTGCCGCCGCCACGGGCGATCCGACCCTTCTGCCCGCGCTGGCCGAGTATTCCCTGCAGCGCCACTTCCCTCATCTTGCCGGCTCTCAGGACCCTTTTCTCGAACTTCTTCGGGAGGTCGTCGAGCGCCAGGCGGCGCTGGTCGCGCGGTGGCTGCATGTCGGGTTCGTTCACGGTGTCATGAACACCGATAATATGGCGATCTCCGGCGAGACGATCGACTACGGCCCCTGCGCGTTCATCGACGCCTACGATCCAGAAGCGGTTTTCAGCTCGATCGATCGGAATGGCCGCTACGCTTTTGGCAGCCAGCCATCGATCGCGCACTGGAACCTGACCCGGCTGGCCGAGTCTTTGCTTCCGCTCCTCTCGCCCGATGAATCCACGGCGATCGACCTCGCCAAAGACGTCCTAGCGACGTTCGCGCCCCGATTCCAGCACCATTGGATTTCCGGCATGCGCGCGAAGCTCGGCCTCCTGAACGAGGAGCCGGAGGACGTCGCCTTGATCACAGATTTCCTGGATGCCCTCCACCAGACCGGATCGGATTTCACCAATTCCTGGCGCTCGCTGTCGGCACCATTTTCAGAGGATGGCACTCTTTCCCTGCCGGAGCTCTCGTCCTGGCAGGCCCGGTGGCGGCAGCGCATCGCCCGCCAGCCTCATCCGCCGGAGGAGGTTGAAAAGCACATGCTTGCCACCAACCCGGCCATTATCCCGCGCAACCATCTCGTCGAGGAGGCGATCAACGCGGCGGTCGTCGGAGAAGATTTTTCTGTCATGCAGCGGCTTCTCGAAGCCTTGGCCGATCCTTACTCCGAAAGGCCCGGCCGCGAACGGTTCCGCCTACCCCCGCCGCCAGGAAACCCGCCCTACCAAACATTCTGCGGCACGTAGTGTCGCCCGCCCAACGGATCTCAAGCTCAGCGATTCAGGCAGGGAAGGAATGATCCCGCGCCTACCAGATTTTCCACCAAGGGCGCATTTGCTCGGCTCCGTTCTCACTTTTTTTCGGGGTCGGCTCTGGCGTGGCGCTGCTTTCCGGAGTGGCGCCTGGGGATGCACTCGGCGACGCGCTCGGGGAGGGTGTTGCTGCTGGGGCCATCTCCGTCTGACGCCGGGCATCCAGCTTTTTGGAAATATTGCCGTTCACGTCCACGAACCAGAGCCCGTGCCCGTCGGCGCGGAGCACCCCGCGCAAGAGCCGGGTTTTTCCCTCCTCGGCCGGGGCTGTTCCATATCGCCGGATCAGATCGTCCCCGCCGTTGAGCGGAACCGCGACCGGAATGTCACCCCCTGCCATATTTTTTGCGTCGTCGCGGGTGACCGCGTGGAAAAAGCGTACGTCGGGGAGATCGCTCTTGTAGGAATAAGGTTTGACGAAGGCAACTTTGAGCGAGATCTCCTGGCCTTCGTAGAGGTCGTAGGCTCCCTTGTAGTAGTCGGCAGTAAACTTGGAGAATTTGGCATCCGCCCAGGCGGTCGAGCTGAGGGCGGCGGAAAGAAGGATAATCGGTAGGATTTTCATGGGTAAGGAATGGTTCACCTACAACAAACACCTGCAACCAATCAAAGTTGCGGGAAAATTTTATAGTGATTTTGAGAGCCAGCGAATCCCGCCGGGTTCAAAGAGCCCGGCGAGCAGGGAAATTTTTCCATCGACGATCGTGGCGCGGGCCCCGAGCGGCATGTGGCATCCACCACCCAAGCTTTTGAGGAGGTTGCGCTCGGCCGCGACGCAGCGGGCTGTCGGCTCATGGTGGATCGCCGCAAGCAGGGCCAGGGTCGCTGGGTCCCCGGCGCGGCAT
>JBGTAT010000409.1:0-12573 GCA_041749755.1 Terrimicrobiaceae bacterium | reverse complement strand
CCCGGCATCCACGACGATCCCCTCCGCAACCCGGGGCAGGGTGGCGGTGACCGGAAAGGCCGCGCTGGTCGAGGACCCGGCCGAATTGCTCACCACCACGTCGTAGCTGCCGGAATCCGCAGGCTGCGCACCATAGATTGTGAACCGAGCGGACGTCGCACCCGCAATCGCAATCCCATTTTTCCGCCACTGGTAGGTGACCGGCACCAGGCTGGATGCCGCCACTTCGAGGGCGATCGTGTTCCCCTGCACCACGGTCGTCGGCGCGGTGCTGGCGGTGACCGCCGGGACCGTCACCGGGAGGTGCTGGCCCAGGACCACGGAGTTGCCGGATTTTGTGACAACAAAGCTGGCCAGACCGTCCTCGCTCACGAGGCGGCCGCCGAAGGCGACGTTGGAAAAGCTGCCGCTCAGCGTACCGGTCGAGGTCAGGATCGTGAAGGTTTGGTTTCCGGCGGGCGTGAACCCAGGCAGGACCCTGACCGCGAGAGCGCCGCCGAGAGTCGTTAATCCGGTCACGGGCAGAAAATCATAGGTCCCGGTTTGAAACCCGGTGGCTTGGGTGGTTCCTCCGAGATCGATGGCCAGCGTGCCGCCGATTCCGAGGGTGTAGTTGCCGGTGATGGCAGTTTTCCCCGCTGTCCCGGCATCCCCGGGGGCCAGGATGCCGGCAAGTTGCTGAAGCCCGGAAACAGAGAGCGTGCTGTTGGCCCCATTAAATCCGGCCCCGGCAACGATCGTTCCGGCCGTGAGCTGACCGCCGGTCCAGTGGAATTGGCGAGTCTGATTTGCCCCGATCGTCGAGGCCGCCTGCAGCGCGCCCGCGACGATGAGCTTCCCGCCACCCAGCGCGACCGTGTTCACCTCGGCCCCGGCATGGTTCCACGAGGTTCCGACCGTCACATTTCCAGAAGAAAATGTCGCCGCGCCTCCGGCACCGACGGAGAGGGAATTGTTCTCGGGCGCGGTATTCGCCGCACCAAGCCCGAGGACCAACGCTGCCGCATTGAGAGAACTGCTCCCGCTCCCCGCATGGTCGACGGAAAGGTTCAGGCCGATGTTGTGCGAGGTCGGGCCCTGGGCTTCGGCAATCGTGCCCAGAAAACTCAGCGCACCATCTTTGACATTCCAGTTCCCGTGCTCAAATCCGGGCGTCTGAACCGTAACGTTCGCCCCGCCCACGATATTGGCCGTCCCCGCAAATTGCGCGCCGCTATTCGCCCGGCCGAGCTTTCCAATCATCCACGTCCCGCCATCGAACGCGGTCGTGTAGCTGGTGTTGATCGCCGAGCTGAATCCGAAATACGAAAACCTCGCGGTCCCATTTCCCTCGACCCGCAGGGTCGCATTCGCCCCGTTGGCGGGCTTGTAATACGAAAGGTGCGCCCCGTCGGCAAAAACCAAGGTCTTTCCGCCGGCAAACGTGTTGTTGTCGTTGATCCCGCCCATCCCGCTGTCCCCGCCAATCGTCCCGATCGCCGCGATCTGGGTCGAGTCGGAGAGCGTGAGCTGCCCCTGATTCCTGATCGCACCGGTCCGCGACCCGCCTTTCAGCTGCGCAATCCCGGTCGCGATGAGCGGGAACTCGTTGGCGTTCGGACTCGCGGCCCCGCTGCCTGCGGAAATTGTCAGAACTCCCTCGATCTTCCCGGAGTTCACAAAATTGATCGTCGCGTTTCCGGTGGAAACCCCGACGGTCGCATTGGCCATCATCCGCCCGGCGCTCGTGACCGTCAGCGTGGCCCCCGTATTCACGGCCACCGTCCCCGCGTACGTGCTGTTCCCGCTGAAGGTGAAGGCCCCTCCCCCCGCAAGGTCCAAGGCCGACCCGCCGCCAGAAATCGCACCGCCCACAGCAACCGTCCGCCCGGACGCCGCCGTCCAGGTCTGGTTGGCCCCGACCACCACCGGAGCGGATACGGTCAGGTTTTGGGTGGACGCCGACAAGTCGATCCCGCCAGCCCCAAGCGTCAGGCTCCCGGTGCCGGGCGCAATCGTGATGCCAACCGATGGACTCGCCAGGCGAATCTCATACACGCTCACCCCACCCCCGACCGAGGCCGACCCGCTTGTGTAGACGCCGTCCCACAAAGCCACCTCCGCCGGCCCGGGAACCGACCCGAGCACCCAGCTGGACCCGCCCGCCAACGCATCTACGTTGTCCGCCTTCGTGATCACCACCCCCGAGGGCGAAACCGGTGGGTCCGCCGCCTCCAGCCTGGGGATCCCCGCAAAAAGAACCAAAGCCAATAGAGCCGCCCGTAAAAAATATATGGCGATTCGCTCACCACGATGAAGCTCACGGGTTTTCATTGGGGGAAATCCACCTTACCGGGCCATACAACAGAATGCAATGGATATATAACGATTGCATTTTGTTGCAAGAAACGGATCCTTTCCCATGGAGGAACCAGAACGGCAAACTCCGCAGAAAAGATCACAAAAAATCCGCCTGCCCGGGAGGGTTCCCATTCCAGGCAATACTTGACCGCAGTCATAACGTCACTTAACAAAATACAACAACATTGCGAGGAAGTGCGCAAAAACAGAAATTTTTCATTGCCTTTTTAAAATTCTGCGTCTATTTTTCCACTAGATTCGAATCTTAGGTAGCAACCCTCCATCCCCCTAATCCCATGAAAACTGCGTCTCCGACCCCTGAAGCCTCAGAAAATCCCACTCGTCCTATGAAAAAGAAATCCTTCATGCCATCCTTGGCCCTCGGCGTCCTGCTTGCTGGTGGGGTATTACAATCGGCTTACGCGCAGGTTGGCCGCGCAAATAATACCAGCCCTTTTAACTCAGATGCCGCATGGACTGGCGGTGTCGCGCCCACCCCGGGGCAGGTTGCCGGGTTTTCTTCGATCAACACGGCAACGTCCGCAACCTCTACAATTGATGCTGCGGTGAATTTTCAGATTGCGGGGATTACGTACACAAACGAGCCCGGAACGAACCTTAGTATTGGAGGAGGCGCAGGCTCGTTCCTGACGATTGGGGCCTCGGGGATCAACACGGCTGCAGGCACCCGGGTTCTGACAATCGCAACAACAGCTCCCGTTGTACTCTCCGCCAACCAGACATGGACCACTGGCACCGCCCCTGACAATACTGCTCAGATCGTGGTGAACTCGGTGGTTTCTGGAAGTGGTTCTTTGACCATTAACGGGACCTCAGGGTCGCCTCTGAGCCCCGTTTATCTAAACAACTTAAATACCTTCACTGGAGGTGTCACCTTGAATTCTGGAGGATCCCTGCGTTTCGGAAGTGGAACTCCAACCTTCTCTGGAAACCTGACAACTTCAAGCAGCATCGGCACCGGGAACCTGACCATCAATGGTGGCACGATTTTCGGAACGGGAGGCACGCTCGCTGCGTCGACAACCACAATCAACGGTAACCTCGCCATTAACTCCGCGACGAGTGCTCTCAATGGAAGATTCACCATCGCTGGCGGAACGCTCGACCTTGCAGGTGGAACACGGACGGCATCTGTCGGGCGATTTACCACGGCACTAAATTCCCTCGGTGGTGGCCAGGAGAGTATTCGGTTTCTTCAAACCGCTGGCGCTCCCACAATTTCGGTGACTAATGGCAACCTGCGTTTTGTGCGGGGTTCGACCGGCACTGCGACGGATTTTGTCAGCATTGCCTTCGGTTCAGGCTCAAACTTCTCTGCTGGCAGTGGCCTCACCATTGGCGAGAACGTCATTACCACCATGTCAACCGGAAACCCATTTGGAACCACGGCAGGAGCTCAGCCTCATGTGACCGTCGAATCCGGCGGCTATTTCAATATGTCCGATGCGACTGCCGCGAGGTCTCCGAGTATCCGCAGTCTGGCCGGAAACGGCACGGTCACCAGCCTGGCTAATTCAGCCGCCCCTGCTACCTCCACCTTGACCATAAATTCCCAATCGGGTGACAATACGACATTCAGCGGCTCGATTGTGAACGGCTCGTCTTTAAACGGTGTGCTAGGAACGTCGTCAGCCAACGTAACTGTTGCCGTAACAAAGACAGGGGTGGGGACGCAGAAATTTTCTGGCGTCAATTCTTACACGGGCATCACCACGGTCAGCGCTGGAACGCTTCTCATTAACGGCAATAACTCGGCAGCCACGGGCAATGTTCAGGTATCCAATGTGGGCACGGTTGTTGGTGGTTCAGGAACGATCGGAGGGAATGCGACCTTCGGTTCTCAGACCCGACTTGCTCCCGGGGACGGGGCCGGCTCGATTACCTTCACTCAAGGTCTAGCTCTCGTAGGGTTTGCTGCGGTTGATTTCGAAGGTGGGGACTTGATCAATGCCGGAACCCTAAGCTTGAGCAGTACATGGGCTCTCACGCTGGGAACCGGTTTCCAAGACGGAGGCTCTACGGTCATTTTTGACTATGGAACCGCTGGAACATTTGACGCAGGTTATATCAACGCGGGCCGCATCAACGCTGCGGGTCTTGGGTTTGTGCCTATCAGCACTCTTTCCCTGACCGACACCGGAACGTCGATCGTTCTGAACGGAATCTCAGTCATCCCCGAGCCCTCCACCTGGGCGCTCGTGGCATTGGGCCTGACATCCATGGTGATCCTGCGTCGCCGGGTGCGCGCCTGATTTTCGAAAAGATTTTTGGGTTAGAAAACGCCGCTCTGGGAACCGGCCACACGAAAGTGGCACGTGTGTCAGGCGGTGGGCTTCCGGGTTCGGAGTTCCGCCTTTAGGCGGCTGGCGAGTGGGGCGGCTACCTTAAAAAAGCACCGCCTAAAGGCGGAACTCCAAACAAGATTCCTCAATGCGCAGCCCGTTCCGTGCGCTTCATCTGCGTTCATCTGCGGCGAAACCCAATGCAGTCAAGTGGCATCGGCATCCTGCCCATGCGATACTTTTCGGAGCATGGGCAGGATGCCAATGCCACAATTTCCGGCAGAGGGAACCGTGTTGCGGCTACCCCCCCTTTCCCTTGCGGGTCGAGTTTCCGACGCGCAGCGAGCACGGGAGGAGGATGATGCGGCGGGAGGCGTCGGTGCCTTCGATGCGATGGACGAGGCGGCGCAGGGCGGAGGCGCCGAGCTCCGCCGTTGGGGCTTCGGTGGATGTGAGGACAGTGCTGGGCTGGGGCCCGGGGGATTGGGAGGCGTGGAATCCGGTGACGGCCACATTCTGCGGGATTTTGAAGCCGGTGGCGCCGAGGTATTCGAAAAGCGAGCGGGCAGTCATTTCGCTGGAGCAGATCCACGCGTCCACCCCGTTGCGGGTGAGGTCGGCGGCGCGGGTCAGGGGTGTGCCTGCATGGAATTCGGTTTCCGAGAGCGCCTCCTCGAGGGTGATTTCGATAACATCCTTCATGCGGATCTCCTGACCGTGCTGGATCATGGCATCGACGTAGCCGGCAAAGCGCGCTCGCGACCATGTCATTCCCGCACACAGCCCGAAGAACCCGATGCGCTGGTAGCCGGAGGCCAGCAGGTGGGCGACGAGCAGGTCCATCCCGCTCCGGTCATCGAGGGAGACGACATCGACATCGGTGCCCGGGTAGTCATGGATGATCGAGACGACCGGATACTGGCGGCGCAGGGAGCGCGCGATGTTTTCCGGCCAGCGGTGGATGAGGACGATGCCGTCCACCTGGCCGGAGGTGAGCGCGCGCGGCTGGTGCTCGGGCTTCAGGACGTTGGCACATTCCTCCGGGCGGTAATGGTGCGAGATGAGCGACATGTTCAGGGCGATCGCGGCGCTGCTCATTCCAGCAAGGTACTCGTGGTCGGTGTCGAACCCGATCCCCTGCGAAAGCGTCAGGATGTTGCTGAACTTCTTTTGGTTCAGGATTTCCCCGCCACGGTACTTCAGCTGCTGGGCCGTCTCGAAAACTTGCTTTCTCGTCTCGGGATGAATGCCCGGCAATTCTCGCAATGCCCGCGAAACCGTGCTCGCCGAAAGACCCAGCTTTAACGCGATTTCCCGCAAATTTGTACGCTTTTTTGACATGATCGTATAAAGATTTCCCCCAAGGCGCGTGCCGTCAAATGTGCGGCGCACCATCCGTTGATCCACACTCGCACACTGGGAATCGCAGGGTCAATAAAAAAGCAACAAAATGCAACTGTTTTTGGATGGACGCAGGGGACGCAAAAATTCTGGCGGGAGCAACATTTGCAACATCCCGCAATTCTGACGGTTTTTTTGTTTTTTTATTGCAATCTCTTGTGACATGCGCGAGAAATATTCCTATGCATCCTCCCTTCAAATCCCTCCCTTCCCTGCCCGGCGTTATTGCCGGCGTTGTTCTCGGATTTTTCCCCTGCGCTTCGGTGCGGGCGGAGGAGACCGCGGTCTGGCTTGCGGGCGACGCCCGGACGAGTTCCGCAGGGATCCTCCTGCCGGATAGCAAGGGATCGTTTGGTATGGAGGTGAAAGATTCCACCGGGATAACGATTGGGGACAAGCCGTCGGTTGGGGCCGATACCAAATCCCTGGAGTTTTCGGGCACGCAAGTTTCGGCGTTTCGTACGATCCGGCCGTTTCCGCCGGTCGAAGGAAAGTTGAAGATCGAGCTCGACGCCATGATCCTTCCGGACAGTTCGACCGGATCCGTGGATTCCACCCTGCTCCGGCATAGCACGCAATGGGAGATCCGCTACCTGGGCAAAAGCAAGACTTGCGTGTTCATCGTGTGGCATGACAAAAACGTGTTTACCGAGGTTCGGGTTCCGGTCAAGGTGGGCGAGTGGACGACCATCTCGGCGGAATATACCGCTGAGGAGATGAAGCTTCGCGTTGGCGAGGACTCTGCCAAGGTGGTTCCGAAAGACGTCCTTGGCATTGCGGACGGTCCAGCCGCCCTGCTGATGGGCGCCTGCACGACAAAGGTCGAGGGCGAACCGCTGCCGCGCCTCTTCAGCGGCTCCCTCGCAAATATCCGTATCAGCTTGGAATAAGCCGGGCTCCGGGCGTACCATCGATTCATGTTTACCCCCTCCCCCTCGCCCCGCTCCCAAGGGTTCACCTTGATCGAGCTCCTCATCGTGGTCGCCATCATCGGCGTCTTGGCCGCCCTCGTGATCCCGGCAGTCGGCAAATCGCTGGAAAAGGCGGCCATGACGGCGGACCTGAATAACTTAAAAAGTGTTGGCTCCGCGCTCGCCGCATTCACGGCGGAAAACAACGGCAGGATTCCGAACAAAAATTTTCCCGTTCCTGGATCCGGCGCTCCCGATCGGGAGAGTTTCATGGAGGCTGTGGATCGGATGATGCCCCCGGATTCGCGCTTTTCTGCGGCATCGATTTACAACTGGCAGCGGAGGCCGGTCTGGTTTTCGAAAAGTTATGCAAAGATGCCGCCCGGGAACACCTACAACCCGGGCACCCAGTATTATTGGGGCACCGCTTGGGGCATGAACCTGTTTCTCTGGTGGAATTCCTCCCCGCTCAATAATCCGCAGTTTGACGGGTATCTCAACCGCGCCCCCGACCGCTCAAAGCTGGTGCTTGTCGGGGAAAAAAACCGCAATGGCGGCCACGATTTTGACCCCCGCACCTCCCCCACCTTCGCCAAGGACGTCGAGACGACATACCGTGTCTCCCGCGATGGCAAGGCGTTTTACCTATTTGCCGACTTCCACGTCGATCTGATCGAAGGCGACCAGTCCGTCGCCGCGAATCCCGGATTCCGCACGTACAACCCGACCAACCGCCTGTACTACGCGTGGTGATCGGGACAGCGCCTGCTTCGGTAGGGCGCGGTTCGCCGAACCCGCCGACTTTCGAAAGCAACGGACGCCCCGGCGAGGCATCCCTACCGATTTATCGAAACGCTTCGCGCGAGGCGGAGCCGTCCTGATCCGGTAGGGCGCGGTTCGCTGAACCCGCCGACTTCTGAAAGCAACGGACGCCTCGGCGAGGCATCCCTACCGATTTATCGAAACGCTTCGCGCAGGGCGGAGCCCCCACCCAACTCGTGGGCGCGGCCCGGTTCTTCCAGCTTAGCCACCGGGCGGCCTCACGAGGCCTGAACGGAGCGGAGCGAAGACGCGATGAGCGAGCATTTGGCCCGGAATGTCTTCCGCTCCCGCCAGGCAACCGCCCCCAAGAGGAGAAGCGCCGCAAGCACGACCTCGGCTTCGGGGACCGCAACCGGGACGAGCTCACCATTGGACAGCAGCATCGCGCCTGGCCCGAAGCCATCGAAACTGATCATCGAGAGCTGGCCGGAGGTGAGGCCTGAGACGTTGTTGCCAAAGTAGATCTGCCCGCTGGTCCCGCTGGTGGCCGGCAGCCCGGTCCATCCGTAGATTGTGAGGGTGCCGCTCCAGGAGCCGCTCAGGGCCGAGCTGTCTGCAAAGTTGAGCATGTGGGCGGCAGTGCCAAGGTCGATCGACGAGCTCCCGGACATCGTGAGCGTGCCGAGAGTTTCGCTGTACCCGACGGTTTCGCCGGTCGAGAGGATGCCGCTGTTGAGCGTCAGGTTGGCGGCGTTGTTAATCTGGTTGTTGCTGCTGAGCAGGAGAGTTCCTCCGGAGTTGACGGTCACCGAAGTGCTCGCGATCGACGTGACCCCGGACGATTTGGCGAGCTCCAGCGTGCCGCCGTTCACGACAGTCGCCCCGGTGTAGGAATTGGCCGCGGTGCCCGTGAACGTGAGCCGTCCGTCGCCGGTTTTGGTGAGGCTGCTGGATCCGGTGCCGGTCACGCTGTTGGCGATGGTCCCCCGGATTTCCAGGTCGGTGGTCTGCGAGCCGTTTTCCACGCTGATCGTGCGATTGGCTGCCAGCGCAACCTGCCCGCCGGTCGCATCGATGAGAGCCGTCTGCGAACTGGAAAAGCTGGCGATCGTCGCGCCCGGGAGCGAGGCATCCATGTTGAGGCTTCCCGTGGATCCCGTCGTGATATGCCCGCCGTAAAGGTTGATTTGCCCGACGGTTTCTTCTTTCCAGAAGGCATCGCCACCTTTGTTGGCATAGGCGGCTGAGTTGAGGTCGAACCAGCCGTCCGAATAGACCGTGACCGTCGAGGTGTTCCCGACCTGCCCCTCCTGAAGATTGCGGGCAATCGCGCTGTCGGCAGCCCCGACGCCATCGCCGACGATCAGCCCGGCGGTCGGAGGAACCCCGCCGTTGATCGTGTTCGAGTTCATCTCCAGCAGCCCATCTTTCACCGTAACATTCCCGGTGAACGTGTTGTCTCCGGAAATCCGCCACGTCCCAGTGCCATCTTTCACAATCGAAGTGCTCCCGGAAATGTCGGCCGACAGATTGTTTGTGGCGGTGCTGGTACCGGTCAGCGTCAGCGTGCGCGCTCCGGCCCCGGAAATCGTCAGGGACCCGGTGTTGTTAAAGTTGAGCGCCCCCGTGCCCGAGGCATCGATGGTTCCGCCGCCGGTGCCCAGCGTGAACAGGCGATTCGTTGTCGAGCCAGCCCCAGTGTAAAGCAAGGTGCCGCCATTAAAAACCAGGTTGCCCGCCGCATTGCTCGAGTCGCCGATATTGCTCGCTGTCCCCCCGTTGGCCAGGTTCGAAACCGACAGAATGCCGGCATTTAAGGTCGTCACCCCATCGTAGGTGTTTGTCCCGCTCAGGACCAAGGTTCCAGCCCCGGCTTTCGTGATCCCCCCAGTGCCGGACACAACCCCGCTGAACGTCGTCTCCCCGGAATTGTTCACGGTCACCGTCCTCACCGAGCCGCCCAGGGCCATGGCCCCGCTGAGCGTCAGGTCCTCGCTGCCGCCGACCGCAAAATTCCCGCCGACCGTGACGGCTTCGTTGAGAGATCTGGCAGCTCCAAAGGCTTCGATCGTCCCCCCGTTGAGCGTCAGCGTCCCGGTGCCGGCCGCGCTGTTGTTTCCAAACTGGGCGGTCCCGCTATTGACCGTCAATCCGCCGCTGAACGTGTTTGCTCCGCTGAGCAGGGTCGTCCCGGGGCCGTCCTGAACCAGCCTCCCGTTGTTGGAAACCACCCCGCTGAGCGTGATGGTGGAACCGGAGTTGGGATTCAGGGTCAGGGTGTCTCCATCGGTGTTGATCGTGCCGCCGATTGCCATCGAGTATCCCTGCCATGTTTGGCTGGCCCGCAGCCGAATCGCATTATTGATGGCCACCGAGTAAGTGGACTGCTGGTTGTCGATCCCGATGCCTCCGTCGCTTTCCATACTCATGGTTGCGCCGGCGCTGATCGTCACGTTCTTCGCAAGGGAAGCCTCAAAAATAATCGCATCCAACGTGTCATTGGCATTGAAAGTAGGCTGGAAAGAGCCGGTAAAATTCGAATTGAAAACCGCGTTGTCATTCCCATCCGGCACGTCGTTTCCGGTCCAGTTATTCGTGTTGTTCCAGTTGACGTTGGTATCCCCCTGCCAGGCCCGATCCGCCGCGAAGGCGAGCGGGGTCAAAACGAGAAGCGCCAAGCCAACGAACGCCACCCCGCTGGATAGCAGGCTGCGACGCGGCAGCGCCACCCCGGGAGGGCAAACCTGACCTACGTTTAGCTGGCTCTTCACGCTCACAATTTGGCTGGAAACGCGAGGTTTGTCAACAGGAAACGAAACCAGTTGCACAACCCGCCCAGCCGCTGCTCCAAAAATATCCGTGCAATTTCTACGGGACCCCGCTTGATGTGAGGTTCGTAATCATAAGAACGCATGGCAAAACCGCAGACAATTCTTCTTGTAGACCGTGAGACCGACTTCTTGGAATGGGCGCAGAACCAGCTGAAGGGTCCGGCGGCGAGGGTGTTATTGGAGACGTCCTCCGACGCGGCGTACAAGACGTTTTGCATGGAGCAGCCGGAGTTGGTGCTTGCGGAGATGAACCTGCACCCGTTCAACGGGCTGGAGCTGCTGGCGAAGATCCGGAAGCACTCGCCGAATGCGATGGTGATCATCACGAGCGCGTTTGGCACGACGCAGTCGGTGATCGAGGCGATGAAGATGGGGGCGTTTGATTTTGTGCGCAAGGAGCAGCTGCCGTTCAACCTGAAGGTGGTGGTGGACTCGGCGCTCAAGGCGGCCGCCGAGCTGCGGAGCGCGAGCGCGTTTAAGCCCCAGCTCACGGTCGAGCAGCACCGGGAGGAGATCGTGGGGCGGTCGGATGCCATGCAGCAGGTCTTCAAGATGATCGGGAGGGTCTCCGGCAGCGAGGCGGCGGTGATGATCACCGGCGAGAGCGGCTCGGGAAAAGAGCTCGTCGCCCGCGCGATCCACAACTACAGCGCGCGAAGCGGCAAGAGCTTCCTGGCGATCAACTGCGCGGCGATTCCGGACAACCTGCTGGAGAGCGAGCTCTTCGGCCACGAGAAGGGGTCGTTCACCGGAGCCCACAACCAACGCATGGGGCGCTTCGAGCAATGTGATGGCGGCACCCTGTTTCTGGACGAGATCGGGGAGATGCCGCTGCAGGTCCAGAGCAAGATCCTGCGGGTCCTCCAGGAGGGCGAGTTTTCCCGGGTGGGCGGAAACCAGACGCTCCGGACCGACGTGCGCATCGTCTGCGCCACAAACAAATACCTGGAGGAGGAGGTCAGCCGCGGCACGTTTCGCGAGGACCTTTTCTACCGGCTCAACGTCGTCCGCATCCACCTTCCCCCGCTCCGCCAGCGTGTGGACGACATCACGCTCCTCGCCGAGTACTTCCTCCAGAAGATCGCCAGCCGAAAGCACCGCCCGCCGCTCAAGCTCTCCGAGGAAGCGATCCGGGTCCTGGAATCCTACCCGTGGCCGGGAAACGTCCGCGAGCTCGAGAACACGATGCACCGGGCGGCCGTGCTTGCCACGGCGGACGTCCTTCTCCCGCGGGACATCCCGCTGGGCATGCCGGTCGTCGAATCCCCCGCTTCTGGCGGAGCATCCGACGCGGAGATTCCGGACAAGGATCGGCTGATCGAAGCCCTCTTCCAGTTTGCTTCAGCGGACCCTTCGCTCCAGCTCCTGCCTTGGTTGGAGCGGGAGTTTACCCAGCGGGCCATGCAGAAGACCGACAGCAACCAGGTCCGCGCGGCCAAGCTCCTCGGCATCACGCGCGCCACCCTGCGCAAGCGCCTGGAAAGAAACGACGCCCCGACGGACGACGAGTAGCCGTCAGGCCAAAACCGCCTCACCCTCCTCGCGGGCGATCTCGTAATCCCGGAGATAGCAGCCGGGGTCTTCGGCCCATGGGTTGCCAAACTTCTGGAACGCGCGCACGCGGAACCCGCCGCCGCAGACTTCCTGAAACCGGCATTCGGCGCAGCGGCCTTCAAGGCGCGGGAGGCGGTCGCGGAGTCCGCTCAGAAGGTCGTCCTCCTGCGCGTTATCCCAGATTTTGCTGAACGGCTGCTCCTTGACGTTTCCGAGCGTGTGGGTCTGCCAGAACTGGTCCGGGTGGACATTCCCCTGGCTGTCGATATTCGAGATCCCGAGGCCGGAGGCATGGCGACCGCCGCCGTTCCATGTGAGGAGCTTCCAGATTTCGTCCGCCCGCTTCGGGTTTTTGCGCAGCATCGAAAGGTAGTAAAACGCGCCGTCCGCCGGCTGGTCGACGGTGAGGACCTCGCGGTGGTTTCCCTCGCGGTTCCAGCGGAGCACGGCGTCGCCGATCATGCGCAGGGC
>JBGTAT010000408.1:0-4288 GCA_041749755.1 Terrimicrobiaceae bacterium | reverse complement strand
CTCCGGCGGTTCGGCCAAGCTCGATGCGCTCCTCGAGCTGGTCGGCGAGGCGGTGGACGGTGGGCACCGGGTGCTGGTCTTCAGCCAGTTCACGACGATGCTGGACCTGATCGCGCCGGCGCTCGAGGAGGCCGGGTTCGCGCACTGCCGGCTCGACGGCTCAACGAAGGATCGCGCGGCGACGGTGGAAAAATTCCAATCCGACCCGTCGATCCCGGTTTTCCTGATCAGCCTGAAGGCCGGCGGGACCGGGCTCAACCTGACAGCGGCGGACACGGTGATCCATTTTGATCCCTGGTGGAATCCGGCCGTCGAGGCCCAGGCGACCGACCGGGTGCACCGGATCGGCCAGGCGAATGTGGTCACATCGATCAAGCTGATCGCGCGGGATACCGTCGAGCACCGGGTGATCGCGATGCAGGAGAAAAAGCGCGCGCTGATTTCCGGGCTGCTCGATGCGGAATCCTCAATGCCCGGCGAGGCCGATCTCCTCGAGCTGCTCAGTTAGGACGCGCAAGAAATGCCTTGTAGGCATCCTGGATTCCTTCCCGGAGCGGAATTTTTGGCCGCCATCCGAGGGCAAACAGCCTCGTCATATCGAGCAGCTTACGGGGCGTGCCGTCGGGCTTCGAGGGATCGAACGCGAGGGAGCCGGAATACCCGAGCACCTCGCAGATCGTCTCGGCAAGCTCGCGGATCGTGACCTCCTCGCCGCAGCCGATGTTGACGATCTCCGGCGAATCGTAGTTTTGGAGAAGAAAGACGCAGGCGTCGGCGAGGTCGTCGACATGAAGAAATTCCCGGCGCGGGGTCCCGGTCCCCCAGATCGGGACCTCCGGGGCACCGGAGCGCTTCGCCTCGTGAACTTTGCGGATCAGGGCCGGGAGGACATGCGAGGTATGCAGGTCAAAGTTGTCGTTCGGGCCGTAAAGGTTCGTCGGCATCGCGGACAGGAAATTTTTCTGGTATTGCTTCGCATACGCTTGGCAGAGCTTGATGCCGGCGATCTTGGCGAGCGCGTAGGCATCGTTTGTGGGTTCGAGCGCCCCGGTGAGCAGCGAGCTCTCGGTGATCGGCTGCGTGGCAAATTTCGGGTAGATGCACGAGCTGCCGAGGAAGAGGAGCTTTGCCGCACCAAAGTCGGCTGCCGCGCTGATCACGTTGTTCTGGATCGTCAGGTTCTCGAGGAGGAATTCGACCGGCCTCTCGGCATTTGCCACGATCCCGCCAACCCGCGCAGCGGCATCCACAACGATGTCCGGGCGCTCGGCCTCAAAAAATGCCCGCACCGCGGCGCGATCGAGCAGGTCGACTTCCGAGCGGGTCCGGACGAGGATGTTTTCAAACCCGGACGCCTGAAGCCGACGGACGATCGCGCTTCCCGCCATTCCCCGGTGTCCGGCCACATAGATTTTTGATGAGCTGTCCATGAGGGGGAGGACACTACACCCGGCGGAAGCCGCAGGGAAAGCGCGATCCTATCAAGGATTACCCCGCAAGGCGGAGGCCAGGTCGGGAAAGCGGTACGGGTAGCCGTGCTGCAAGGCCACCGACGGCCGCACGCGGGCACTGTCCAGCATCACGTGCGAGAGGTCGCCCAATGCGAGCCGCAGGGCAAAAGCGGGTGCGGGCAGGATCGCCGGCCGTCGGACGGTAGAGGCCAGAGTTTTGGTGAACTCGGAATTACGCACCGGCTTCGGCATCACGGCGTTCAGCGGGCCGGAGACCTCGGGCGTGGCAAGCGCCCAAAGAATCATGCCCGCGACATCCTCAACATGGACGCAGCTCATCCACTGCTGCCCGGACCCCAGGTTCCCGCCAGCTCCGAAAGAGAAGAGCGGCCGGATGAGCGCCATGGCTCCCCCTTTCCCAATGACAAAGCCGATCCGAATACGGACAACCCGGACGCCGAGCGACTCCGCCGCAACTGCTGCCGATTCCCAGGCTTGGCAGGTTTCTGCCAAAAATCCACGGCCTGCGGGCGACGGCTCAGAGACTTCCTCCTCGCCGGTGTCCCCATAAAATCCGATGGCCGAAGCATTGATCAGCGTGCGAACCGACGTTCCCCGAAGCGCCTCAACGATCCGGCGGGTCCCCTCGACCCGGCTTGCAACAATTCTCTTCCTCCTCGCCGCCGTCCAAATCCCGAGGATCGGCTCGCCGGCGAGGTTGACGACCGCATCGAGGCCATCCAAGTCGCGGGGTCCTTGGAACGTCCGAAACCCCTCGCGGGCGCTGCGCGAAAAGCAGACCATCTCGATCCCGCGCGCTTCTGCCTCCCGTCTCAGAACACTCCCAACAAACCCAGAGGCACCAAATAATCCCACTCGCATACCGTACACTACGACAGGACTCCCGAAAGAGACGGGATATTTACAAATCCACGATGCGGCCGTCTCAAGAATCTGTAACGGCCTGTTACCGGGACCAGGTGGGTTCGCTGACTTTTCCGAGGCCCGAGACGATCGGGGTCGGGCGGCCTTTGACGGTGTCGAGGAGCGTGAGGGTAGAGCCGTTGCTGTAGATAAGGTGGCGGGAGTTGGCTCCCCAGACCGGGTCTTCGCCCTGCGCGACGACCCGCACGGCACCCGACGCGATGTCGAGCACCGCGATCGAGAATCCATCCTGGCGGATGGTGAAAGCAATTTTTTTGCCATCCGGCGACCAGCAGGGTTCGGTGCAATACCCGTAGCCGGTCGGGATGAGGCGACCGCTGCCTCCGCCGGAGCTGATCCGGAAGAGCTGCGGGCCGCCGCGCTCGTCGCTCGAATAAACGATCTCGCCGCCATCCGGCGACCAGGACGGCGAGGACTCGACGCCGCGGGTTTTCGTCAGGCGCCGGGCTCCGGAGCCGTTGGCTCCGACAACATAGAGCTCCGGGTTGCCATCCTTGCTGATCGAGCAGGCCAGGCGGCCGCCATCGGGGGAGAACGCGGCACCGGAATTGGTGCCGGGGAATTTGATGATCCTGTTTCGGGCCCCGCTGGCGAGGTCGATCAGGTAGATGTCTGCGTAGCCGCTCTGGTAGCCGGTGTAGGCGAGCTTCGAGGCATCGGGGGTGATGGCCGGAGCGACGCTGATCGATCCATCGCTGGTGAGCTGCTTGGCATTTACGCCGTCGTAGTCGGCGGTGTAGATTTCTTTGCGGCCGGTGCGGGCGGCGACAAACGCGATCTTTGAGGACGCGATCCCTTTTTGTCCGGTGATCGTCTCGACGATGTCGTCAGAAAATGCGTGGGCGGCCGTGCGGGTGGGGCCGGCATAGGTTTTGCGGAGAACGACCCCGCCGCCGGAGTCGGTAACGGTGCCCTCGAGGCTTCCGCCGCCAGCGGTACCGGCGATGGTAAAGCTAGCGCGCGCAGCCGGAGCCATGGCGAAGAGCCCGGAGAGGTCGAGATCGGTCTGGACGACCTTGGCAGCGGCGGCCCCTTCACCTCCGCCGAACGGCTGGATGAGGATGCTCGTCGCATCACTTTTTTTCACAGTGATTGTGGTCTCCTCCGCCCAGGAAGGCAGTGAGAGGCAGAGGGCAAGGAGCGTAAGGATCCAGAATAGTTTCATGGCTGCCCCCTGCTTCGCAAACATGCGGGGGTTTGACAAGTCAGGAACGGGGCGCGAGCGGGCCTTGGTGATATCCAAGCGCCAGATGTTGGCCTGATTTGTGCTTTTGAATCGGGGAGGAGGACAACATATGGAAATCAAAGAGCATATGGATCACGCCTATGCCAAACGGCTGGCGTGTCAGGTGGGAAAATATCTCAAAGTCCGCTATGGGGCGAAGAAAGTCATGATCTTCGGCTCGCTTGTCACCGGATTCTTCAACCCCGATTTTAGCTCGATCAAGGTTGGGTTTGAGGGCATCAAGAGGGACCTGGATGCCGATGCGATGTCGGATTGCCGGTTCCATTTCGGGAGCCGGGATCCGGATGGGCTGAAGCGCCTTCTGGTGGTAAACTTGAAGGAGCTGAGTCCCGAGCACCGGCAGGCGCTGTTGCGGGTTTCCGAAGAGATTTAGGAACAAAACCGCCTGCCAAGCGGGAATGTTCCGAGGCTGGTGAGCGAGCGGGCGATCTTGCCGGCTTTGGCAAGGGCGCGCTCGACGGCTGGGCATCCGGGTCCGCCCTCGATTTCGGCGTAGAAGACGTACGTCTGCGGCTGGCCGGGGATCGGGCGGGAGACGATGCGCGTGAGGCTCACTTTTTCGCGCGCGAACGGCCCGAGGAACCGGTGGAGGCTGCCGCACTCGTTGCGCAGGGTGGCCACGAGGGCAGTGCGATCCGGCCGGCGG
>JBGTAT010000407.1:0-18655 GCA_041749755.1 Terrimicrobiaceae bacterium | reverse complement strand
CGTCGGCGACCGTCAGCATGTCGTACGTCCGAACCCGGGTCGCCAGCAGCGACTGGTGCGCGTCCCGAAACGTCGTGTCGGTGAAAAGCAGGCGCTTCTGCGCGCGCGTCCACTCGGCAAATTTTTCCGGTCCGAGCTTGAGGAGGACCTGGCGGGTCCCGTCCGGCGGGGTCGCGCGGTGGTCGTACTGTGGGCGGGGGGCCGGCGGCGGGGTGACCGAAATTTTGTGGCCTTTCGCCTGCGGGTTCCCGTTGACGACCACGTCGGCGAGAAAATTCAGGACCTTGCTGGCGCGGTCCCGGCGCAGCTTAAAATCAAACAGCGAGGGGGTCGTGTCGATGAGGGTCGTCGTCGCCTGGCCGGAGCTGAACGTCTCGTTCTGGATCACATTTTCCAGGAACGGGATGTTCGTCTTGACCCCGCGGATCCGGAACTCGCGCAGCGCGCGCTGGACCCGCTGGAGGGCCATCGGGAACGTCTGCCCGGAGGCCGTGATCTTGACGAGCAGCGAATCATAGAACGGGGTGATGACGCTGCCCGTCGTCCCCATGCCGGAATCCAGCCGGATCCCGAACCCGGCCGCGCTGCGGTACGTGATGAGCTTTCCGTAATTCGGCGTGAACTTGTTGGCCGGGTCCTCGGTGGTGACGCGGCACTGCACGGCAAACCCGTTCCGGGGCATCGCGCTCTGGGTGGGCAGCGCCAGCTCAGGGCCGTGGAGCGCGGCCCCTCCGGCCACCAGGATCTGCGAGCGCACGAGGTCGATGCCGGTGATCTGCTCGGTCACCGTGTGCTCGACCTGGATCCGGGGGTTCATCTCGATGAAAAACCACTCCGCACGGTCGAGGTCATAGAGGAACTCGATTGTCCCGGCATTGTTGTAGCCGATCGCCTTCGCGATCCGCACGGCGGCATCGCAGAGCTCATCGCGCACCCGGTCATCGAGACCGATCGAGGGGGCAACCTCGACGACCTTCTGGTGGCGACGCTGGACCGAGCAATCCCGCTCGTGCAGGTGGAGCACGCCGCCGTGGTTGTCGCCCAGGATCTGGACCTCCAGGTGCTTCGCGCGGGGGATATATTTTTCCAGAAAGACCGCCGGATTTCCGAACGCCCGCCCGGCCTCGCCCTGGGCCTCGTCGAGCAGGGGCGCCAGATCGGCCTCGTTCATCACCACGCGCATCCCCCGCCCGCCCCCGCCGAACGCCGCCTTGATGATCAGCGGAAACCCGATCGTGCGCGCAATTTTCAACGCTGCCTTGCGGTCGAGCACCGGGTCCTCGGTGCCAGGCAGCGTCGGCACGTTTAGCTTCTGCGCGAGCGCCCGGGCCGCCGTCTTGTCTCCCATCATCTCCAGCAGCTTGGCATGGGGCCCGACGAACGTGATCCCCGCCGCCTCGCACGCGCGGGCAAACTCCGCGTTCTCTGAAAGGAACCCGTAGCCCGGATGGATCATGTCCACCCCGCGCTCCCGCGCGAGCCCGACGATCCCCTCGATATCCAGGTACGCCCCCACAGGCCCCTTGCCCTCGCCGACCAAGTAAGCCTCGTCGGCTTTGAACCGGTGCATCGACAGCCGATCCTCCTGCGCATAAATCGCAACCGTGCGCAGGCCGAGCTCGGTCGCCGCACGAAAAACCCGGATCGCAATCTCGCTGCGGTTCGCAACGAGGAGCTTTTTTCCGGCAACAGAGGAGACGCAGGGACTGGATGGAGAAGTTTTCATAGGGACAGGGATCGCTTTCTGACCCAGATCACTATTCCCGACACCGGCGCGGAACCAATCACAAAATGTTTTTTTGACATCGGAGGCCGGGTTTCTGCTTGAGGTGACCGGGCTGGGTGAACAGATTCGGCGGGATGAAATTTCGCTGGACGTTCGCAGGCCCTTTCCAATGACCGCCCCCGGCCCCTCGGTCTCGGTCATCGTCCCGACGTACCGGGAGCGGGAGAACATCCCGCTGGTTGTCGAGCGCCTCGACGCGCTTTTGAGCCCTTTCGATTGGGAGGTCATCTTTGTCGATGATGACTCGGACGACGGCTCGGCGGACGTCCTGGTGGCCTTGGCCCGAAGCCATCCGCGGGTGCGGTTCCTTCGCCGCGTCGGGCGCCGCGGGCTGGCATCCGCCTGCCTGGAGGGAATGTCCTCGAGCGCGGCCGGGCTTTTTGCCGTGATGGACGCCGACCTCCAGCATGATGAGAGGATCCTTCCCGCCATGATCCGCGCGTTCGCCGAGGATCCGTCGCTCGACTTGGCGATCGGAACCCGCTACTCGGGAGAGGGAGGGGTCGGGCAGTGGTCAAAACGCAGGCAGCTTGTGAGCCGGTTCGCCACCGCGATCGAAAAAACGTTTTTGCGGACCCCTCTGAGCGATCCGATGAGCGGGTTTTTTGTGATGCGCCGGGACCTCTATGAGGCAACCATCCATGCGATGACCGGCCGGGGATTCAAGATCCTGCTCGATATCGTTCTGTCCTGCCCGCGCACGCTGCGCACGAAGGAATTTCCGTACCAGTTCCGGACCCGCCAGCACGGCGAGAGCAAGCTCGATATCGTCGTCGGCCTGGAATATCTCTACCTTCTTGCGGACAAGACCCTCGGGCGTCTGCTTCCGCTGAGCTTCGTCCTCTACGTTCTGGCCGGCCTCTCTGGTCTGCTCCTGCACCTGATGATTCTCGGCAGCCTTTACCTGGCGGCCGGGCTCCCGTTTTTTGCCGCGCAGGTGACCGCGACCGGATTCGCAATGATCTCGAATTTTCTGGTCAACAACTCGGTGACCTTTCGCTCCCGCCGCCTCAAGGGCGCCCTCCTGCTGCCCGGCCTGATCGCCTACCTCGCGATCTGCGGATTCGGGGCCATCGTCAACGTGCAGTCGGCCGAGTACCTCTTCGAAAGCGGGATTCCTTGGTGGTTCGCAGGGACCGCCGGGGCCCTGATCGGCGCGGTTTGGAACTACGCCGTCTCGACCCAGATCGTTTGGACCTGGCTGCCGGGGGCTATAAAAAAACGCCGATAGCCTCAATGCTTTTCACTCATGTGGCATGGGCATCCTGCCCATGCGATGGCTTTCCCACATGGGCTGGAGGCCCATGCCACAATTTTCCGCAAAGGGAATAGTTTGCCGGTAGCCGGGGCAGCGACTTACCTCCGCGCGGGGCGGCGTCTTCCAAATCGGGCGCGTCCGTCCATCCGGGGCTCGACCTTAGGCTGTTGCGGGCGGGGCTCCTCCCCGTTGGGCGGCACCTGGAACCCATCGAGCGTGAGGCGGGCAACCTTCTGGCCGATGAACCGCTCGATGGCCGAGAGCTTTTTCATTTCCTCGTGGGTCACGAGGGTGAACGCGTCGCCGGTTTGCTGGGCGCGTCCGGTCCGTCCGATCCGGTGCACGTAGTCTTCCGGGTGCTGGGGGACGTCGTAGTTGATGACGTGGCTCACCCCGGCCACGTCGATCCCGCGCGCCGCGATGTCGGTCGCCACCATCACTTCGTATTTTCCGGATTTGAACCCGTGCAGCGCCTCGATGCGCTGGTTCTGCGAGCGGTTGGCGTGCAGGACGGCGACCGAGTGGTTGTTCGCGCGCAGCTTCTTCGCAATCTTATCCGCCCCATGTTTGGTGCGGGAAAAGATGATCACACTCTGGTAGTCGGTCGCCGTGAGCAGGGCGAGAAGGAGGTCAAATTTCCGGCTGGGATCGACCGTATAAACCCCGTGCTTAACGGTCGAGACGACGCTGCGTGAGGCCCCGATCTCGATGCGGACCGGGTCCTGCAGCGCGAAGTTCGCCAGCTCGGCAATCTCCGGCGGGAGAGTGGCCGAGAAGAACAGCGTCTGGCGCGCCTTCGGGCATTTCGCGATGATCCGGCGCATGGGCGGAAGAAATCCGACGTCGAGCATCCGGTCGACCTCGTCGAGGACGAGGATCTCAATATCGCTCAGGCGCAGGGTCCCCTGCTGGAGGTGGTCCTCCAGGCGGCCGGGCGTGGCCACCACAACATCGAGCCCCTCGCGCAGCGCGATCCGCTGCGCGCCGTATCCGACACCGCCGAAGATCGATCCGACCCGCAGGTCGGTAAAGCGGGCAAAGTCGCGCATTGCGGTTTCAACCTGCATCGCGAGCTCGCGGGTGGGCTCGAGGACGAGGCAGCGGCACTTCCCGCGGGCGGCCAGCTTCTGGAGCGTCGGCAGCGCAAAAGCGGCGGTCTTTCCGGTGCCGGTCTGTGCGGACGCAATCACATCGCGCCCCTCCAGGGCCGGTGGAATGGCGCGCAGTTGGATCGGCGTCGGATCCCCGTAGCCCATGGCCTGAACCCCCTGAAGAATCGGCTTGCTTAAGCCCAGCGTAGAAAATGGCATAACCGCGAACCGTGGGGCCGGGCCTGCGGAATGTCAATGGGGGAGGTCGGGCCGCCGGTCTCTCGTCGCCTCCGCCGCCTTCTCCACCCGCCACCGCTCGATCGCCCCATGGTTGCCGGAAAGCAGGACCTCGGGCACCGCCCACCCGCGGTAGCTCTCGGGCCGCGTGTAGTGCGGATGGTCAAGCCCTCCGGTAACAAACGAATCCTGTGCGGCCGATCGCTCATCGCCCAATACCCCCGGAATCAGGCGCACCACCGCATCGCTCACAACCAGCGCCGGAAGCACCCCGCTCGTCAGCACGTAGTCGCCGATCGAGATCTCCTCGTCCACCAGATGATCCACGACCCGCTGGTCGACCCCCTCGTAGTGCCCGCAAAGAAAAATCAGGTGGGATTCCTTTGCGAGGCGAACGGCGGACGCATGGCAGAACGGTGGCCCCTGGGGCGAGAGGAGGACGACCCGGGAGCCCGGCTGCCGGAGCTCGGCGAGCGCGAGGTCGATCGGCTCGACCTTCATCACCATCCCCGGACCGCCTCCGTACGGGGCATCGTCGGTCGTGCGATGCTTCCCGGTCGACCAGGCCCGAAGATCAACCGACTCCAAGTCGACAAGTCCCTTTTCCTGCGCGCGCTTCAGGATGCTGCCGCCGAAGACGGACGCGCACATTTCGGGAAAGATCGTCAGAATTTGGATTTTCACAGAGCCGGACGCCCACCATATCCCCCCGGCAGGGATCTTCAACAGAAAGCCATTCCCCCCAGCGATCCGGATTTGTCAAACCGCCGCCGCTCTGCGATGGTGATTCCATGAAATGGCTCGTCCCCATCCTCCTTCTCCTCGTCGTTTCTTCCCACGCAGCCAGCCCGATCATCCGCGAGCCCGGAGCGATCTACCTCTCGGATTTTAACGTCAAGCCGCTCCGCCTCAAAGTCCTCGAGCCCGCACCCGCCCACTTCGACACGGCACAATCCCGGTACGCCGGGACCCTGCGGTTCCCCCAGGTCGTCCAGATCGAGGGCGTCGATCTCAACGGGCTCCTGCGCGTGCGCGGGAATGCCCAGCAGGGCGGCATCGCCGCCTGGGTCAGCCCGCAGTTCCTCGAGCCTCTTCCAGAAAAATTCGTCGAGAACCTCCGGAAGAGCGACGAGCGACGCATCGAGGTCGAAGCGCTCATCTCACAAAATGAGGTCGCCATCGGCATGACCAACGAAGAGGTCGCCCGCAGCATCGGAAAACCCCAGAAAAGATCCAGCCGCGCCGACAAATCCTCGACCCAGCAGGTCTGGGAATACATCAAGTACAAGCTCGTCCCCCAGACGACGTTCGTCCCGGTCAACAACCAGACCGTCATCACCTACCAGACGACCACAAACTGCCCCGGCGGCGCCCTCATCCAGAACTTCCCCGGCTACTCGGCCAGCACGATCTACGTTAAAGTCCCCATCGGCACCCTTACCGTCACGTTCAAGGACAACGTCGTCGAAGCCCTCGACCAATCCGAGGGCACCACCAGCGGAGGACAAGTATCAGTTGTCATCCCCCCGCTGAATGTGTATTGGTAAAAATCTTCTCACGGCGGGGTAGCCAAGTGGTAAGGCAGAGCTCTGCAAAAGCTCTATGCGTCGGTTCGATTCCGACCCTCGCCTTTTTTCTTTGCAAAGCCTTTACCAGCAAGCGATTGCGGACAGCCGACCTTTTCAGACTGCTAAAAAGTAGCGGTTAAACTGCTAAAATCTTGCGGTTGAGTCAGTCAGATTTCCCCACGTTTCGGGATGTTCTTTTTCCGCCTTGGCCATGCTCCCCGATTGCCCCCGGCGATCATCGCAAGGCCGGATTTTCTGCCGGAAGGGAATCCCGTTGCCTGCCCTCTCCGGGTGCGGTAAAACTTCATCCATGAGAATCCTCCCGGCAATCCTTGCCCTCGCTCCCTTTGTCTTCTTGGCGGGATGCGCAACATCCAAAGTGATCCCGGCCGGTCCGGATACTTTCATGGTGTCAAGTTCTGGCGCTGGATTCTCATCAGCATGGGTGCGAGAGCAGACGATGGGAAAGGCAAGCGAGTATTGCGCAAAGCGCGGGCTCGTCATGGTCCCCGTCTCGTTTGACGCCAGAGAGGGAGTTTACGGACAAACTGCCCCATCGGCGAATCTTGTATTCCGTGCGTTGCGTCCCGGTGATCCAGAAATAAAACGTCCGAATCTTGAGGGTCCGAATCACATTGAGAGGGTTCAAGTCCGATGAAAGCAATCCCGCCGCAAGAACCGAGCGAGCACTTGCCGCTGTCAATTCAGCCACCCGCGCGCCGGTTCACTGACTTGGCGGAGAGTGGCGAAGGACTTTCGCCAGAGATTCCGGGCGACGAGGAGAATCTCCGCAAGGGGAAGCCATTGCTCCCGATGAACTTTATCCAGTTGAGAGACCCGCAGGACTTGCGGCCTTCGTTCAAAGACTGCCCGGACGCGGAGCTTTAGAGTCTTCGCCCTCGCGCGCGCGATGCGTTCGGAAATGTTCGGCTCCGCTGCCGTGATGCTCCGGCGATCACTCCCCGCGCCTGATTTTTCTCCCGGAAGGGTGAAAAAATATCAATGCCCGGCTCCCCGGAGCAGGTTTGTGCAGACTCCGGGGATACGCAAACCGGACCTACATTTAGTCGTTCCGATTTGGGAGCGGGCAAGGGAGCCAGCCGAAGTTACGCCCAGGCAGTCCATTGAAGGACAAATCCCGGCTTCGGCTGGCCAAAGGCAATCTTGCGTAGTTTCTAAACATCGTCAAGCCCGAGCACAGAAGCGAAAGAGCCCCAACAAACCGCGTTCAAGACCGGTGCCAGTGCCGACAAGTCGGTTGAGCCTTCCGGCGCAGCTTATTGGAGCCAAGGGGATCATTGCGCAGCCATGAGTTGACGGCAAGCTCGGACGGCTGGATATTGCCTTTGCCAAGCGGAACATCATGAAGGTCAGATGAGGCAGAGCTTTCGGGCTCTGGTATGAGGAAACGACCGCCCTCCCGCTTGGCATTCTTTGAAAAGAATCACCCGCATCTTTCAAGGACAGGTCCTTGCTGGAGCCTGCGGACGCCCTTTCGGGAGGTCACGCAGTGGATGCGGGCTTGAACAAACCCTCGGACATGATGCGCGGCCAGTCAACCTTTTCGATTGCCGACGACGCGGACGGGGGCAATGTTGCCGCCGATGGAATTCCCAGCCCCATACCACTCGACGCCGGAAAAGCAGTGGGGAAAGCTGGCGAAGGACCGCAAGCGCAACCCGAAGAAGATTCCCAAGCCGATCAAGGCCATGCGGATCAAGGGCAGGGCCGCCGTGCCGAAAGGGCGGGGGCGACAAACCGCGCCAGGGTAAAAGGGTTCTATTCCGTTGAAGCGGTCGGAATAGAATTGCCGGAAGGTGACGCCACAAGGGCGGTGGAGCCTGCGGACGGTGCCGCATCAGAGCGTTCCGCAGGGCCTCCCGACAAAATCAAGGTATCCGCAAAAGCGGACGCCCGGCTAGAACAATCCGGGGGCGATGCGGACCCTTCGTCCGTAGTGCGTCCCCCGGCCTCACCGGGCGCAGTTGAAACCGTAATGCCAACGCCCCCGGCTGGCAACCTTTCAACTCACAACTTGCTGCGAAGAATAGCTTTTACGTTTTCAGGATAGAGATCCAGAAGAGGACAATTGAGAACTCGGGCGAGAAATACGAGTTCCGAATCTGACACACAGCGGGTGCAGCCTTCGATTTTGGCGATGGCATCGCGTCCGACATCCCAGCCAATGCGCTGGCATTTTCCAGCCAAGACAGGTTGAGACAACCCGGCATCGCAACGAAACCGGCGAACCTGCGGACCGACTAAATTCCTTGGCTGATTTGTCATCGTGCTGAATCCAGCACTTGACGTTAACCGTCCGTCAGGGGAGCATCGTGCCGTTTCCAGCACGGTTTCATTAGCTCGATGCACCAATCCCGATTCAGTCCTTTACCCTGCGCATGTTCGCTTTTCTGAATGAACGAACAAAATCTTGCTTACGGCTTTGTTGCCTCGGGAATCACCGCAATGGTGATAATCTCGGCTGGTATTTTGATCCGCAAGGGAGCACGGCGGAAAATTCCTTTCGTGGCAGTCATCCCACTCTGCATTCTGATGCTGTTTCTGGCAAACCTCGGAAGCGTCCTGATTGGTGCAACCCGGTTGGGCTTCATAGACATCATTTCGATTTTGATTTTTGGGCGAATCCTTCGATGGAATGAGGATTCTCAGCACCACAAATGCGACGTTAAGAGGCCTCCGATAGTCGTCAATACATTGGGGGCTCACGCAAGCACGAAGGCCATTCTTGATACGCCAATGCCGCCCGCGAATGATAATGCAACGCAACTCAAAGCTGCCAACTCCGATTCCAAGCCGTGCGATACGGAGAGTAGCTTCCCCAAGTTGAGAATGAACGGGCTGTTCAATCTGAAAACAGCAATTGTAGCCTTGGCTGCTTTGGGGTGTTTACTCGGGTTAGCTATCATGCCGGATGACTATTACAAGGTTCTCCGGTTTGTGGTGGTGGCCGCGTGCGTGGCAGTGATTTTGGATATTCACAAAAGTGTGGCGAGTGAGAAAAAGAAAACAGTTGTCTCTGTCCTTTTCGGCCTGATTGCGGTGATCTTTAATCCGTTCCTCCCGCTAGAGATGGACAGGGGAACGTGGGCATGGTTCGATTTGGGGGCGTTTGGGCTACTGGCATCCAGAATCGTCTCCCTACGTTTGGTTGGGGGTGTCTGGAAGACACAAAAAGCCACTTTAATCACCATATCGCTCGCTCTCTGTGCTGGAATCTTTTTTGTCTTCGGGGTTCCCGCCGTGACGAGATATTTATCATTTCAAAAACAGGTTTCAAAATGGGAAGCTGAGGCCGAGAAGAGCGATTTTCACATGTTTCGCCTTGGCTACAATGATCCCGCGTTCGTGAAATATCTTCTGAAAGGCGATCCCGATTTTGCAAAAAGTATTTATCCAGAAAATTCAATGCATCGCTGGTGGAATCGTGAATTTCTCAACTGGGTTTCTCGCGGTGAAATCGAAGCAACTGAATACAGAGAGCAAAGCGACAAGCTTCAAAAAGAGTTTTTTAGCAAATGGATCGGGGAGGATGAGCTTTTTGTCAGAATTCGTGAGGCAATCAACTCCAGCGAGAATGGTATTGTTTGGGTTGGGAAAAAATTCTTCGATGCTGCCGATGTGGTTGCCTTTCCAAAAGGAGTTCGAGCAACCGAAGATGAAAGCGAGATAGCCAGAGCACATGCAATCGCGCTAATGCAAACTGGAAGCTCAAACCAGTCACGTTGAGAGGCCAAACCTTTTTACTCCTCCCTCACGCGGGTATTTGTTGCAAAAGTCAGACTGTCCCGGCTGGCAACCTTGACATTTTTAGACAATCGGCAAAGGCCAACCTTACCATTTCTTGCCATCCGCGCCGGGGTGTCAGGCAGGACAAATCTCGGCAAATCGTGCGCGTGCGCATCTGTTGCGAAACCTTATCTTTTTTAAACATTCAACCCCTTGCTCGCGCTGGCAACGTTGCCAGCCTTGCGCCGCCTCATGGCGATGAACGTGTGCGAGACGCCCAGCAGCCGCGCTAGTTCCCGGTCGGGCGTGTCGGCATTTGTCGGCAATGCCCGATCCACGGCATCGCGCTTTTCCTGCCGGGTGGTCGGCTTCCGGGGGTGAGGGTTCGCGCTGTGCGCCCGCTGTCGGGCTTCCGGCTGGCCGGGTGCCATCATGGTATTCCCGGCAACCGGGGCGGGTTCCTGTGGGGCGGTTCGCGCGGGCGCGTGCGATGGCTTTGGAATCTCCTCCGGTGACGATCCGTTGCCAGCCCATCGCCGCAACTCATCGGCCCCAGGGTGCTCGATCAATCTGCCGTGATGATACCACCCTCCCCCGGCCAGCATATCCGGCGCGGCCTGTCGTTTGATGCTGTCGGGCAATCCTGCCCATCTTTGGGTTGTGGTCATGGTCATTTCCTCATCGTCCTTTGCAGAGATACCGGCAACCCGATTCCTTTTTGAGAAATGCCCGGTTGAGATAGATAGATGCACACTACGTCAAGTAGGGTGTGCGCATCTATCTCCCACCCATCTTGCGCGGAGATATGCGCAACCCTTTGCCGGTATTGCTGCCAACAACGCGCGTATCTCATACAAGGGATTGCTCCTCTCTTGAAATGAGGAGTTGCGGGCGAGTTCCAGAACGCGCAATCCGCCACTCAAAAATTTCATGGTCGGCCAACATCACGGAAATTATTGAACTGCATTTCTTCTGGCCTATTCCCTTTTGATTCCACCTTGCCAGAAGTTCGTCTTTCGGGATTGCGCCACTCATCGGAACGATGGAAAGAAGTTCCTCGTTCGAGGGGGTGTTCCTGTCTTTCTTGGGGCGGATACCATCGCGCTCCTCGTCGCTCGCCTCCCGCCATGCAATCGAATTGTCGGAGTGGCAGAAGATGCGTTGAAACTCAGGGGTGCTCATCGCGTCTTCCCAGCCGATCCGCTTTCCGCGCTTGGCTCCGATGAAGCGGAAAACAGAAGAGTTGTCAGTCGGCTCCACAACAAGAATCGCCCGCGCCCAATTTGTGAGGTCCGCCCCGCCAGCCCCGGAATACATCCAATCAGAAGCACGCCAAGCAGAGGTGTCCCGGTTGGTGGTTTTCGGAGTATGATGATTCAGAATGACGGAACAACGAAACTCTTCCATGAGTGGATTCAGACCCGCACGGCAGAACCCGGCGAGTGCTTTTGAATCCGTTGGATCATCGCCCAGGTATGCCATGAGTGGATCAATCCGCAGGATGTCGGGCCGATGCTTTTCGAGCAGGGGGCGAACGACGCCCGAGAGAAACAAGTCGCCGGTGCGGGACTTCTCCGAAGCTGTCAGAAGGTTCACCCTGCAAAGTGCTTCCTCCCCGGCTCCAAACCTCATTGCTTCCCAGACGCCCCGGATCATTTCATGGAGGTCCCCGTTGTCATTCTCCGCTTGAATTTGAAGAATTTTTATTGGCCTTGCCGGGTGGATTCCAAATGCAGGCATCCCGACAGACCAGCAAACATCCATTTGAACGGATGCAGATGACTTGCCTATACCGGATGGCCCGACAAAAAGCATTCCGCCTTCCCGGCAAAGGAATCGCTTCCCGAGAATTGTATCCTCCGGGTCTGGAGCATGCTCCAGAAGTTGCAGTAAGGGAAAGGCCTCCGGGGGCGGACCGTCATTGCCTGTCGGCTGGTCATCGTCAGGAAGCTCGATAGGTTCTCCCATTGGAATGACGGATAAATGCTCGTCAGTTGTTGGATTTGTGGCGGTCATGGTTTCAGGTGCAGAAGGTTCAGAAGTTCGCCCGCGCGGTCGGGGCAGTAGCGGAGCCAGTCATTCAAATCGCGATGATTGCCGAGCAATACGGGCTTAACCTCAGCGGCCCCGGCCCGCTTGATTTGCCCGCCCCATGCCTTGATTCTGCCGCTGGCGTCAGTGTGCCCCGCGATCGTGACGGCGCGGCCTTTGAAATAGGGGAGCGCATCCGGGGCGATGTCCGCGCCCTTGCCAAGCATTGCGCAGGGAAGGACAAGCGGCCCGATCATCATGGCAAGCTGACATGCGGCCACATAATCGGGCGTCCCTTCAACAAGCAGGATGCGGGGATTCTCCCGCTTAATTGTTTCATCCGATACACCGGGGGGAAGGATGCCCATCGGCCACGCCTTGACGCCCTGCCCCTTTGAGTGAGACTTGCGCGGCCCCAGGTTGCCCACGGGTTCAAACTCCCGATTGTCACAACGGCGAGCCTCAAAGCCGAGCCCGCGCCGGTCATGAAGAAACCAGCACGATTGATCGAAGAGCCGGCCGAATGTCAGCGTTTTGAAAAACACCCGCGCCGCTTCGAATGCTTCCCATGATAGCCCCCGCTCCTCTGCGGTTCCCTCGATCAACTTGCGGGTGGGGCTCTCGATCCGTTCGGGAATTGTGACGCCCTGCCGCGCCGTGGGTGAAGCTGGCCGCGCCACCTTCACCTTGCCGGGGTGCGCTTGGAAGTTCGCCCCGGCCATCTTCCCAAGTTCCTTGAACGCCTGCCCGTTCTCAATCCCCTTTGCCGCGGCGAAAAATCCGATTGCGTCAAGTTTCTCCTCCCGGCTCCAGTCCGTGATCAAGTCGCCCTTGATCGTGCATGAAGGGGAATCATCCACGCGAAACGGTGAGCGGAATTTCACGCCATCGCGCGGGAGTTCAATCCCGCACATGATCGCCACCGCACGCAAAGGAAACTTCGCTTTGATGTCATCGGCGGTCATGGTCAATTCCTTCCCGGTTGCGGAATGGGTTTCACGATTGGCGCGGCGGAATAGTTAGCCAGAATCATTCCCTCGATGAGTCGAACAAATTCCGGCTGGTCCGGCGCGGTTATGAGTTGCCAGCCGTTATCTTTTGCGTCCGGCCAGCCTGTGAACCGGAGAACGTAAACCGCCTTGCCTCTCTCAACCTTTCCGGCAGCGGCAACCATCTTGCTTCCGCTGGCCTTGGAAAGTTCCTCATGGAGCCCAAGACGAAACGCTGCCGCCTGTGCTACGCTGTCGCGCGAATCGAAGGAGATCATAGCGGCCTCCTGAAGTCATCGCCCGCTTGGATGGCCTGTTGAAAGGACATCGGCTTGACGTGCAGGCAAGCGAGTTCCACCGCATCAATGGCGGGGTTTTCGCAGTCGGCAATCAGCGTGTCGATCACGGCCAGGAACTCGGCGGCGTGCTCCCATCGGTATCCGAGCGCAACAACATCCTCCCGGAGTGAAAGCAGGTTGCCGCGCACGTTCTCGCGAATCTCAGAATCGGTTGCAATCATCGCGCACGGGCTCCGCTTCAAGTTTGCTTCCAGCGCGGTGTTTACGCGGTCCGGTCCGGCTTTGCCGATGGAATAGTTGACAGCCCCCCCAGTCGGAGGGATGTTGTTGCTGAAGTTCATGTGTGTGGACGAGGGATTTTTTTCCAAATCCATGTGCGCATGAGCTTCATTTTTTTTGCCAAGATCAAACTTGGACATCGCGCCAAAAGATGGCTTGACGCTCATTGCGATTCCTCCCCGGCGAGAAGTTCGCAGGCGATAGCCGCCGAGTGTTCTTTGACGAGCCCGGCAAGGAGCCGCTCCTGCATCCAATCGGGGAGCGATAGCCCCTTGATTGCCCGCGCCGCCTCCCGCAGATCGTCAAGCGAGGAATGACTTCCGCCTTGATTCGGCGCGGGGGCTTTGTATCCTGCGGGGGCTTCTGTGATTCCGGGCTGGTCAGTTTCGCCACTGACCGGCCCTTTTCTTTTCCCGGACTGTCCGGGGTCGGGGTGCTCAATCATTCCCCGGCCCCCCCGAGCAATGCGAGCACCCCCGCTGTCGGCACAAGAGTTGTGCCGCGTTTCTTGCCCTTGTCCCGCAGGCGAATGAGAGCAAGCCGCCCGTCCGCTTCCGCCGCGTAATACCAGCTACGCGACAAGTTGAAATGCGCATCCCGCTGGCCACACTTGGGGAGCCGGAAGGTGATTGGAAGTTCTGCCAGTTTCGGACGACCGTTTGCCAGTGTCCCCGATGTTGGATTAGGTGTGATAAATTTCACACCGCCAAACCATCACAACTCGCGCAATCCCCCTTGTTTGCGCCAAAGTAGGGGGGGCTTAATCGGGCAGACGGTCGAGGGATGCTCGCTCAAAGCGATCCCGCCAGTCCGCTGAAGAATCCTTTCCCTTTATCCCGTAGCCGATCATTTCAAGCCTTTCCCGCAGGTAGGATTTTTTCGGACGCTTTCGATAATACTGGAAACTTCCCTGTGCCTCCCAAATGAGGACGGCAACAGCGGGCACTCTGCATTTTGCGCGATAGTCTTTCAACATGTTGGCTTCACGCGCCTGTGCCAGAACGGCGTCACGAAACATGCTTGCGACTTTATTCGCTGCGGCCTTTACGTCCTGCGAGCTCAAAGCATTTTCAATAGCCGGACCGAGGTTTTCAGATAGTGCCCTCGCCAAAGGAACATCGCTGCCCGTATAGCCGCGTTCTTTGAACCGCATCATTTTCTTCAGGGCAATGGCCCACTCAATCCGGCGATTCGTTTCGTCGCTCCAAGGGCCTGTGTGTGGTCCCTTGATTCTGAAGATTGACCGCCAATAGGCACGTTCAATGTCGGGAGCAGTTTCAAGAACAGTTTCCCCGCCGACTTTGTAAAGTTCAACAAGCCGAAACTCTGGACACTTCGCAAGAACTCGTCTCCCGTTTTTGTCGAATCCAGGCGGATACTTGATGCCCGACAGAAGCGACGCAGTTTGTGGTAATGGCTTTTTGATGGCAAACATAGTCACTTGCTTGGAATACTTCCGATTGCGGCTCGCAGAATCTCCGCTTCGTGGTGCGTGTATCCTGTCGCCACGTCTTCGGACGTGTGGCCGGCCAGCTTCATTCGCAGTTCCTTGGAAACGCCCGCGTTTGCCATTGAGGAAACAAAGCCATGCCGCAAGGAGTGGAATGATTTGGCTGTGAAGCGCCGCCTCTTGCCTTTCAGCATTTCCCCTTCCGGTTCGCCCCCGAGTCCTGCCGCCTTCACGATGTCGAGAAACTGCCGAGAGAGGCCCGAGCGTCCGGGAATGCTGAGCTTGGCGAGCCCCGGCGAGATTGCCCCGGCGCTGTCGCCTGCAATCTTTTCCAAGTGAGCCGAAAGAGTGGGATGAATGGGAAGGCTTTCCATGCGTTTCGTCTTCTGAGCCCGGAAGGTGAGAAGCCCTTTCGAGAAGTCCACCGCGTCCCATGTCAGCCGGACGGCATCCCCGAGCCGCAGCCCCGCGTAGAAGCCGAGCAATATAACCGTCTTCCATTCTTCCGGCGCTGTCGCCACCAGCGCCGAGACTTCCCCCGGCGTGAATGGTTCCCGTTCCTGCTTTTCGCTTTTGGGAATATCCACCGCTTCGCATGGGTTTGCGTGAATCGTCCCCTGCCGCCGCGCCCGATTGAATGCCGAGCGGATGATTTTCAGATCATCCCCCACGGTGCCCGAGCCGACAATTTTCAAGCGAGCATCCCGGAAGGATTCCACGTCCCGAGCGCCCACCGCCGAAAGGGAGAGATCCGCCCGCTTCCCGAGACTTTTCAGGAAGGCTTCCTTTGCTCCTTTGTATCTGAGCCCGGTATGTTCCGCCTTGGAAAGTTCCTTGCCTGCAATCCAGTTGTCGAAAAACTCCCGGACGGTTTCCCCTTTGATTTCACTTCCGGCCCCGGATGCCTTCAAGACACGGTTGACATACTCCCTCGCCACGGATTCAGACAGCGTGCCCCGGTGCGCGTGCTGAACGAGCGCCAGCCCCGCTTCCATGAGTTCCCCGGCGTCCTCTGCCGGAACGGTGGCCTTGTCGGTCTGAACGGCATTCAGGCGGGCGAGAGATTCAAGTCGGGTGCAAGCCGCTTGTGCGGCCACCTTGCCCGCCGTGCCCGTCGAGACAAGCCGCCATTTCCCGGAAGAATCCCGGAAGGAACATTGCCAGTTTTGAGTCCCTGTCTTGCGGTGGATCGAAGCCATGCCGCCAGACTGCTAAATCCGCCGCTAAAGTCAATAATGTTTTTCAATGTCTGGCCTTGTTCATTATCAGCACTTTATGATGTTTTCGGAATGCGGTTTTGAAGCGTCGGTTCGATTCCGACCCTCGCCTTTTTTTCCTTGCTGCAAAATTACGGAGGCGGTAAAAGCCGAAAGCCTATGCGGCGACACTCTTGTCGCCGACCGATCTGCTTCGGCGCGCCTTGCATTTCTCCCCTTGGGCGACATTAGTGTGCCCCTCCCAGTGCCGTCTATCAGGCGGCTTCGAACTGGCTGAGCGCGCGGAGGCGGCGGCAGCGGTCCTCGATCTGGGCGGCATCGACGGTCTTGAGGCGCTCGAGGCTGAAGGCCTCTACGTTGTAGCTGGCGAGGACTGTGCCGAAGACGACCCCGCGCCGCAGCGCCCAGAAATCAACCGGCCCGGAATCGCTCTCCCGGGCGAGCATGCCGATGAGGCCTCCCGCAAACGTGTCGCCCGCCCCGGTGGGGTCATGGATTTCCTCCAGCGGAAAGGCCGGGCAGCTGAAAAATTCTCCGCCGTTTCCGAAGAGGAGGCATCCGTGCTCGCCCTTCTTGATGGCGACATATTTCGGACCGAGCGCGAGGATCGCCTTCGCCGCCTTGACCAGGTTCGATTCGCCGGTGAGCTGGCGCGCCTCGCCGTCGTTGAGGATCAGCATGTCCACGCGGCCGAGGAGCCGGATCAGCGATTCCTTTGCGATGCTGATCCAGAGGTCCATCGTATCCGCGATGACGAAGCGGGGATTTTCGACCTGGTCGAGGACGTGGTGCTGGAGGTCGGGGGCGATGTTGGCCAGGAGAACGAACGGCGTGGATTTGTAGGCGGCCGGAAGGTTCGGGCTGAAGTGTTCGAAGACGTTGAGATCGACCGAACGCGTCTCACGCGTATTCATGTCGAGGAGGTATTCGCCCGACCAGCGGAACGTTTTTCCCGGGACGATCTGGAGCCCGTCGAGGTCGATCCGGCGGCTCCGCAGGAGTTCGATATGCTGCTTCGGGAAATCCTCACCGACGATGCCGACGAAGTTGACCGGGCTGAAAAACGAGGCGGCTACCGCCCCGTACGAGGCTGAGCCGCCGAGCAGGTCGGGGTGCTCGGCGACCGGCGTTTTGATGTCATCCAGCGCGACAGAACCGACGATGAGGACGGACATGGCGCTTAGACGGATTTGCAGAACTGCTCGATCCGGTCGAGCCCGGTCTTGATGATATCGAGGCTCGTCGCATAGCTCAGGCGGACCGTGCGGTCATCGCCGAATGCGATCCCGGGAACCAGCGCGACGTTGGCCTTGCTCAGCAGGCGGTCGGCAAAATTCTGGGATTTGAGTCCGAGTGCGCTGACGTTGGCGAGCACGTAAAAGGCGCCGAGCGGCATGACCGCCGAGATCCCGGGGATCGCGCTCAGGCGCTCGAACATGTACTGCCGGCGGATGTCGAACTCCTCGCGCATGTCGGTGACGCACTGCTGGTCGCCGGTGAGGGCGGCGAGGCCGCCGTACTGGGCAAACGAGCAGGGGTTCGACGTCATGTGGCTCTGCATCGAGTCGATCGCCTTCGCGATCGGCTCCGGGGCCGCCAGATAGCCGAGCCGCCATCCGGTCATCGCATAAGCCTTGCTGAAGCCGTTCACCGTGATCGTCAGGTCGTAGGCCTCCGGCGTGAGCGAGCCGATGCTCACATGCTCCGCGCCGTCGTAGGTCAGCTTCTCATAGATCTCGTCGGAGAGGATGTAGATGTCCTCCTCGGCGGCGACTTCCGAGATCGCGCGGAGCTCGTCGCGGGTGTAGACCGAGCCGGTCGGGTTGCCCGGGGAGTTGATGATCACCATCTTCGTGCACGGGGTCATCGCATTTTCAAATTCCTCGGCTGTCATCTTCCAGCCGTTTTCCTCCTTCGTGTTCACGATGACCGGGATCCCGCCTGCGATGCGGACCATCTCCGGGTAGCTCAGCCAGAACGGGGCCGGGATCACGACCTCGTCGCCCGGGTTCACCACGGCGGCGATCGCGTTGAAGCACGACTGCTTGGCCCCGTTGCTCACGATGATCTGGCTCGGCTTGTATTCGAGACCGTTGTCGGCGGAGAGCTTTTTCGAGATCGCCTGGCGGAGCTCCGGGATCCCGGAGCTCGGGGTGTATTTCGTGTGTCCCGCGGCGAGCGCGGCGGCGGCGGCGGCCTTGATATGCTCGGGCGTATCCATGTCGGGTTCGCCGGCTCCGAAACCGCAGACGTCAACGCCCTCGGCTTTGAGAGCCTTGGCTTTGCTGTCGATCGCAAGGGTGAGGGACGGGGTGAGTTCGCTGAGTCGGGAGGCAATTTCCATAGATTTTGAGTGAGTTGGTATTAGACGGACAAACCGTGCGCTTCAAGCAACGGTTTCAGATTGTTTTCAGCCACCCGGATGATTTCCATCTCGCGGCGGGCATTTTCGGTGGAATCCGACGCGTGGGCCGCGTTGATCATGACGGTTTGGCCGAATTCCTTGCGGATCGAACCGGGAGGAGCCTTGGAGGGGTCGGTCGGGCCGAGGACCTCGCGGATTTTGGCCACGGCATCGATGCCGCGGTAGACGATGGCCACGCACTTTTCAGAGCCGGGCAGGTCGAGCCGCCCGGGCGGACACTGCGCGGGGCGCGATCCGGACATGAACTGGACGATCGTCTCCCAGTGGGCGCGCCCGGC